>JAUZRZ010000069.1 GCA_030949945.1 Sulfurimonas sp. | reverse complement strand
AGAAATCCAAACACTTGTATCTATAACTATTTTCATAGCAATATGATAGCATATTTGCTATCATAATTCAAGTTCTTTACACCCTTGTAGTTTTTTTCATTTCTTTCGCTCTAAATAAAGTTTACTTCACAAACCCACCACACTATAAGTGTATAATTCATCTTAACTCAAATAAAGTGAATAAATAATGATAGAAAAATTAATCCAAGCCAGTATAAAAAATAAATTTCTAGTGCTTATGACTATGCTATTTTTAGTTGCAGGAAGTATTTGGAGTATGAAACATACTCCTCTTGATGCACTTCCAGACCTCTCTCCTCCACAGGTAATTGTAGAGATAAAATGGAATGGTCAGTCGCCTGAGACTGTAGAAGAACAAGGTACATATCCTCTTGTTGCACAGTTTTTAGCTATTGCAAACATTGAGACTGTTCGTGGGTACTCTACTTATGAGACAGGACTTATTTACATCATTTTTAAAGATGATACTGACCTTTACTGGGCTAGATCTCGTGTTTTAGAACAACTTGCATCCGTAGCGTCATCGCTACCAGCAAGTATGAATATCACTCTGGGTCCTGATGCTTCTGGTGTTGGTTGGGTTTATGAGTATGCTCTTAGCTCAAAGACTAAAAACTTAAGTGAACTTAGAACACTACAAGACTACTACTACAAATATGCACTTATGGGTGTGGATGGAGTGAGTGAGGTGGCTTCAGTTGGTGGATTTGTTCCTACTTATCAAGTAACTGTAAATAATGATAATCTAATCAAGTATGATTTAAGTATCAAAGATATTGCGAAAGTTCTAAAAGAGAACAATAACGATACAGGTGGTCGGATAGTCATAGAAAATGGTTTTGAGTGGATAGTCCAAGCTAAAGGTTATGTGAAAAACCTTGATGATATTCGTAAACTTGTTATCACTACAAAAGGGGGAGTTCCTCTTACTATCGCCGATATTGGGCGAGTTGAGCTTACCCCTGCACCACGTCGTGGTATAGCTGACTTAAATGGTGAGGGAGAAGTTGTCGGTGGAATTGTACTTGTTCGTTATGGCGAAGATGTTTACTCTGCGATAGAACGCATAAAAGAGAAGATGGCTGACCTGAAAGTCGATGGTGTTGATGTTACCACTGTTTACGACCGTTCAGGTCTTATAGATGGAGCAGTTGAGACACTCAAAGGGACTCTTATAGAAGAGAGTATTATCGTTATTTTAGTGATTGGTCTCTTTTTACTCCATTTTCGTTCTTCACTTATAGTTCTTATTGTCTTACCGCTTACAGTTGGGGCTACATTTGGACTGATGAAACTCTTTGGTGTTGGCTCAAATCATCATGAGTCTTGGGGGAATTGCTATTGCTATCGGTGCTATGGTTGATGCCTCCATCGTTATGATAGAAAATGCCCATAAAATGTTGCATAAGTTTGAAGCCAAACACGGCAGAATGCCAACAGATAAAGAGAGAATAGAAGTTATCTTAAAATCTTCTCAACTTGTTGGTCGTCCTATTTTCTTTGCACTCGCTCTTATTGTTGTATCGTTTTTACCTATCTTTGCACTTGATGGACAAGAGGGACTACTCTTTACACCTCTAGCTTACACAAAAACATTTGCTATGGCTGCAGGGGCGATTTTAAGTATTACCCTTGTTCCCGTACTTATGGTATTTTTTGTTAAGGGAAAAATAATTGCAGAAAATAAAAATCCTCTCAATAGATTTTTTGTCTGGATCTATCGCCCGCTCATAGTCTATGGTTTAAAACTAAAGTATCTTGTAATAGTAGCAGTTGTAGCATCACTTGGGCTATATTTACCCACTCTTTTCAACTCTCTTAAATGGGAGTTTATGCCTATGTTAAATGAGCAAACTTTTATGTATATGCCTGTAACTCCTTATGGGAATAAGTGTCGATCAAGCAAAAGCACTCACCCAAAAAACAGACAAAATCATAAAAAGTTTTCCTGAAGTGGAGATGGTTTTTGGTAAGGCTGGACGAGCAGGAACGGCTACTGACCCTGCACCACTTGGAATGATAGAGACTATCATCACCCTAAAACCACAGAGTGAATGGCCAGAGGGTGTGACTTATGATTCACTGCGTCAGGATATGGAGGATGCTCTACAAATTCCAGGACTAACAAACTCATGGACTTACCCTATCCGTGGTCGTATAGATATGCTCCTTAGTGGTATTCGTACACCTATTGGCATTAAGCTTTATGGTCAAAATGCAGCTGGTTTACAAAAATATGGGAAAATCATAGAGGAGAAACTTCGCAGTTTTGATAAAACACTTTCTGTTTTTGCAGATCAAGCGAGTACGGGGTATTTTCTCTATCTTGACTTAGATGAAGAGTCGATGCAACGCTACGGTATGAGTAAAAATCAACTCTTAGAATATACATCTTTGGCTATTGGTGGACTCAAAGTCTCGACCATGTATAAAGGACTTGAACGCTACCCTATTGCCCTGCGTTTAGAGGGAGATGAGAGAAGAAGTGTAGAGTCTATAAAAAATATTCTCATAAAAACAAAACTTGGGTTTGTGCCTCTTAGTACTTTTGCAAAGATTTACTACAAACAGAGTGCTTCAGTTATCAAGTCAGAGATGGCGACACCCGTTACCTTTATCTACATCACTCCTCAAGAGGGAGTCACCGCTAAAGAGTATGTAAAAAATGCTCAACAGCTCATAGATGAGATAAACTTTGAGGCAGGCTACTACATAGAGTGGGCAGGACAATCACAGTACCTCGATAGTGCTATGAAAAAAATTATTTGGATTATTCCAGGTGTTTTACTCTCTATCTTAGTACTTATATATCTAGCACTCAAAAAAATAGTGCCGACACTCATAGTCTTTTTTACACTCCCCTTCGCACTTTTAGGTGGGCTTATCTACATAGATATGCTGGGGTTTGCTATGAGTATCGCTGTTATAGTCGGATTTTTAGCCCTGCTTGGAATAGCTGCTGAGACAGCTATACTTATGATAGTTTACCTTCAAGAGTCTGTAGATGAAGCGAAGAAAAAGTACTCTGGAGCATTTGGAGCTAAGGAGTTAAGAGCTGCAATTTATGATGGGTCTGTACAGAGAGTCCGCCCAAAACTTATGACAGTTTTCTCTATTTTAGCAGGTCTAGCCCCTATTATGTACTCACACGGGATAGGAAGTGAGGTAATGCAACGCATAGCCGCTCCTATGCTTGGAGGGATTATAAGTTCTGCTATTCTTAGCCTTATAATTATTCCTATTTTGTTTGAGATAATGGCAAAGAAAGACTTAAAAAATAAAACAGAGGAGAAGAAAATATGAAAAAAAATATTTTAGTTACACTTTTATTAGGAGCTATACTCACTTTTAGTGCTTGTAGCGATACAAAAAAAGAGGAAAAAGGAAGTGCTAGTTCTGGGATGAAATGTGGTGCTGGAAAATGTGGTGCAAATATGTTTGATGGTAAGGGTGCTCTTGCTAAAAAGAAAAAGAATATTCTCAGTCAGATGCGCGAAAACGACCCTCGAAAAGAGTGTGTCATCGCTGCTAAAACTGCCAAAGAGGCATATGAGTGTGTCAAACTTCAAGAGACAAATAGAATGTCTACTAAGTGTGGTACTGCAAAATGTGGTGTAGGTAAATGCGGAGATGCACTAAAACATGATAAAATGATGAAAGAAAAACAAGCCCAAAGAGACACCTGCAATGAAATGTGGTGCTGGAAAATGTGGAGGAGATATGTAATGAAAAAAACTATACAAGTTCAAAATGTAAAGTGTGGTGGTTGTTCTTCGACACTTACAAGTAAACTCAAAGATGAGTTTGGCGAGATAGAAGTAAACCTTGAAGTAATGCCAAGAGAAATTACTCTCGACATAGAAGATGATAAACTAGATGCACTTCACAATGCCCTCAAAAGTCTTGGCTATCCTGTCTCAGGAGAGAGTTTTAGTTTTATCGAAGATACTAGCATGAAAGCAAAAAGTTTTGTCTCTTGTGCCATAGGGAAAGTTGATAACTTTAAAGAGGGTAAATAAACCTCTTTTATGCAGATACGAAATCTTCAAGAAAAGGAACTTCCTCTCTTTTATACTTATGCAAACGCAGAGCAGTGGGATATAGAAGATCTTCACATTCGCTCTCTGCTAAAAACTCATCCTGATGATTTTTTCATTTTTTACAAAAGGACAGAACTTCTTGGATTTGTTGTCGCCCTGCGAGAAAGTGAGCAGTTTGGTTTTATCAGCTCGCTTTTAGTCCTCAAACCTTTTCGCTCTCTAGGCTATGGTAAAGAGATATTTACTTTTGCATGTGAGCATTTAGGAGAACGACAAATTGGGCTTGATAGTGTTTTAGGGCAAGAGAGTTTTTATGAGAAGTTTGGATTTAAGCGCTACTTCGATGTCAATACTTACCGCTTTGAGACAGGAAAATTTTTACTTAATAATGATGATTACGAGATAGTCAACTTCGATGAAACTCTTTGTTTAGAGAGTCAAAGCCCCTATCTGATAGAGCTATTAAGTCATAAAGAGATTGAATGCAAAACGATAAAAAGTAAAGAGAGTGATTGTTCATTTGCCTTTGCGTTTAGCTATAAAGATGGCTATAAAATCACACTCCAAACGCAGGAGATAAACCAGACAATAGCACTATTCTTTGCTCTTTGTAGAAAGTATCAAAATAATACTCCCATCTACATCCAAAGCACAAAAATGACTCCAATGCTTGAAGCCTTAGCTGAGGCACTTCAGATGAAAAGAGTCTCTTATTTTACTAGAATGTATAATAAAATACTCTAAACTTACTTCTCTTTTGAAGAGAAAACTTTATCTTTAAAATCTTTCATTTTAGATTTTAGCTCATCAAAAAGTTTTTCTGCTTTATTTTTACCCTTAATCTCTTTTCTCACTTCTTTTAAAACTTCATGAAGAGACTTATATGTATTACTTGAGCTACTTACATAACCGAGTGCTTCAGCAATATCAAGCTCTTCTTCTGCTGCGTCCAAATACTTTAAAGCCTCTTCTTTCTTTTCATTTTTAGAAAGGTTTGAAGATACCATAATCAAATCTGTTGTTTTAAGCAAAGGAAGAGGAATTATCTCAACTGTTTTACTGAAAGTAGAAAGAGCAACTTCTAAAACTTTTTTTGCTTCATCTGTTTTTCCATCATGAATATATTTTCCCGCAAGCTTCAACGAATCAGGATAAGTAACAAGCGGTAAACTAACAACCGTAACATCAATTTCACTCTGTAGTGTGTTTAAGAGTTCTCGAGCAACTTGCACCTTGTTGTCATCAAGCAAATCTTTTACATGATCAACTGTTTTAATAACATCTTTTTTTGTTCCAATAAACTCATAGATTGCAACATTACTATCTATTGGCAACAATTTTGGTGTATTTTTTGCACTTAGTATAACTTCTAGTTTACCCAAAGCTTTCTCGATATTTGCAAGAGCAGCTTTGGTGTCATCTTTGTCTAAAGCGACTAAAGCACTATTGGTAAATTTTAAAGAATTAATAGCTTCAAGAATAAGTCTATCTTGTGTTGTAAGAGCATCTTGTGTACCTTTTTGTATAGCACTACTACCCACCTCTTTGACTGTTTTTATCTTGCTATCAGCAACAACAGATGTAGAAAGTAGCAAAGAAGCTACAATTGCAGAAATAATTGTTTTTTTCATCTTTTTCTCCTAATTTTTTTAAAACTAGTAGAAGTATATAGATTTTTATTTATTTCATTTGCTACTTGAGTAGCTTATATCACACTTGTAAATGCACTGCTAAAAACCTTTAATCTCAGCCCGAGGAACAAACTCCAAAACTGTAGCATCTATACAAAAACGACGCTTTCCATCAGCTCGCTCAAACACATGACCTAGATGAATCCCACTTGTTTTAGATACAAGTGCAACTCTTTTCATCCCAAAGCTATAATCTTCACGCTCTATAACTGCACCATCTTTAGCCTTGTAAAAACTAAGCCAACCTGTTCCTGAGTGAAAACGATCTCTTGTATCAAATAAAATCTCTCCACTGAGCTTATCTATAAAAACGCCATCAGGAGTGTTTTCAAAGATTTTATACTGCTTACATCCTGGTGCATCTGTCCCCTCGTGAAATGCAACTTGATAAGCTTTGGAATCACGTCCGAGTTTAAATGCCCCAAGTGTTTTATAAAATGTTTTAGCATCCATATAACCCACATGTCCTATAACTTCTTTGCCATCTTCTATAAAAAGTATAGTAGGCGTTGCATAGAGTTTAGTCTCGATACTAAAACCTTTGAGGCGACTCCCAAGCACTGTTCTCATCGGGAGTCTGCCCTTATAGTTTTTACTTACATCTGCTTCAAATTTTTCACAATAGGGACAGTAGTTAGGTGAAGTGATAACTATAATCTCTTTGCCACCAAGGGGTTTTACAAAATCAACAAGCTCTTTTTCTTTGGAGAACTTCACACCTGTTGCATGATTTGGACAGTATCCAAAAGGATTTTTAGCAAGATAGTCTTGATGATAGCCCTCTGCCTTATAAAACTTTTTGAGTGCTTTTATCTCTGTGACAATATTGCCATATCCGCCTGCGTTTAATAGCTTCTGATACTCTTTTTTTGTCTCATAAGCTATCTTTTTTTGCTCTGATGTAGTGTAAAAAAGAGCACTTCTATAGTTGTTGCCTATATCGTTGCCTTGTCCATTAGCTTGTGTAGGATTGTGTAGTTCCCAAAATGACTTTATAAGTGTTCTTGCATCTACTCTACTTGTGTCAAAGACAACTTTAACAGCTTCTGTATAGTTTATGATTTTTGAGTCACTTTTGAGGTTGCGGTATTGAAGTACTTTTTTGTAAGTAGGATTATCATAATTTCCTCCTGCATAACCAGACTCAGCACTTATAACACCATCAAAGTTATCAAAGTGTTTCTCAACACCCCAGAAACATCCAGCACCAAAGACAATAGTCTCTTGTGGATTTTTTGCCCAAAGTGTACTACCCATAGCTATTATAAAAATAGTTAGAGTCAGTAAAGTGAATTTTTGCATTATTGGTTTCATAGTTTATCTCCTATTTGAGTTAAATGAATAAAATATATTTTGTCTTAAAGGGAATTCCTTCCTTTTTGTTGTAAAATTATAGTAGAAGATTATTAAAGATTTCATCTATAAAAGGAAAAACCATCTTAGTAAAAATTATATTTTTAAATATATTGCTACTACTTTTCATAAGTGCATGTAGTACAAAAGAGTTTTCCTCCTTTTGAGGATGATAAACATGTGGCAGAGACTAGAGAGCTATATCTGATAATGAATAAGCTCGAATTTGTAACGGACAATGATATAAGAACTCAACTTGATTATGATGATGCTCGCCGTAGATATGCATTGCATATTTCAGATACTCTTTTAGACATCGTCTCAAGGATACAAAACATTCCTGAAGATGAATTAGCAAAAAGCATAGACAAGAGTAAGAAAAAACTTTTCGATAAGTACCTAAACCAACTTCAAACTGATGCCAAAGATATAGAACAACTTGCACAAAAATATGAACTTGAGAAGTTACCAAGTAAACTTGAAGATGTACATATGACTTGTAACAACTGTCATTCACATCTAAGTACCTGGTCAAAAAGAATACCAACTATCAGAAACCTAAAAGATGACTAATGCAAGGCAAAAGTGCGAAGAGCTACTAGTAGCTTCGAGTACTTTAACGAAGTCAGAGTTGTCTTTTTAGGTTTCCCTACGGGCGAATAGAGAAATATCCTATTGTGTCGTTAGATTTCCTTGAATTAGCCAGCTAGTTCTGCGAAAATCTGCCTAACACTAGAACATTTCATTCGCTGATAGTTGGTATTCTTTTTGACCAGGTACTTAAGAAGTTACCCATGAAGTTTTTCTTGCTTAGGGTGCTACTCTTCTGTTGTATGGCACTCACTACAGAAGCAGCTGAAGATATATCAATAGAAGAATTAAACGCACAGATAGAGACTCTTAAGAAACGTTTAGATGCATATGAGAGTAAACAGACATCTAAACAAAAAGGAATACTTGAACTAAAAACAGCACAAACAGTACTTACAATAGGAGGTAGAATAGACTTATACTCTAACTACTCATGGCCAGAGGCTACATACAGTGCTAAAAGTATACCCCTTGAATCAAGCGGGGAAAATGGTCAGCTTAATATGTCTGCAAAATATAGTCGATTTTGGATAAAAACAAGAACACCTTCCATATATGGTCCTATTAGAACTCTTATAGAGAGTGATTTTAATGGAGTTCCTGGTACAGAAACGAACACTAACTCTTATGGTTTAAGACTAAGACATGCATATATACAAGTTGGAAACTGGGGTGTAGGACAAACAAACTCTGCCTTTAATGCCCAAGCAACCCTTGATGTTTTACTCATTGCTATTAATGACACTTTAGTAAGGCAACCACTCATTAGATACAAAATCTATGAAGATAGATCATACACTTACGATATATCTTTTGAGCAACCCGAAACTACACTACTTGATCCAGATGCAAATATAATCACTCCTAAGGATGATGTTCTACCAGATGTTATTGTTCGTCTTGCATATCATTCAGACTGGGGGAAGTTGGGATTTTCTTTTATGGGAAGATACATTGTTCAAGATCAAGCACAACTAAGTAATGGTACGGCGTTAGAGTTACTTGAAGTGCTAGCCAGCTAGGTTTGCGAAACCTGCCTGGCACTAGGACAATGTTCTCTGTTCATGATGATAGTTGGCATTGCTCATTATGGACTTGGTATCGGACGGTATCTCTCCTATAATGCTTATGCAGCAGGCTCTATAGACCCAACTGGTACTATAAAGCTCCAACCCTCTTTTGGAGGTCATTTAGGGTATCGTCACTGGTGGAGTAAAAAACTACGCTCTAACCTCTCCTTTTCCTATTCTGGCACAAAAAACAATCTTGAATATATCACTCAACTAGATAAGGTTAACAAAGATGTTCACTCAAGCCAAATCAATCTAATATGGGCACCTCTACCACACTCTCTAGTAGGCATAGAGTATGCGAATGCCTCACGTAAAGTAGAGACTCAACAAGTTGGTAATATCGATATAATAACTCTAACATGTAGATATGATTTTTAATGTTTATTGGTGACCCATTTAGGACTTAGCTTTGCCCTTGTTTTAACTGCTCTTTTATAGCATCTGCCACACGAAAAGAGTTTGCATAGATAGTCCAAGTATAGGGGACACTTCCACCTGTTGGCATAAAGCTAGCATCTGTTACATAGAGATTTTCTAAGTCGTGTGCTTTACAGTTTTTATCTAGTACTGAGGTTTTTGGGTCGCTCTCCAAAACGACATCCACCTGCTACTAGGTTTGGTGGGGGTGAGGCTGAGATGGAGTAGTCTATCTCAACTAGCTCCCATCTCCTCTAGTACCTCTACTGCTTTTTTTGCTAGGTGTTCCCCTACTTCTAAGTCATGTGGATGTGAGTTTAGATTTATGACACCTACGGGTACTCCCCACTTATCTTTGGCTTTATCATCAACACTAACACTACAGTTATCAGTAGGAAGCCAGTCGTTAAAGACTTCAAAAGTCAGTACTCTTGAAGTAGTGAGTCTTTTCTCTATCTTACGAGCTAGTTTATCGCCCCAAAGTAAGTTCCCCTCATCATCATACATCTCACGACTCACACGGCTTATGAGGTTTTGATGCTCAAACAAGAAAGTCTATAGTCCCACCCTTGTAAACACGACATCCATCCTTATAGTCATACCAGTCTTGAAGACTTCTGTTAAAAAAGAGTCCTGCTTGCATGAGTGCTTTTTGCTGCTCTTTTGTAAGATTCTCGAAGATAAAGCGACCACTGCCACTACCACCAGCAGAAAAGATAAGGTTTTTCCTAACTCTCCACTAGAGTTTGCCATTCCATTTGGAAACTCTCTGTTTTTCGAGTTCAGAAGTAAACGCGAAGACTCTATGGCTTGGGCGGATAGGACAAATATTTTAGCATTTACTACATGTTTTATACCCATTTTTGTATAGTAGTAAACCTTTGTGACTTTACCTTTTTTTGAGTCTAGCTTGTAAACAAAAGCATCTGTTATGACCTTTGCCTTGCATTTTTGTAAAAGTGCAGCTCTTGCACTCCCTTTAGCTCCACTCGAACAACCATAACTTCCACAAAAGTTAGAGTAGTAACAGCCATCACGACCAAGGGCATTTTGACTGAGTACCGCTCTAGGAGTTGGAATGGCTGTAAACTTTAGTTTTGCACAAGCCTCATCAAACCATGAAGTGACTTCATTTGTCTCTAGCATCGGATAGGGTAAGTCTGGAGTTGAACGCGGTTCGGCAAACTTATGCTTAACTATCTTACCACTCACACCTACAACTTTTTCGACCTTGTCATAGTAGGGTTCAAGCTCCTCGTAAGAGATACACCAGTCAACAACATTTGCTCCCTTTATCTCTCCATAGGCACTTCGCAGTTTAAAATCTTTAGGCTTCATTCTATGAAAATACCCACTCATAAGGTTAGAACTTCCTCCAACCATCGAGCCATTCCAAAAGTTCCAGCCTGATTTTTCTCCATCATATCTCGTAAATTTACCCGACTGTGAGTACTCATTTATGATGTGTCGCTGCTCATTTAGAGGAGGTGTAAACATATCTCGACTTGATACTGCTAGCTCATCTTTGTTAAAACTAGACTCATCATATAGCTGCACCCTTTTCTAGCACTACAACATTAAAGCCTGCGTTTGATAGCTCATATGCTATGGGTGAGCCACCTGCTCCACTTCCGATTATACATACATCGTACATCATAAGTAAACCTTTGTGGGTCTTGGGTTGCCACCACTAAACGCTAACCATTTCCAGCCTGCTTCTTTGTTATTTCCCCCATAAATTGGGTCACCAAATGTTGCCTCAAAGGTATAACGAAGTACGGTATCTAACCACGAACTCCCCCAGCTCTCCCTTGCAAACCCTTCTAAAACCTTTTGGCGTTCATCTCTTAAAAGTTTTGTGTATTGTTTAGAGTATAGCTCAACTGCATACTCATTGAGCCACTTCACACCATTTTTAAGATACTGCTTATCTTCATGGCTAATTCGTGAGTGTTTGAGGATTATGCCTATATAATCAGAGGTATTAATGCCGAGTTCTTCTGCTTTTGGGAAAAGGTCATTTTGAAGGACTTTGAGAGTGTCTCGAACTGTTGTTATGCTAAATAAACTACAGCCATTCATAACTAAAACAGCTGAGGATAAGAAACCTGCTTTTAAAAAAAGTCTTCTTTTTGCATAATTCATTAGTCAAAAAGTCCACTCAAAAATGATTTTTTACCTTTTGGTGTATAAGCAGTAGTCCGCTCATCAACAAAGTCAGGATCACCCTTTTCAAATTGATCTTGAGAAACTCTTTTGATATGTTTTTTAGGTTTATCTTCTTTTATAAACCCATTACTTTTTGAGCCAGTGGCTCCATGAGGAATACACATAATAGACTCCTTTTTTATCTTTTATTATTATAGCCTATATCTGTGTATTTTTTGTGTAGTAAAACTAACTTTTCTCACCAAAAATAAATCTATCTAAAGAGAGTTTTCCTCCACCTTGAGTGAGAAGAACAAGTAAAAAAAGTATGTAGTATAGTGGCATTTCATACCCATTTTGTAGAGTGACAATTGTTCCTACTACTTGTACACCATTTACCCATGCATCAACCACTTCACTACCGGCTTGCACCATTGCAAAACCATTTACTCCATGCACAGTTACTATAGCAACTATCATTACGATGATAAGTGGAACAGAGATGAGCCTTGTAAAAAGCCCTAAAGTAAGTAAAACTACACCTAAAGCTTCTGTTCCTGCTGCCATATAAGCATTTAGTGTTGGTAGCGGTATGCCCATGTACTCAAACCACTGAGCAATAGCACCTATATCATTCCACTTCATCTTAGCAGGCTCAAAAAAGCTGTAGGCTAAGATGAGTCTCACTAAAAGCAGACTCACAGATTTTCCATATTCACTCAAACTTATAAACTCTTTGTACATATCTTTTATAGACATAATAAACTCCTTGTTTATAGAAGTATTGTAATACTTTAGTGTGTAGTTTATGTGTAGTCTTATAAGTAGAAGTTTTGAGATGGAAGGAAGGATAGGAGTAGCGAAAAAGTAGCTACTCCTCTTAGAGAGTATATTTAAATCTAACTAAAGATTATTTAGAACCACACTTGCCAGCACCACATTTACTAGTAGCAGCTTTTTTCTTATCGCCACCACATTTTTTAGCAGCATCTTTTTTCTCACTATGACCACATTTTCCTGCACCACATTTACTTTCTGGTTTTTCTACTTTAGCATGACCACATTTACCAGCACCACATTTTGAATCATTTGCACTTAAACTAACTGCACCAAGACCTGTAAATAATGCTGCTCCTAAAAGTAACGCTGTAAGATTTAATTTTGACATTTTCTTTCCTTTTGTATTGTTTGTGGTATTCTATCATAAAAAGCGTGTAGTCATTATAACTATAAAAATAAATTGTTGTATAATGTCACATATACATTAAAGGCTTTATTATCATACTAAGTAAAGAGACTCTACTAGAGCAGTTTAGAACATTTTACAGACAATGCAAACCTAAAGATATGCAAACGGCTATAGAGAAGTTTTCTATCTTTGGTGGTGTGAGTTGGGGTTCACTTGACACTTCAAAAGAGACTATAGACCTTATTGAGGAGTTAATACTTCCTGATTTTAGGTATATTCGTAACGACATTACAGAACTTACAGAGGGTCTGCCTCTTTACCATAGTGTTCTTAGTGGTTTAGCTCTTGGTGATTCTCGTATGCAGACTGCGTTTAAGCGTGCAGGTGTTTCTCAAGAGGTGGGTGAAAATGCTATTGCCCGTTTGAGCGAAACAAAAATAATTCGTACTTTTAAATCAACAGCAATTTTCAACTCACCTTTTTTACGATTTTGGTTTGCTTTTGTCTCACCTATTTTTAAAGGTATTAGAGATGGAGATTACAAAGAGTTTCGTGAAAGATTTGAGAAAAGAGGGAGTGATTTTGTCCAACTTACCTTTGTACAACTCTCTTATGAACTCTTAAAGCTAAACTTCAAAGATGATAGACTCAAAGAGATTCGCCCGTTTTTTGAAGAGGGTATTAGTTTAGATATATATGCAAAAACAAGTTCAAAAAAAGTCATTGCTGGTGTTTGTAGATACTCTAATGCAAAAATCAAAAAGAGTGAACTTACAAAGCTTCAAGAGACTTGTAAGAGTGCAGGTATCACTCCTGACATCTTCGTAATAGTAGCAAAAAATGGTTTTTCAAACGAGCTAAAAGAACTCAAAAGTGATACTCTAAGACTTATCACTCTTAAAAACTTTAAAAAGCTCGTCGAGACAGATGAGTAAAAAAGTTCTTCTGCTTCATGGTTGGGGTGGGAGCGACTATCCTCACTGGCAGTCATGGCTTGCTGGTGAACTTGCAAAAGAGTATACCTGCGTTCATCTCCTGCGTTTTTCAAACTTTGATGAGCCTGACCTTGATGTTTGGAGAAGAGAACTCCTTCAAACATTAGAAGAGTTTAAACCAGACATAGTTATTTGTCACTCCCTTGCTAACACTCTTTGGTTTCATCTTGCAAATACAACTACACTTAGAATAGTAGAGAACCTTTATCTTGTTGCACCACCGAGTATGGAGTGTCAAGTAAAAGAGATAAAAAGCTTTTTCCCTCAACTAGCCCCAAAAAACTTATTTGCCAAAGAGGTCTTACTTATTGGTTCTACTAACGACCCATACATGAAACTTCACTCCTTAAAAAGATTACAAAAAGAGTTAGGAGTAGAGCTAAAAGTTTTAGAAGATGCTGGACATATAAATGCTGATAGTAATTTTGGAGAGTGGCCGTGGATGCTTGAGGAGTTGAGAGAAAAACTTTAACTGTTACTTGAAAAAACAGTAGTTTTATCCTTTATCTCCATAACTCTATCACAGTACTGCAACATCCTGTCATCATGAGTTACCATTATGATAGCCACATCTTGCTCTAGTGCAATTCTTTTGAGCATTTTAACAACATCTACCGAGCGTTCCATATCGAGGGCTGCGGTTGGCTCATCGGCTAAAATTATCTCTGGGGTGTTGGCTAAGGCTCTTGCGATGGCGACTCTCTGGTTTTGCCCTCCTGAGAGTTGGCTTGGCATCGCTTTTTCTTTATCGGCTATGTCAAAATACTCAAGTAACTCTCTTGCTTTGGCTTTTGAGACTTTATCAGCTACTCCATTGGCTTGAGGAAGAAGTGTTAAGTTGTCTATAATGTTTAAAAATGGAATGAGATAATGCGCTTGAAAAATAAAGCCGATTTTCTCTCGTCGTATTTTTCTTGTCTCTTTTGTGAGCCACTTATCATCATAAACCTTCTCATCCCCTAACCACATTTTTCCAGAGTTTGGGTCTTCAACACAGCCGAGCATCATTAAAAGTGTCGTCTTTCCTGCACCACTAGGGGCTACAAGAGCAACTAACTCACCCTTGTTTATGACAAAAGAAGCATCTTTGATGACATCTACAAAGGTATCTCCTTTTCCAAATGACTTGTGAAGATTTTCTACTTTTATAGCCTGTTTTGTACTCATTTTATCCACCTATTGCAGCTGTTGGGTCTGCGTTTACAACTTTTTTGACACCTATAAAAGATGCAAGAACAGAAGCTATAATCACTATAGCAAAAAGCATCCAAGCATCAGAGATATTCAGCAGTACATGTTTTGGAAATTTTCCATATATAAGATGAGAAAAGATATTTCCAAATATAAAAGCAAAAAAACCAAGCAGAAGCGTCTCTTGGATAATCATCTCAATAATCATACGATTTGGAATCCCCATAAGCTTCATTATGGAAATCTCTTTCATCTTCTCTAAGGTCATAGTGTAGATAATGAGTGCTATAATTATAGTAGAGACACCTACGAGAATAACAGTAAAAAGTCCTATCTGCTTCGAGGCTTTCTCGACAACATTTTTTGTTAAAACCACTTTTTGCTCTGCTCTTGTATAGACGCTTTTATGTTGCCATTTTCGTATATCTTGAGCGACCTTATCAACATCATAGCCATTTTTTAGTGTTGCGATGATGGCGTTTACAAGATAGGAGTCTCTGTTTATGATGCCTCTTGCTCTGTCCGTCTGTATGCGTTTGTTTGTATAGGTAAACTGCAACTCTTGTGCATCTTTTAAGCTCACATAGACAAGTGGGTCTCCTCCAGAGGCTACACTTCCATGAGTTACACCCACCACCTTGTAAAAGTTTCTTCCAAGTTTTATTTTATCATCGACTCTGTAACCTGTTTTATCCGTTACCACTATCTCATAATGATCCGTTTGTAAAACTCTTCCCTCTATGAGTCGCTCTTTGTTGATGGGATTTATCTCCCCGTGAATATCATAACCAATGGCTAAGACAGCTAACTTTCTATTTGCTAGAGGGAGTTGTAGATTTTGAAAGGTTATCGCCTCACTCTTATCAACCCCTTGAACATTTTTGATAGTATATTTCAAATCTTCATGAATCCTTGAGGCTTCGGCAAAGGGTCCTAGCGTGTCTTCTTGAACAACCCACAAATCAACACTCAAGTCATTAAGTAAAACCTCCGCATCTGAGATCATACCGCGGTAAACTCCCATCATTATAAGGACAATTCCCAGCAGCATACCAACACCCATAGCAGTCACTATAAACTTTCCTAAGGTATGCCTAATGTCCTCTTTTGCTAAGTTAATCATTAGTGAATCTTCATGCCATCACTCAGAGGTTTTTTAGAACTCTCTGGTACTAGGAGTTGACTCTCTTTGTTGATGTTAAAAACAGCTATCTCCTCTTCATTTTGAGCAACTATCTCTATCTTTACAAAGTGAGCATGACCCTCTTTTGCTAACCATACCCCTAGTTTTCCACTTCTTTGAACTACAAGATAAGAGGGGATTTTAACAACATTTTTTACTCTCTTGACAATGATTTTTACCTCTGCCTGTTCGTTGATGTAAAAAGGCTTAGGTATAGTCTCAAATGCTATGTTTACTTCTCTCTCTAAGGTAACAGCATCACTCATAGAAGAGACTCTTTTTACAAAACCTTTATAGACTCTTTTGGGTTGTGAACGCAGAGTTATTGTCGCTTTTTGATTTAGCTTTATTTGACTACTTATTCTCTCATCTATTTTTGTCTCTATCCATAAAGTTTTAGGGTCAACAATCTTAAGTATGGGTGTTGTTGGAAGTACATTTTGTGCTACTTGTGCATCTTTGGAGATAACATAACCATCCACGGGAGAGTAAACGCTGAGTCTCTCTATCTTTGCTTGGAGTGCATCTCTATTTTTAGCCGTGACAACTAGAGCAGCTTGAGTTGAGTTTATACGTGCTTTTGAGACTACTATGCTTGCATTTATTCCTTTAAGGTCTGCGTTTGCTTTGTCATACTCTGACTGCGATGCAAAACCTTTTTCTCGTAACTTTGCATAGCGTTTGTAGGTAATCTCTAAAAGCTCTTTTTGTGCATAGAGATTTTTTAGCTCCGCCTTAGCTCCCTTTAAATCATAACTACTCTTCTTTATATTTGCCTTTGCAATTTCAAGTTGCTCAAACAAATCAACCCCATCAACCACGACCAGAAGATCACCTTTTTTGACCCAGTCACCATCATCAGCCAGTATTTTTAAAATCTTGCCACCACTCTGTGCGGTTATGGAGTAGATATTTAAAGCATTTACATTTCCAATACCTTTAATGGTTACCTCTAAATCTCCTACTTGAGGAGTAAGAGTTTTATAGGTAGTTTTTGGGATATAGACCTTGTTGTAAAAAACAGCTATGCCAAGGGCTAAAATAAGGGAGATTATTAGATATTTGATATTTAGTTTCATATTGATTTTCCTTGTAAATACTCTAGTTTGTGAATAGCACTACTCTTTTCATAAATAGCCCCAATAAGCCCTAGATTTGCATCCAGAGTGAGTGAGACAGCATCTAAAATCTCTATATAAGTTGCTAAGCCCTCTTTATATCTCGCTTCTAAGAGTCTTTGAGTCTCTTTTGAGGCTTTGAGTTGAGACTCTTTAGCTTCAATAGTTTTGTTGAGTCGTTTAATGTCGATAAGTAGCGTCTCAAACTCCTCTTTTAAAGCTAAACTAGCAGAGCTAAACGCGGCCTCCGCACTCTCTCTGTTAAGATAAGACTGCTCAACCAATGCCGATGTTCTTCCACCAGAATACAGAGGCAGAGTATAAGTAACCCCAACTAAGCTAGAGTCATATTGATTTAGAGTATTGAGTTTTGTATAGGATGCGATGGCGTTTAGAGAACCATAGTGAGTCGCCCTTGTAGATTTATAAAGAAGTCCACTCTTTTGAATATTTTTTTGAGTAGCCTTGAGGCTTGGAGAGTTTTGTAAAATGTTTTGAGTATCCACAAAAAGAGTCGTGTTTGTCTCAAGGCTATTTTCTAAAACAGCATCCTCTTCTATATCTTCATTTATATACAGAGATAAAATCATTCTTGCTTTTTCATAACTCGCTTTTGCAATGGCTAGATTATCTTTTGCTAGATATACTGAAGATAAAAAACGAGAAGCATCTGCATTTGTTTTCATACCGTTATCTACAAAAGCTTTTGCCTGCTTGTAAAGCTCCTCTTTTGCATGTAAATCTTTCTCTCTTACATCTATAGCAACTTTTTGAACCAGCATCATCTCATACTGTAGTTTTACCTTGTAAGCTAAGAGTGCTTTTGCATCTACTAGTGAGAGTTCTGCTATCTCTTCATTTATCTCTTGAGCTTGGATGTTTGTAGTAGTTTTTGAAAAGTCCCATATCTTTTGATTTAAAGTAGCTCCTACTGCCCATCCATCACTATCTTTTGTATTAAAAGTGCCATTTACAGGGAGTGCATAAGTACGGGTAATGTCATACTCTGCGTTTATAGTTACTTGAGGGAGATAATCAGCAGTCGCCACATCAACCCCACTTTGAGAACTCTTCACGCCAAGAGTCTCTTTTTTTATATCGGGGTGTGAAGAGAGTGCTTTTTGTATGCACCCACTTAGAGTAAGGTTTTGTGCATTTAAAACATTTGAAAAGAGAAAAATAAAAAAGAGTATCTGTCGTTTCATATTATAATCCTTTATTGCCATCCTGTAGCAAACTTGCATATACCAGCGACAAGAAAAGTATGCAATTGCAAGGCGAAAGCTTGCAGGAGCTACTAGTAGCTACAAAATCTTTCAACGAAGTCAAGTGTATGCTTTTCTTATCGTCCTTTGGATAAGTCATAAGTAGGCAACCTGCAAAGCATCTATCTTTCACCTTTACTAGTAAAGGCTTCAAAATAGCTACTTCACATCTTACCTACTTATGACTTACTGGTATATGCAAGTTTGCTACAGGATGGCAATATCTAATGTTAGTATCTTAACGTTAGCCTATTGTTAAGAGATGAAAGTTAAGGATTAATCATCATCTTCTTCTTCACCAAATGTATTTACAAGACCTTTCATAAAAATTTCTGACTCTAGCGGAGTTAGTTTTGCTTCGGGATGTGCTATGACATAAAACCAAGGTGGCATTTCGCCCTCTTCAAACTCCTCTTTTGCTTCATCACCATCATTCTTTTTTTGTATGCCCCACATAGAGACATTAAAATGTTCTCTTCCCTCATCTACATCATACTGGACTAGCCAAGAGATAGGAGCGATTTTACTATAAAAAGGCCATTTAGTCTCATTACTATGGCAATCAGCACAGGCTCGAGTAAATATCTCTTTTGTCTTTGGACTATCCCACTCTGGTTGGGCTAAAACAGGTGGGTTTTGATGCTCTTTCCCATAGGGAACAAATTGAATTGCAAGGGCTATCAAAACCATAACAATTAAAAATTTAGTTTTCATCTATCCTCTCCTTTTATTCGTATATAAGTTTTATAATTATATCTTATTTCATACCCATTCTGTTCTTTCTAAAACTATTAAACTCATCTTGTGTAAGTTTACCATCTTTATTTAAATCTAAACTCTCAAAACTAGGTGCCTTTGAAGCATTTCTCATAGGCATACCTTGAGCTGCCCTTTGATTCTGTCTTGCTTCTCTTAACTGAGTATGCTCACTCTTTGTGACAACACCATCTCCATTTAAGTCAAACATTGCAAAACTAGGTCTATTTCGCATCATCCCCCTGCCAACAAAGCCTCTTTTTGGATAGTTATCATAGAGCCATGCAGAAACTTTTGTTAGCTCTTCTTTTGTGATAGCACCTTCTTGAGAGGGCATAAGACCAAATCTTGCCATTTTTTGTGGCATACAAACAGATTTCTCTTTTTTAGGGTGGAGTACATAATCTACCATAAAATTTACAGCATCATCCTTATTTTGATATACCATTTTGACATGTCTCATAACTCCCTGTATCGCTGGAGCAACCATGTTGTTCATATCTGTAGGGATTGTTTTTGAGTGACACATTGTACATTTTGTATCAAAAAGCACCTCAGCACTACTTGATGCACTCAAGCTAACTGCTAAACCTACTAATGCTACTGTTGATAAAACTATTTTTGTGATTTTCATCTCTAACTCCTTAATTTCGATAGAAATAGTATTACATTCTAATGTTAATGGTATGTGAAATTTTCCTTTTGTTTCTAAAGAATTTAAACTTAGTCCGTTTTTAATATAAGAAATGAATTTTTTTAAAGCGATTTAATCATAATTGTTAGATAATCCCACCATGATTAAAACAACGACAATATTACTCACTCTCACATACTCACTTTTCGCCCACGATATGTGGATAGATGACTCTTTTAGACTCTTTTATGGACATATAGATAAAAAAAGTTCTCATGGAGATGAAAAAGAGATTACAAAAGATGGAATGCTTCAAAACTCTTGTCTTAAAGATGGAAAAATTTTTGAAGTTACAAATGAGATGCAGAAAAATGAGTGCGATGCTCTTTTTGTTCTTCTTCCTAAGGCCTACTATACTAAAACACCCTACGGAACACTTAGTAAGCCTAAAGATAGTGTGAAGATGCCTCTAAAGAGTTTTCAAAGTGTGGAGTCTATAAAAAGAGTTTATAGTGATAAGGGCGATAAGCTCTTTAAAAATGGACTAGAACTTACACTTATAAACAAGCTCTCAGAGATAGAAAAAGGCGATAAAGCGAGACTTTTTGTAAGCTTTAATGGGAAGCCTCAAAAGGGTGTCACCCTAGCTTATGGCGATAGAGTTGTCGGTGCAAGTGATGAGGAGGGGCATATAAATGTTCGCATTAGAGAGCTAGGGCTTCAAAACATTAAAGCATCCTTTACTCTCAAAGGAGATGGTGTAAAGTGTGATGAGATTATACACTCTACTACCCTCAATATTGAGATTAAAAGATGAGAACACTCTTTGCACTCTTCGCGTTTGTCTGCATACTCTCTGCACATAACCTCACACACTCTATCTCACACAAAGAGAGTGTTGTAGTCTCTTTCTCTTTCGCACAGGAGGATGACTTCTCTTTTGAGAGTTATGAGGTCTATGCACCTGACGCGAAAGTGCCTTTTGCAGTGGGCAGAACAGATGCTCTCTCAAGGCTCTCTTTTTTACCAGATAGAGAAGGAAAATGGACGGTCAAAGTTTTCTCACAAGATGGACATGGAAAAATCCTCTCTGTAGATGTAGATAAAAATCTGCAAACAACACAAGAGACAAAAAACGCCAACACACTTCTAAAAGCACTCCTTGGAATAGTAGTGCTTTTAGGAGTTTTTGGATTAATTTACTTTAAGAAAAAGGATAAAAAAATTGAAAAAACTTAGTATAATAGCAGCTCTCTCAACAGGGCTTTTCGCACACCACGGTGTTCCTACAGTTAGTGTAGCAGGTTTAGTTGGTCCTGGTGCTCCTATTGAGACAACATCTTCAACAACACTTCAAGAGGGTTCACTCCTTGGATATATGAGAGTTGACAGTGCAAGTTATACAACCTATACTCCAGCCAAAGATGGCGAACAGCAAAGAAGTGACTTCTTTTTATATGGTGCAGGATATGGTGTGACTTCTTATTTTAGTGCATATATCTTTGCTCCTTACTATACTAAGGCTCAAGATGATGCACTTACTACTTCTGATTTTCATGACCTTAACTTTCAGTTAACATTAGGAATGAAGTATGACGATGGTTTGATACTGATGCCAAAGAGTGAAAGTTTAGATGACCTTGAGGATTGGCACTTTACAGCTACATTTAGCTTTACTCTTCCTACAGGAAACTCAAATCTTACTGATGCAAATGGAGTTCTTCTTAGATGCTGGTATGCAAACAAGCTTTGGTGAACCTAGTTATATGTTTGGTGTGAGTGCTACAAAATGGTTCGGAAATGACTGGACAATAGTAGGCGATGTCTCTTATAACACTTTTATGGAACATACCTACAGTGATGGCAGTACAATGCACTTTGGAGATGAGATTCGTGCAAATGCGGCTGTTACATATATGCTCTACTCTGAAGCCTCAAAACTTTTTCGTTGTGACTTTAACATGGAGGCAAACTACCTCTCTATTGGGCGTGATATAGTTAATGGTACTGCTGCAACGGCTACTGGAGGAAAGATTTTATACTTAACACCGGGGACTAGAATTTATTATAAACACACCTCTTTAGCCCTTGGTTTAAAACTACCAACAGCAACGCAACTCAATGAAGAGGCACTCCAACAAGGTGCTGAGGGAAAAGAAGATTATAGATTTATCTTTACTTTTTCAACACTCTTTTAAGATATAAGTGTGCATATTCCTGATGGTTTTATATCACCACAAACATATATTCCTGCTATAGCCATAAGTGCAGGACTCTTAACGCTAGCCTACAAAAAGATAGAACTTGATGTGGAGAAAATACCTTTCATAGCAGGAGTAAGTGCCTTATCTTTTGTGATGATGCTTATAGCTATACCCTTTCCAGGAGGAACAACTATGCACCTTAGCGGAGTGGCTATGATAGCGCTCCTTTTTGGTCCTTGGATAGCGTTTAGTTCTATCTCTTTGGTTTTACTTATTCAAGCCCTTATTTTTGGAGAGGGAGGCATTACCTCTTACCCCATAAACATCATATCTATCGCGTTTGTAGGGAGTTTTAGTGCCTACTATGCTCACAAACTTCTCTCTCGTTTTTCAAAAGATACTGCTCTGTTTTTTGCTGGATGGGCTAGTATATTTTTCTCATCAGTTCTTATTGCTAGTGTTCTTGGCATTCAGCCTCTTATCGCTTCAGATGGGCAAACGCCACTCTATTTTCCTTTTGGTTTGAGTGTCACTATTCCCTCTGTCGTTATTCCCCATATCTTTTTAGGTATAGCAGAGGGGCTTGTCACACTCACTGGTGTGAAGTTTCTTAAAAAGCAGTTTAGGAGTGTTTTTGATGCATGATAGAGTCTGGTTTATCCTCTATCTCCTCACAGTTATGGGACTTGGCTTTGTCCATAAAGAGTGGGTTATGCTCCTTAGCATCATCATCACCCTCGCACTCGGCTCTAAGGCTAGATGGAAGATATTTTTAAGAGTTTTTATTGTTATTGGTCTTTTTAACTTTACTATTTCTCTCTCCTATATAGCCTATAGTTACTTTGTACCTGTAGATATTTTTGCACTTTTGCTTATAAACCTAAGAGCTTTTGCTATTACATTTCTCACCTTTACAGTAGTCCATCGTATAAATCTTCATAAAGTCTTTGAGTTTAGCCCTCTTTTGTCTATTTTATACGGTTTTACCTATGCACAGATTTACTTACTCAAAAATATGTTGTATGATTACTATGATGGATTAAAAAGTCGTGGGGCAACACTCAAAACAAGCATAAAAAAAAGAGATTTGCAGCCACTTCTTACAAGCCTTTTTACAACCATGCTTGATAAATCAAGTCAGCAGAGTATGGGACTACGTTCGAGAGGATTAATAGATGATTGAGTGTAAAAATATATCGTATAGTTATCAAGACTTTCAACTCAATGAGATAAAAGTTTTAGAAAATATAAGTTTTAAAATCGAGAAAAATGAAAAAGTACTCCTACTTGGTATAAATGGCTCAGGAAAATCAACCCTCCTTAAACTCTTAAATGGACTCATTTATGCCAAAGGGGGAGAGTATCTGTTTGAGGGAGACCTTGTAAACAAATCTTACCTCAAAAAAAACTCAAAAACATTTAGAAAGAGTGTCTCCTTACAGATGCAAGACCCATCTGCTATGCTTTTTAATCCGACTGTTTATGATGAAATAGCGTTTGGACTTAAACATTTTGGATTTGACAACATAGAAGATAGAGTGCATCATTATGCTAAAACATTCTCTATAGAGTCCATTTTAAACTCTGCAACTACAGCACTCAGTGGTGGGCAAAAACAAAAAGTACTTTTAGCCTCACTCCTTTGCATAGAGCCTGAAGTCCTACTCCTTGATGAGCCAACCGCACACCTAGACCCACCCACAACAGGCTGGCTTGTAGAGTTTTTAGAGAGCTTAGATATAACAGCCATAGTCTCAACACATAACATAAGTCTCGGCAGAGAGTTAGCACAAAGGGCTATAGTGATAGGACCAAACCACGAGATAGTCTTCGATGGAGCTATAGAGACCCTCCTTGAGGATATGCCAACCCTAATAAAAGCACAACTCGTCCACCAACATAAACATGCACACGATAAGGTAGAGCATAAACACTACCATCTGCATAGCTGGAATTAAAAAATATATTTTTGAGTGAACTCTTGCATCTTTAGAAGTGATAACAAATCTAAATTTGTAAGAGTCACAAATTTTCTCTACTATGTAGAGACCCAGACCAAAGCCTCCCTCATCTCTATTTTCTCTAAAAAACTTAGCCATTATCTTATGACTCTCTCTTATCTCTCCATCATTACTAACTGTAAGAGACTCCTCTAATCCGACAAATATATTTCCGCCAACTTTTGTGTACTTGATGGCATTTGAGAGGAGATTGTCTATGAGACGTATTAAATCTTCTCTATCTATCTCTAACTCTTTTGGAGTGATTTTAGTTTGAAGTTGGAGCTTTTTATTTTTAAGCAGTGTCTCAAAAAACTCTATTCTCTCTTGAAGAACTAGGTCAACTCTGATATTTTGTATCTCTTTTTTCTGTGTATGGTTTAGTTTGACAAAACTCAAATCTTGAAAAACTTTACTTATTCTAAACGCTGAGGACTCTATCTTTTCTACCTCTTCTACCCTCTTAAAGTCAGGATAGAGTTCTTTGAAGAGTTCAATGTTTATCAAGATAGAACTAAGGGGAGTATTTATCTCATGAGTGGCATCGGCTATAAACTCCTCTAAGGAGTCTATACTCTTTCTCATAGGTTTTAAAAATATTTTTCCTAGTATAAAAGCGATGGCGATGATAAAAAAAGTAGCAAAGAGTAAAAAGAGGATAATTTGGTACTGTAAAGTAGCTATCTCTTCTCCTAACTCTTTATAGCTAAGAAAAGCTATCTCACCCCATCTTTTTCTCTCCTTATGCACAAGATAGACTCTTTTATCTTTAAAAAAATGCTCTTTTGAGAAGTCTATATCTTTGAAGATAAAATTACCTTTGTAATATTTTTGATTTATATAGACTGCTATTTTTAGTCCTAAATAATCGGGCTGTACTCCTGTTTTAATAAATCTTTTTTGATGGTTTGCACTCATAAAACTATCTACATTTTCTCTCAAAACAGAGAGTTCTCTCTCAACCATAGCCTGATAACTCATCTTGTAGTAAAAGTAGCTTCCCACTCCAAGTAAAAAGATAGTTGAACTAATGTAAACAAGTAAAAATCGCCTCAGAGACTCTCTTTCAACTAACATATCTATATCCCAGATTTTTGATTGTCTCTATCTTCTCTTTGCCTATTATCTTTCTGAGTTTATTTATAAAGACTCTTAAAGATGGTTCGCTCGGCTGCTCTTCATAGTCATACAAAACCGCAAATATCTCTTCTCTAGTGACTAGAGTATCTCTGTTTTGTAAAAAAAACGACAGCAGTTTTGTCTCTTTTGCGGTCAAGTGTAAAAGCTTGCCGTTTTGCATGAGGGTCAGCTCTTGTGTGTTAAAGCTTATCTCTTTGTTAATCTCTATAATGTTTTCATTTTTATAGACTCTTTTTAAAATAGCATTAATCCTCAAAAGCAGTTCGTTAAGGATAAAAGGTTTAGTAATATAGTCATCACCCCCACTCAAAAAACCTTTCTCTACATCTTTTTGGCTGTTGAGTGAGGTTAAAAAATAATAGGAGTACTTTTAGAGTCTCGAATCTCTTTGGCAACTTCAAAACCATCTCTAAAAGGGAGTTTCACATCAAGTAAAATAGTATCAAAATCCATCTCATATACTTTTTCAAGTGCATCATTTCCATCAAATGCCGAAAGAGTCTCAAAACCTTTAAGTCTTAAAAATTTTGCAATACTACTGTTAAGGTCTCTATCATCTTCTACTATTAGTATTTTTCTTTTCAAGACTACTCCATTGTTTTATTTATGATTACGAACTTATATTGTCACTCTTTAGCTTAGTTAGGCATTAGTGTTAAGAGAGCTGTCTCTTAACATTGAGCTAACATTAGTATGTCATCATAAACAAATAGTATCAAGGAATGATTTTTGCTTGTTACTAAAAAATAAAAAGGATCTACTATGAATGTTAGTGCTAGCAGTTCAACACAACAGCAGATGCAGATGACGAGAAAGATGGATGGTTCAGGTGGTGGTAATGGTCAAGGAGGTATGCGTGACATTATGCAAAGCCTCTCACAAGAAGACCGTACTACTATGAAAGAACAACTTAGCTCAATGAGCCAAGAAGAAAAAGCATCAATGGTAAGCCAAATGAAACAGGTAGATGCAACGACTATGAGTTCGCAAGACTATACTCAATCACTTATGGATATTTTAAGTAAAGATAAAACAAGTAAAGAGTCAAGTTCAGCTGCTTTTGCATTTTCTACCTACGCATAAACTCACTTCACATATCAACTATTTGATATGTGAATTTTAAACCTCAAAGTTTAAAATAATTTTGAATAAGTAAGTCCATCGCCTCAGATTTTGTATGATTATATTTAAACTCATACTCTTTTAAGTAATATATAAAAGATTTTCTTGAGACCCCTTTATAGTGCACTATTTGAGCCTCGAAATACTCCCAAAATTTGACAATATTATTATGATGACTTGAGATTTTTATAATGCGACTATCGCGTTTAAACTTGTTAAATTCACTTAAATAGACATCCTCAAGAGAGTCCTCTATAAACTGCTCTTTATACTTATGAAGAGAGGGCATAAGCAGTGTATATATATGGTTGCTATAGTCAAATGTTAAAAAATTATGTGCATCATAAATAGCATTTTTTTTACTTCTTTTTGCCTTTTCAAGATAAAAATACTCTTCATACTCACATGCTCCAGCCCTGCACAGCTCATACTCTCTCTCACAAATAGTTCCAATTAAAATCCGAAACTCTTTGTAGTACTTTTGAACTGATACATAGGAGTAGGAGCTTCTTTTGGCAAGCTCGTTGGCACTCTCGTTATGCACAAAGGCATATATAAGAGTCATAATTCTGTTGAGCTTTTCCATAGATAGTTTTTTATTACAAACGGAACATTTAACTCTCTTATCAGCAAGTCTATAAAGAGAGTTTCCACAGTAAAGACACTCTATACTCCATTTCATAAGCTGTAGAGTAACTCTATAGAAGAAATTCCTAAATTATTTGTATTTGTAAATACTAAGTTTGAGTCTTTTTCTATTGTAATTATTCCTATATTTCTCTTTTTGGAAAATTCTCGAATATACTGAGAGTCTTTATTAAACAGAGCAGTTGCAAAAGCATCTAACATATCTATATCAAAACCATTTTGTAAAATAGTAATAGAACTATATAAGTTCGATGACTTTCCCGTCTCTGTATTGAGTATATGGTTTGTTTTTTGTGACTCTACAAATCTTACATAGTCTCCACTTGTTGAGATTGAGATTGCTTCTTTGGAAGTTTTAATAAAACCTATATTTCCTTCGCTAAAAGGGTCTTTTATGGCAACAGTATAACTTTTTCCAAAACTTACCATCTCCCCGCCAACATCCACTAAAGCTTTTGTTGCTCCAGATTTTTTTAAAAAAAGTGCTATTAATTTTGCGACATATCCTTTTCCAATGCCACCTAAATCAATTCTCACTCCACTTCGTTTAAAGGATACACTATTTTCTTCTATCTCAAAGAGTTGTGAATCAACAAGTTTTTTCTTGCTATCTATCTCTTGTGGAGTTGCTACTTTTTGGTTAGAAAAACCAAAATGATAAGCCCCATGACTTAGTGAGCCAATAGTAATATCAAATGCCCCATCTGTTAAGATAGAAGCCTCTAAACATCTCTCAAAAAGTACAATATCTTCCTCTTTACAAAGAACACTCTCTTTAAATGCTTTAGTATTTATTTGACTTAAAAAAGACTCTTTTTTGTAGGCACTATACCTATCTTCAAAGTCAGTCGCTATCTTGTAAGCTTTGTAAAGAATATCTTTTGAAACATTTCCTCTAATAAGAATTTTTGTACTCATAACATTAGCTTTAAGAGCTTTTTCAAAAGTCTCATCCATTCTCCTAAACTTTAAAAGTTATATTCTATCCAAATTCTTATGAGAAAATATCTAAATCTTCTAGTGTTCCTGGTAATGGGTAGTACTGGGTAATTAGATTGTCATCTTGTATTTGAGCAAATTTTCTCATTGCCTTGTTTATATGGGCATATGTCATAGTTTATACCATTCTCATCTTCTTCTAACGTGCTTAGCGTTTACTTTTAAGGCATCATGTCCGTGGGTTGTTGCACCTGATAACTCTACCACCTTGTATGCCTGTTCTCATAAACATCATAGAACTAACATTCCAATGATCCTTACCATTACCACCATTATAAGCTAGGTGTTCTACCAAACTCAGAACCAATTACAAAAATAACATTATCAGCTATACCTTGGTTTATAGCTTCTTGTTTAAGCAAGTCAACACCTTTTAAGAGTCTTGCCAAACGAGGGATATGATTTGCATCATGATTTCCGTGGGTGTCAAATCCACCTATGCTAATGTTTACACTTGCAGTTAGTCCTGCTTTGTATCCCGCCATCGCAAAACGTCCTTGAGAAAAAACAGTGTTATTTCTATCTGGATGAGTATTTTATATCATCTGGTAAAAATTCCTACTAGTTTTTCAAGTTCATTTTGAGCCACTGTGTGCTAAACCATACTGCTGAGGCAAGTTTTTTACAGACTCAAGTTTTTGACTCGATATAGTTCTTTGTGTTCGTGCTGCGTTTGCTGCTTGTAGTCTCTCAAAATCATTTTGATGTAAATAATTTCTAGTATCATCATAGCGATTTACAAATGCTAACTCATTTATTGCATTCATATTGTTAAGTCTTGTCCCTGCTACTACTCCAAAAAGTCCCATCATACCCACCACCTGTTATAAACGCGCGAGTGGTGAAGAGGGCATTCTGATTCCAGCTATCAAAGCAGAAAGTGCAGGAAAGCCCTCAGAGAGCTTTCCGCTCATCATATATCTACGTCCTGCATCATGACCATTCGTTTGTGTATCTATGCCATTTACTACTAAAAGCTCAGAACCATACTTATCAAAAAAAGTTGAAAACTCATACACATCTACCATTATCATCGTTTCCTCCAATAGGTGCATATTTTATTGAAGAGGCTGAAGTTGAAGTTGCTATATCTGCATTTGCAAAACTTTGATTCATTGCCGATCTTGTTGGATTTGAGTTTGAGTCTAAATCTTCATCAAGGTAACCTTTAGGGTCACAAAAAGATGTTGGATCCCATCCACCAGATGCTTGAACAAAGACCCAAAGAGGGCCAGAATTTGTAGCCGCGCTAAGAGTGTTTGGGAAAAGAGCCATTGCCTGCAACAACCGATGTGTATTTTAAAAAATTTCTTCGTAACATAATATTCTCCTTACTCTGCACTATTTTCATAGACAAATTTAAAATCACTTAAAAGATAAGCCAACAACTACCTGCCAAGAACGAATAACATAATTTGAATCTCTATAAACTCGTTCATCAGGTCTATCTGTCCATAATCCTTCACGGGTTATCGGGTCATAATGTAGTTCACAATCATCCATAATCTCTTTACTCTCCCCTCCAATAGCTATGCGAGACTTACCATCTTCATATGTTTGCACAAATAACTCATATGTTTTTTCTAACTCAGGACTCTCCAAGTACTGTAAACTTCGGAAAACTCAAATCCCATTCCTAATTCCAGCATAAGCCTTGCATCTCCCTAAACATCTCATCGGAGATATTGTTCTCTTTTTAAAATTATCAAGATGCCAAGCTGTTAAAATTACTTTTAAACCTTCTAAAAAGAATCGTCTACTTATTACCCCTTTATTCTTTGCTAAGTTACATATCATCTGTACAGTTTCATCTTCTATCAGAGTTGATTGAATTTCATAGAAGTATCCACCTACAAAGTAGCATATAGAGATAATGTTTTTGATTGATTCCCAATCTCTTACTTGGTACTCTTCCCAACCTAATACATCTTTTAAAAATTTAAATACACCCTCTATTTTACTACGGTGCAGATAAATATGATAAATCTCTTTTGCTTGGAGATAAGATGTTATCTTAAGTGTGCTTATTAGGAGCATAGGTTCTTTGTATATGGGCTTAGCATCTCTATTGATAAGAGTTATTCGCACAGTTGAATACTCTTTCTTATTGAGAGTGATTATATCCCATTCTATATGACATTTCACCTGTTGATAATATCGTCCTTTTATAGTTAGCTTATCAATTAGATAGACTTTTTCATTTGCAAACTTACTATCAATAAGTTTCACTTTTACTTTACGAGAAGTTTTTGGATTAATTTTTGTTTGTTCTGAGTTTCTTGACTTTTTAGCTCTTACTACTGCATCATCTCCTAGTGTCTCTTTAATAAACTCTAAGTACTCAACACTATCACACCCTCTATCATGCACATGGCATATTGATAGTTCTGGATTCTCTTTTTTAAGGGCTTCGCTCTGTTGTTGTAGATGCTTATGAAGTAAAGTACTCATCGTATGGTAAGTCTCTTCTTCTATCAGTTTATCTATCTCTTGTACTCTCTGTGTATTTTTAATTTTACCATCGTTGTAAGCCTTAAGCTCCTTCTTTGTAATAAACGAAGGCTCTTTATTGCTTTGTACACTTATATTAGAAAGAGTAAGTTCTCTCTTGTTCTCATCCAACATTACACTACCCAATGTTGTAAAGCCATTAATAATATTACCATTCAAGTCTCTGACTTTACCTAGGTTTTCAAGCATTTTAGAGTAAGGTTTCCTACTATCACAGTGGTCACTAAAGATATAAATGCGCTTGTTCGAACCGAGTTTCTCTACACTGTTATCTATAAGTGCTTTTGAAATCTTTTCATTATCTAGTACACTATTTAATCTCCCATCTATCAATGTCTTACTCCTATCAAACTCTCTTTTATTGCTACTTAATGTCCATAATCTTATTGTTTTATGCTCTACAATTTTTTAAAAGATTCTCTGTTTTTCAACTACTCTTTTGTCATTAAAGCACCCTGTAACTTTTGAAGCATATTCATTCAGTGTCATCATCATTCATCCATTATTTATTTGCCTATTTTAAGCAAATATTATTCCTCTCTTGAGTTTTCCGAAGTTTACAGTTCTATTATACTCTTTAGAATTTGCTAAAAAGAGAAATATAACACTTAACATAGAAAACATCTGGTTTAATTGAACCATCTAAACTAGCACTTAGTAGGGGGGGTTACTTCACATTGATATGCTAAAACAGAATAACTATAATGTTAAAAGTTTATCAATAGTGATTTAGATTGTGTTAAAGCAGAAGATATAGCCTTTAGTAATGAACATTTCACACTGCATCTTTTTTCAAATATACTAGATATTGATAGCTTTCGCTTAGACTTAAATCTTTTTCAAAAATTTCTACTAATTTTAAAAATGACAACCTTTTTTGTATGTGGTCCAAATATTGATGACAAAAGAAACAGTAGAATAAACCTTCTTCTTTAAATATTTTGATGAAAATTTCGATACAGAACTCTACTCTTTAGAGAATATGAGATTCATGGGCATAAGAGATATGAGAAAAATATTTGAAGTAAAATAGTAACAAAAGACAAAAGTAGAAGAATTCAAAAGAGGAGACAACAGAGTATCATGCAGATGTTTACAATGAACTAGCAAAATACACTCACATCATTGGTTTATCACTTATTGTCTCAAAGTTAAAAGAAAATATAGAATCTGACCCTGATTATGTAATCTTTAAAATTAGAAAAGCAACAGAGATAAATCACATCGAAAATCTTTGTAAACCATGGGGGACAAGATGAGAGTCGTGTTTCTCAAAATGATAAAATAAGGTATTTAAGCTATGAGAAAAATCTTTGGAAGAAAAGTTACACACTATAAGAACAATAGGTAATATCACACACACATGAGCATATTGACAACCCAGCTAAGATGTTAAAAGATGATGCCTATTTCTTATTAACAGCACTTATGTTGTTGATAAAAAATTTAAATGAGAAAAAACTTCTCTAATTGCCATAATATGTCCAATACTCCCCTATAATTATGACATATCCAACAAGGGGGAATTTCACATGTCGATCTGATGAAATATGCAATCAAAAGATTTGGCAAATTTTATACAAGAACATAAAATGCGATTTATCAAATGCAAAAATAGAAACAGTAGATGAAGCTACTCATTTGAATATGTACCAACATAAAAGAACTTAACCTATCTGACAATAGACTGCTTGAGTTACCAAAAATATAGAAAAGCTAGCAAATTTAAAAACTTGGGCTCATCTTATCTGGATAACAGACTCAAAAATACCAAAAACTGTAGGTAATATGCATCAAATAGAGGGTCTTTTTTTTATCTGGAAACAAACTCGAAAACTACCCAACAGCATCGTCAAATCTTACAAATTTAAAATGGTTATCAAATCTCCGATAACCCTGAACTCACTTTAACGCGCAAGAAGCAAAAGACTCTTGGATAGAGTCACTTTCCTAAAAAAAGTGGCTTGTAATATCATGCTAAATTCATTTACACCCCAAGACTTCTAAAACCTCGCTCATATCTTTGAAATCGACCTATTTTATTATTTCTGCTTGAAATATCTTCGACTTCTAAATATGAGCCAATATCCTCATAAATCTCTTCTACAAAATCCCTCATGCTTATTTGAAATAGATAAGAAATATCCTTGTTCAAAAATATCATTGTAAACTACTCCTAAAAACCTCCTTCTACTGCCCTCTATCATTCGCAAAAAGGTTGAGTGTTACACCTCTCTTTAGACTTGATCAATTGTATCATAAAACTACTATCAACGAAAAAATAATCTCTGTTTCACCTTTGTAAAGTGCCTCTATGTGAACTATAGCACGACTCAGTGCATCTGCACTCATCATCTATTAAGATCACTCTTTTGCACATCTATATCTAACTGCTTCTCCTTATGTAGTCAACCACTAAAGATGATGCCATACCCTATGAGCATCCCCAGTCTAGTAAAAGTGATACTCTCACCCTCTAACTCCTCTATAAACCTGCTCATAATGCATCATAGATAAGTGCTTTATGCATTCTACCGTGAGTTACTAAACACTCTTGCATTGTATCTTGCTTCTCTTAGCATCTACTAAGTTGTTGCAGCATCTTCCTTTACCTCTCGAAACTTGGTGGTGAAATGCTTAATATTTTCTCACTGTAGCCACTTTGTTCTGCTTTTATATCTATCTTTTTAAAGTCAAGAGCATATTTGCTTTCTAGCTCATTTGAAACCATTACACATTCATGCTCAAACTCAGCCTTAGACTCTTTAAAATACTCTTCTACATCATCAATCTCTTGCAAAGCTTCATAATCTTCACTTTCTACTACTTGGGCAATCTCAAACTCAATTTTTTCGATAGCATTTTTAATATTTATTAGTTTTTCGTTCAATCTCTCTTTACTATCTATGGTATCACTATCAATAAACTCCAAACCATTTTCTAACTCATTAAAAATTCTTGTAATTGTTCCTATATCCAATCTCGAATAAGCTTCATTTACTTCAAGCATAATCTCATGAGCTCTCTCTTTAGGCTTTTTTCCACTAAGTCAGGATGGCAAAGCTTCACTGTCTAAGTCTAAACATTTTTTTGAGTATTTTGAGATCTTCATCGCTTATTATCCCTTTACTCTCCTCAGTTTTTAGAGTTTCACTATAATCAGCATGAAACTCTTCATAGCTTTTTCTTATCTCTTCATACTCTTCAAAAAGTGGACTCTTCTTTAAGTTCATCCTGTAACTCTTTAGTCTTTTTTTTCTTTTTTCATAGGTAAATCCCATGAAAATAAAACAAAACCCTTTTTATAGAAAAATAGAAAAGATGGAAGTAAAGTTGCTTACACTCCTAAAACAAGGAGTTTATCATCAAAAACAACAAGAAAAAAAGAGTTACTGCAAGCTTTAAAAACTATTCCAGATTATAGAGTAGATACAGGTAAAATAGAATACCCACTACATGAAGTATTATCTTTATGACACTGTTTGCACTGGATGAAAGGCAATACACAATAATTTTACAAAGATATTTTATATGAAAAGATAAAATAAATGTAACTAATCACCCTCTCTAAAAGAGAGAATTCCCCTCCATCATAGAAACCAACGATTCAAATTCATTTAAGCCTCGTTTACGAGAAGTGTCAATAACTGATCGTAAGTTTGCATAATTTTGTGCACCATCAAGTGATTTAAATTGCCCTGATACTTTTTGTTTTACTTTTATATTTCGTATTGCACGTTCACTACCATTATTATCAGCTGGTATACTTTCATCAAGTAGAAAAGTGAAGAGTTTATCTTTAGATTTTGTAAGTGATTTTATCTGTTGATGTGTTTCACTTTTTTCTATATAAGGCATAGACAGAAGATGTTGCAATGATTTGTCATATTGAGCTTTTAGAGCTACTCTTTGAGTAGGTATTAAACTCTCTTTATCATCTTTGATAGCTTCTTTAAGGAGTGACTTGATATCTTTCATTAGCTTAGTACCCTCACACTCTATCGCATAGTTCAAATCTCTCATCTTATGTGCCAAACATAACTGTTCACTCTTACAATCAAGTGAACTATATGATGAATAATTATCATGAACTATACAAGCATTTTTGAAACCATTTTCAAATGTATTGTTGATAACCTTTGTCCCTCTTGATTTATCTGCAACTATCAAAGTATTACTCTCATCCTGAAAAGTCCAATGCCAATGTTTAGAGCCATTTACCTTACAGCCAGTCTCATCAATGCCTATTAAAGGAGCTTTCTCTAAGAGAGCAGTGATTTTATTTATAGTACTTTTCGAGAGTACTGAGGCTTTTGCCAATAATCCTGTAATGCTTCCCTCTGAGAGTTTTATATTAAAGAGATTCTTCATAAGTTCTACTATTCGTATATTGGACATATATTGAGAAACACTTAGGTATGATACCATAGCTACAACAGTTGAACCATAACTAATGTTAGGAGATACAGTAAAAGCACTATTGTCATGATTGTCATACCCACATGAAGGACACTTTTTAGAGAAGCTTTGATACTCTGTTATCTTATGAGATATAGATGATAGTTCAATATCAAGAACCTGTCTGCGCTCTTTGAGTTTAGCTACTACAGTAGATATATCGACATTACACTTTTACAGTGTGATAAAGAATAAGGCAATGTAACAATCTCATCAGGAGTATCACTTTGAGAGAGTGTTGCTCCATCTCTTCCTGTTTGTCCACCAACACTTTTATTACTCTTCTCTCGAAGAGATTGATTCTTTTTATTTCGTTTATCTGAAGGTGCTATTTCACTTGATGGACAGATACTTGAGTTATTGGAATTCTTTGGTGGTTTTTCTTGAATAGAGTTGTCCTGTAAATCTTTTACATACTTTAGTAATTCTTCATGTGTAAGTTGTTCTAATTCTTTTTTTGACTTTAGGGAAAATTGATATTTTATTCTATTTTTCTTCAAGAGATAATCCTATTTTTATATGGAGTATTATAGCTAAAAAGTCCTATAAATAGGCTTTTTAAAGAGGAATTTTGAGCTGAATTTTTGAATTATTTTTAGCTTTAAATAGGGTGATTAGTTACGAAAATAAAAATATATGAGGCAGAAACAAAAATGAGAACGGCAATTCTCAACTTTGTTTTTAATTTTTAATCAAAAACCTATAAAATCAAGGAAGTGACATGCTAAGTATAGCAGAGATAGAAAAGAAAGTTAAAGAAGCTAACAAAAAAACAAATAGTTTCACAAATTAAAAAATTAGAGGAACTTAAGTTTTGGAATTTTCAATAAATGTAGAGGATCTGAAAAATTATCGAGATTTGAAATAAAGAAGTTACAAATGAGCATCACAAGTGGTGTGAAAATGGACCTAGGGATTGAGCTGAAGACCAAACCCTTGAAAAACATGATATTAAGTCTAGTGATTTTATATAAGAAAATATCCAAGTAGAATATCTTGTTGAAAATTGTATTATTAAAAGAGAAACAACATTGCTTATCGCTCCTCCTGGACAGGGAAAAGAAGCTCTTTTTGCAATTGCTACAGCCGTCTTTTTGTTTTTGAAAATAAATCAATTGATTAATCTATTGTATCTCGATTTAGACAACTCACTAGTGACACTGTCAGATAGAAAAATCAATAAATTAAAAGATAAATATAAAGACAAGTTTAAGTATTTACATTCATCTTCCGGAGAAGTCTCAAAAATAGAGATGTGTTGCATATATTAAATATCCTCTCTAAATCATCTCTAGAGTCATATTTAATTGTTTTAGATTCTTTGCAAAAAACTTCATGGGAAATGGTAAAGATAGAGACCAGCAGTAAGGATGTTTCTGAGTTCTTAAGCATAATTAAAACTATTAGGGATAACGGTGCAACTGTACTTTTACTACATCATGTGAATGAAACCTCAAAAAGATATGGGGAAAATGATTTCTTGCTGGTCGTCAGTCAAGATGGCTTTGAAGATGTGAGTTCAGCTTTCATGTTGGAGCAAAATAGGTTTAAAAATTCGTTTATACTAGCGGCCTATCAAAGAAAGAGTTGGAAGTTTAAGTGAAGTTGCTTTTAAATTTTCTAAAACTGAAAATATGATAGAAAGTTGTGACTTGTTTTTGCTAAAGCAAACAGAGGAAAGCGAATTCAAATTAGGGCAACGATTGCAAATTTTATTAAGAACAATAAAAAGTCCAAATCTACTCTCAAATTTTGAGCTACTGTACTAATGATTGTGGTTTTCCTAAAAATAAAGGTGAATTCTGTTATACAGTCAGCAAAAAGAGCATTATTGGCGAGTCGATTAAGAGAAAGAAAATCATAATAGAGATGTTTTTGTGCTTCTGGATAAGCTAGGATGAGTTGGGATGAAGTTGGAGTATTGATAATAATGAATACGGATAAAATAATTGACTTAACATTACGAAGTTTATCAGCTCGTTGAAAGAAAAAAAGTATAAATGAAGTTCCAGAATCCACTCAAGGTATAGAATGGGTATCTGTGGCAATTGTGGCTGACTTAAAAGGTCTTACCGCTGATGCTATTCGAAAACAACTTAAAAGTGGTGACTTTGAAGAAGGTGTGGATTTTAAGTGCAAGCGTAGTAGAAGTAGAAGTCCACCAAGGAGCTATTGGACGAATTCAAAGAAAAAGAAGGAGTTCAAATGGCTAAGTTCTTTAACAAAATATATGAGCATGCCTATAAGCGCTGGAACAAAAAGTTTGGGCATCTGGACAGATTAAAGGTCAGTCGCACCATAGAATTGAGCACAGGAAAAGTGTTTAATAGAGCTAATATGAACTATGTTGAGAAACAGCTGGGAAGATTTGTTATGGAGGAGCATTTTGAGAAAGAAAAAACTCTTGCGGAACGAAAAGAGATGCTTACTTTTTCTGATTTTTTGCCACGAAGCTGGTTTAAGAGCTTAGGCTTGACACAGCAAGTGGCTAGCTCCTTGTACGAGATTATAAGTCAAGTATCAGCAAGCATATACTTCCAGTTTTTGGTGAGCTGAAATTTGATGAAATACAATTTCTGTTGTCAAAGATTGGCAAAGAAACTTAAGACTAAAATCACAGCTTGCAATAAAACAATTATCAGTTTACGGGCTATGTTGAGTGAGCTTTGAACCATGCTATAGAAGAGAGTATAACTTCTATTAATGTTGTATCACAAACAAAAGCAATTTGCGAAACAACTGTTTATTTCATACGATGAGTTTGGGAACTTGCTTGATCATAAAGGTAGAGAAATTGATGATGATAAATTAGATCCTTATACACTAAATGATGTTCGAAAACTCATAGCTTCTGCAGAAGGTCAATTTAAGTGGATTCTTACCAGTGTTGTTTTTACAGGAATGCGAACTGGTGAGATGGTTACCTTGAGATGGAGTGATGTTGATTGGGAAAATGAAACTATTCTGCTATCCAAAGAGGAAATAACAGTAGTAACAAGATTGGAACTACTAAACAGGAACTTCTAGAAAATCTACAATGTTTCGAGTGGTTAGAGAGGCATTAAAGAGCACAAGTTGGACGCTAAGCCAAAGGATGGGTTTATATTTCTTGCACAAGATGGTGGTAGATACAGAACATACGATACCTTTCGTAAACATCATTGGAAGAACTTACTACGAAGAACTGGCTATGCTTATCGTAAGTTTTATCAGACAAGACATACTTTGCAAGTATTATGTTGAGCGAGGGAGGGCGAAGATATTATATGGGTTAGTAAGATAATGTTAGGTCATTCGGAAGTTGCTACAACATATAAGTTTTATCGAAGTACATTAAGCCAAAAGATAAGAAACATCGCCGCTTTTTAGATGAGGAGCGTACAAAATAGTGCGTACAAAATATAAACTCTAAAGTGTGAAAGTGCTTAGTATAGGGGTTTGAAGTGGTGGACCCTCAGTCTAAAATTAAAGTCAACCATCCCTATAAACCTACATCTGTAAGAAGATAATAACGGGATTTTACTTACATCTATCTAAAAATGTGTCTCCCTTTTGAGTCTCCCTTTTCATACATTAACAATGATAAGTAAAATAACATATACAGACTCTCTATATGCTACTTATTTTACATTATTTTGCTATAAAAATACTGTTTCTGAAAAGAATTGAATAATTCTTTTCATAGCTTGTTGAGGTGCAGGAGATATAAACCGAACCGATTATAATTACGGTTCGTTTATGCTCGCTATCTTTCTGCTAATAATGTATTTTCCCAGGCTTTGAGCCGTTCCTACTTGGATGTAGTCTTGAATTCGCTTGTTCGTAACTCCAAGCCCTTTGAGTTCAATGATTTTATCTTTATGTGCATCAAATATTGATTTTACTTGTTGTCCTTTTTTTCTTCCAAGAGCTGTACCGTTTGCTTTTACTCTTGCTAAACCTAATTTAGTTCTTTTCGCTGATAAATGATCTCTCCAGATTCGCAAATCCTGATAAAATTGTCAGAAGCATTTCATTCATGGGATTACTATTATTTTTGTCAATAGTAATATTATCCTTGATAAGCAACTCAACTTGATACCTTTGTTTTTAATCTCTTCAATTATTGTCAAGGTTTCAATAGTCGATCTTCCAATACGATCCAGAGCATATACTAAAAGTGTGTCACCGTCTTGAAGCTTTTCAAGTGTTGCATCAATGAGTCTATCTTTCTTGTTTTTTCTACTTGATACAGATACTTCAACAATCTCGTCAACCGTCAATTTATTTGAATGGGCATAATCCAAGATGAATAATTTCTGATTTTCAGTAGTCTGTTTCTTTTCAATACTTACTCTACAATAACCTATCACTTTTTTCATTTGGAACCCTATAAACTTTAGATGTGTAGACTATATCTATAGTATCGTTAACATAAACTGTTGACCGTAGGGTAAAAGTTTATTTTATAGGGTCTCTAAATGTTCATTCAAAGTTTATTATATGGTTTGGCTATTTGGTCATCCGTCAACCAATCTTTTATGCTATCTTCCAATCATCTTTTAAGCCTTGGTTATAAGAATAGAATTCACATTCTAAATCTAACTCACCAGATAATATATTAGTCAGTGACTTTTTAATAAGTTCGTTATAGAGATGATTATTGATTGGTAATAAATGTGCAGCACATATACCCTTTGATAGTAAATCATCATTAGTATAATTTTTCGCTTTTTCCAAGGGTAACATTTTTTGAATGTTTCCATATCTTCTTTACTGTATCTAATGTGATATTCTCAACAATATGACCAGCTGCTATTAACTACATTATTAATAAAAATATATAAGTCATCTGTTGTTGCTTTCATTTGAAGCCTTTGTTTTAATTTGTAACAAGTTACTTGTTATATTAATATTTTACAATTCAAATCCAATTTTATGAAGATTTAGAAAAAGAATTACAGAACTTGTAATAATTTGAAGATTGTCACCGACAAACAAGATAGTAAAGCTACTCCAATATATGAATATCCATAAGTGCTAAATAATGCCGCCAAAACCTCCTTATTATTATAGGTATTAAGAAGCACCTATTAAGCCCTTGGTATTCTCTATTATAAGCTATTGAGAAGATGGTCAAC
>JAUZRZ010000068.1 GCA_030949945.1 Sulfurimonas sp. | reverse complement strand
TATCTAAATTCATTTTTGAAAAAACTGAGTTAGTATTTCATAAAATCTCTTTTGTTGAACTCTTAGCATTTACAACTCCTAGTTCTATTTTAACATTAAAAAATCTATTTGCTTGAGTTTTTGAGAATTTCAAAATTATTTTTTTCTATATCTTCAAAGAGTACACCCTCTATAAAAATCAATTGTGGCTTATATTTTTTATTGTATTCTTTAAGCTTATCTAGTGGCATAGTTCCCTCAATGCGTCCAACATCAAACCCTTGACAAAAACTTGTAATATTGTTTCGAAGAATTTTCTTATCATTGTTATCGAGTTTATCTGTAGATATTTTTCTATACTCTGGTTATTGAGAGAGAGTAGATAGCAAATCTTGTAATATATCATCAGAGTAGTTGTTGCTAAATAATAAAAATAAACTATCTATATTTTTATCTGTATATGGTTTAGAAATATTATTTAATAAATATGTGTCAACTGAAGATTCTGTTAAATATATATTAATGTTTTGACTTGTAAAAAATAGTGTATTTTCACTTTTTGTTTCTATCTCTTTAACCGTCAAATATTTATTGTGAAGCATGGCATCAAATATTTTTGTGCTTCGTCCATCGTCACCGAACTTCTAATGGACTTTACATCTATTGCCATTAAAATAGCTTTATGCAATACATCTTTTGCATTAGCACCAAAAGTTCTTCGGCTGGCTACATCTTTTAGTTTTATTTTTTGCATTTTACTATCCTCTTTATTTATAATGATATTGTTAGAGTATTTTTATTGTAACACTCTTTATTAATTTTCTCTTTCATACTTAAAAAAGTATCGCTTGTCACATCTTTTAGTATACTAAGAGCCTCATCAAAAAATCCTAAATTTCTATATAATTCAGCTATAAATATTTTGCTCCTTCTTCTTAATGTGTCATTTGCAAGATCCAATACTCCCCACAATATTATCTCTCCAAATTTTTCGATCATTTTTCTCTTATAAACAATTCAGAATTTTCTCTTGTTCTGTCATCATTAACATGTCCATAAAATTCTCTTTTCTTATGAATACTTCCTCATTTGAATTTCTTAGTTATGCCTAAACTAAGTGCTTCAAGGTATTCTATTGAGTGTAAAGAAAATCAACTGATGGTCTCTTTTTCCATTCTTTTTTAACGCTTAAATCGAGTTGGATCCTTTATAATATTCGATTGCTAACCATTTAATCTGTTCTAGCCATATATAATTAGCACACACTTGGCATTTAATTAATCTTGGAGAATCCCGACATCTTTGATATGTTTTCATATCTGAATATTGTTCTCGTCCAAGACTTTTTCCTGTTGAATCTCTTCTTAATATATTGTCGCAAAAAGTACACTTATAATAGAAAACTGGGCCTAGTGTCATTTCTCTTCCTTGAATTTTAATTTCCATAATTCTAGTGTAGCGATTTCTGACATCTTTATGTCTGCTTATTACTCCGGTCTCACTTAACTTCTCAATTTCATCAACACTCAACCCAGTTTTCAAAGCAATAGTTTCAATGCCTAAAATATCCAACAAGCTTTTTAGCTATTATGATTTTTTTCTTTTTTCTACCTTCCTCTTCTAAGCCTTGCTCAAGCCCCCTCTCTTTTCGCTTTCTCAACAGAACTTCTTTGAATGTAGATAAACTCTTTTCTTTTCTTTGGAGAAAGCCTCTAGTTCATCCTCTGTATAGTTTGAGGTGTTTGCTATGGCATAGGCATCTTGTATCTCTTTTTTGTTTACATCTTTGGGTGTGACACTTAAATCTTCACTATTTTTATGAAGTAGAGCCATTTATCTTCTATGCTTTTACACTCTTGGAGTGTTTTAGTAAACTTAGGGAGTTCTATGAATATGAGTTCTATATCATCTTGGTAAGTTGTAAAGTTCTCTTTTTCTAGGAGTTTGAAGTTTGATTTATATTTCTCAAACTCCAAAACATGGTAAAGTTTACTATTGTGAGGGCTATTACAGGGTTGAGGAGATGGTACTTTTTCCCCTTTTTTGAGTTGTTGGGAGTAGCTTTTGGTGCAAGTGTTGCAGAGTACTCTCCTTTTTCAAAGCCTTCATGGTTGAGTACTTGCATCTCAAATTGATTTGAAATAATATCATATTTAAAAACATCTCCTTTTGAGTATTAAGTAATGCAACAATATCATGCATTAGCTGTCTAATTTTATATCTAAACTACTGTAAATGTCAAAATAAATAAGTGAAATTCTTTTTCAAATGATTGTTTTGTAATTTTATACATTTTACATCAAATCCTTTTGTATAAATTTGATAATTTTTTTCATTTCTCAAATCAATATATGCTTTAACATCATTAATATCTGTCCAGTTCACTTTTAACTTCTTGAATCCTCATTTTTTTACGACATTATTAATGGGGCTTGAACAAACTCACTTATTTTCTTCTCGTCAATACCTTTGTTTCTTTTTCTCTTGAGTTAGAGGAGACTGTATCTATCACAGTGGTTTCCAAACTATGTGGGTCAATTTTCTGTATAGTTAAATTTGGATACCCTTTTAACCGCTCTTAAACTGTTTTCATATGAAAATAGAATATATTTAACTATATTTTTATTGACAATCCATCTCATAAAAATTTCTATACTCAAGAACTTCAGAGACTCTATTTGTTAATATTCCACCAGTTATTATTTATAACGGTCTGAAATATTTCAGTAAAATCTTCATCTTTTTCTTATGTAAGTGTAAAAACCTTCATTATCATTTCTCAAACTTATGAGAGTTGCTCTAAATGTGAATTTAACTAAATCAGAGATAAAATTATCTAATTTTTCTTTATCATTATGATAGATATGCATCAACAGATAGATAATATTTTGATTGTCTATGTTAGCTTTAGAATATCCACTCTTTTTATTCCATCGTTTATGTATATCACTAAGATGTAGATAGCCTCTAGGAAGAATAAAGAAAAGATTTTTATTTATCTCTTCGATATTTCTGTTTATCAGATATTCTAAATAGCCTTCGGAGCTGATTATCTGTCAAATCTGTATCTAATTCAATTTTTAATTTCAAATATACATTCTGTATTATTAGCTTTAAGGTGCAAATCAGACCTTCCATTATTTTCCATCTCATATTAGTTCTGTATTGAAATTCTTACAACCTATATTAGATTCATTAAAATCTATATTTTTTTGTTTTTAACAAGTTACAAAATACTTCTGTTAAAAGATGTTTCATTTTTAACAACATTAAAAAAATATTCTTTCTCTTTCCATTATATTTATTCCTTGATCATCTCTAAATGATACTTATCTAAATATTAAACAGGGCTTAATTTTACTAAAGTTGAGTGAGGATGATAGCTATTGTAGTCATAACCCGCTCTTGTGTCATCATTTATACTTCTGCCAAACTATCAAAGAGGTAAGCATAGAAAAATCACATCCTCTATACCATAAGCGTCAAAATATAGTACCGTAGAATTTCTGAGTATCCCTGCTATCATAACAAACCAAACAAACTTTAACCTAACAAGACCAGCTACAAGTGTTAGTGGATCACCGATTAGGGGTAGCCATGAGAGGAGTAGTGCAAGGTAGCCGTACTTATGACCAAGCTTATACATTTTTGTACCTATTTTGGATTTAAAAAGTTTTGTTTTTGTTTTTTCGTATAAAAAATAGCCCAGATAGTAGTTAAGAATGATTGCTAAAACATTACCAACTCCAGCACTTAACATGGCGTTTAGAGTTGGCATATCATTTGTAATAGCTACATAAAATGCAGCTTCTGAGGAAAAAGGAAGGATAGTTGCTGCGAGAAACGCAGAGAAAAAGAGAGCTAACTCTGCCATAAAAGGCTAGAAGCTCTCTTTGATATTTTGTACAACACCTGCTATGAGTTTCTCTCTCGCTTCAACTGAAGTCCAAGCTATATGTGGCGTTATGTAGAGTCTATCTTTGTTTTTTACACTCAGTAGCGGATGATTTTCTCTCATTGGCTCGCTGACTAGAACATCTAAACCAAAAGAGAGGTTTTTCTCATCTATTATGCGAACTATTGCATCTTCATTAATGATACCACCACGTCCTAAGTTCAATATAGTAGCCCCATCTTTACAAGTTAACAGTTGTTCATAGTCTAGTAAGTTAGTTGTTTTCTCATTTAAAGGTGCATGAATGGTGATAATATCACAAGACTTAAGCATATCTTCTAATCTTGTTCTTTGAAAATCTTCAGTTCTATTGACTCCACTTGTAGAGTAGTAGCAGACATCCGCACCGAAAGCTTTAGCAATGTTTGCCACACCACGACCTATACTTCCAAGGCCAATGATTCCCCATTTTTTACCCTTGACTTCAAAAAATGGCTGGCTTACATCTGTAAATATTGGACTTCTTGAATAAGTTCCATCTTTAACCACTTCATCATAATAACGAGAGTGACCTAAAAGATAAAAAAGCTGTGAGAATGTATGTTGGATAACAGAGTCAGTGGAGTAGCCAGCTACATTTTTCACTTCTATGTTTAGATCTTTTGCTGCTTCAAGGTCAACATTATTCATACCTGTTGCTGCTATACAGATGAGCTTTAACTTTTTACAAGAAAGCATCAACTCTTTAGTGATAACAACCTTGTTAGTAACTATCACATCTGCGTTTGTTATGCGTTTGAGTGTTTCATCTGCAGTAGTTGTCTGATAGACTTCTACTTCTCCAAACTGATTAAAAGCATCAAGGTTTGTATTTCCAAATGTAAGTGCATCGAGTAAAACTATTTGCATCTTAATTATCTTCTATTTTTTCTATAAGTTCACGGGACTTCTCTAGTGCCGCTTCTACTTCATCAAAAACAAGAGCAACAGCCAAACGACGCCCCTCATGTGCTTCTGGTTTAGAGAAAACTCTTACAAATGAGTTCTCACTAAAGAGAGAGTCATCTACATTAATTACCGGTGCATTTGAGTGTTTTATACCTGTTTTATAAGCTGCTGAAGCACCTGAACCGTAAAAAGTAAACCCTAAGGGAAGACCAAGAACAGCTCGAAGGTGTAGAGCAAACTCACTTTGAGACTGCGTTATAAGTGTAACCATTCCTGTATCGTGTGGGCGAGGGCTTACTTCAGAAAAATAAACTTCTTCACCTTTTATAAACATCTCAACTCCAAAAAGACCACGACCACCAAGACCATCTGTAATACTCTTCGCCATATCTTGTGCTTTTTGTTTTACTGCTTCACTCATCTGTGCTGGTTGCCATGAAAAAACATAGTCGCCATCTTTCTGCTCATGCCCGATAGGCTCACAAAAACAGTCTCACTTCCATTACGAGCAGTAAGCAGTGTAATCTCATAATCAAAATCAACAAACGCTTCAACGATTAACTCACTCGCATCCCCACGAGCCTCTTTTGCTATTTCCCAAGATGCAGGAACATCTTCCTCTCTTCTACAGATACTCTGACCATGACCAGATGAACTCATTACAGGCTTGATAACACAAGGATAACCCATGCGTTTACTAGCCTCAAGTAGCCCTTCCTCTGTTGTTACAAACTCATAAGGACCAGTTTTTAAGTCTAGCACTTCTGCTGCAAAAGTACGAATATTTTTACGGTTCATAGTTTTACTTACTGCGTTTGCATTAGGGATAACATTATAACCCTTATCTTCTGCTGCAAAAAGAGCATCTATGCTTATAGCCTCTATCTCAGGTAAAATGTAGTCTGGTTTTTCACGATAGATGATTTCAAGAAGTGCATCTTTATCTTGCATATCTACAACATAAGAACTGTGTGCTATCGTGTGAGCAGGAGCATTTTGGTATCTATCTACGGCGATGACTTCAAGTCCTAAACGCTGAGCTTCGATAGCCACTTCTTTACCAAGTTCACCTGAACCGAGTAGCATTACTTTTTTTGAGTTTGATTTAAGGGGAGCAGAGAATTGCATATGAATAATTCCTTCATTTTTTATGAAAGAATTATATCAAAATAGAGTTAATTTAGTTTTTCAAACCAATAAGAGTTTGTAACATCTGATCCGAAGTTGTAATGGTCTTACCATTTGCTTGGTAACCACGCTGGACGATTATTAACTGTGTTAAGGCTCGTGAGAGGTCAACATTTGATGCTTCTAGTGCAGATGACTGGATAAATCCACGCCCTGCACTTGCAGCAGTTCCTATGATAGGGTCACCTGAGTTGGCAGTTTGGTTATAAACATTTCCACCCTCAGCAGAGAGACCTTCGTTGTTTGTAAACTTAGCCATACCGATTTGTGCTAAACCAAAAGAACGACCATTTGAAAATGAACCAACTAAGGTACCAGACTGATCGATTCTAATTCCTACTAAGTCCCCTCCTGTAAAACCATCTTGGCTGATTCCAGAAGTACTTGAACGGCTATCAAATGATGTCATTCCATCAAAGGCATTTGCTGTACCAAAAGAGAGACTTACCTGTTGGTTAGGAGAAGATCCATTATTTCCACTAAAAGATATATTTGGTGGATTGTATGTTGCTAATGAACCATCATTATTAAAACGAATACTTCCTTGTTTCTCATCAAAAGGAGCTACTGTATCAATAGTTGCAGGAGCAGGTACTGTTATATTTATAGACCATGTACTTCCTGTCGCAGTGTCGAGTGCAGTTTTTCTAAACTCTGTTCTTATAGTATGTTTTGAACCGAGTGAATCAAAAATATCGATACTACTTGAGTGAGTCGCAGCATTAAAACTTTGAGAAAATGCTTGTCCACCACTTCCAGCAGGAAGTACCGAGTTTAAAGCTTCTAAGTTTCTTGTAAAACGTACATTTTCAGTCACTCCAGGGGCTGTATAAGCAGTAATGGCAAGATTTATATCATAATCATCAGCTGCTCCACCAGGATTTTTAATAACAAATTTACCCTCTGAATTTACTATAATCTCAATATTACTCTCAACCAAACCATTTCCATTCACATCAACTTGTGCTTGGGCTTGTTGCTCTAGGGCATAACGCAAATCTGACATAGTAGTAAATGTTTTATCAGCACCTGCACCAGTAGTCGCTGCTGCTGGATCATATTGATATCTATAAGCAGTAGTAACTGTTGAAGCAATCAGTCCACTATTATCAGTTGCTGCTGTTGTAAAGCTAATATTTTTTGAAGCTGTTGCACTACTGTTTGTGTTAGTTAAATCTATTCTAGGATTACCAGAACTAAGATTTAATGTTGCCACAACACCAGTAATAGCAGTTTGTGCATTAATAGCTGAGATATATCTATTTGCATTTTCAGTTGCAGTTTCAGTTCCAGTTGCACCACTTGTTGTTATCTGTTGAGTAGTACCATCACTGAGTGTAAAAGTTATGTCTAACTCATCATTTACCCCTGTACTTGCAGGCACATCAACAGTTCCTGCTAAACTTGCACTTACAAATGAAGCCCATACTCCTTGATCTTTTTGCAAAGAGAATGCTTCACCTGTTTCGTTAAACATAACACCTAAATTACCTGAAGATATAGGATTGCCTCTAGCATCTATAGCATCAGGAGTTCCTGGAGTTGTTATACTTGGAGGTGTGCCCGTAGCAACTGAATATGCAGGAGAGAAGCTCTCTATTAAAGGACCTGAGTTTAGGTTGGCTTTTAATACAACTTCTGCAGTTGGACTTGCAGGTGTTGTTAAACCAGGTGGAATATTTATGCTAGTGATTGGTGCAGTGGAGTCTACTTTTCCTGTAACAGGGTCACGTAACCAACCTTGAGCGATAAAACCGTTATTATCAACAAAGTTTCCACCTGCATCAAATTTAAAATCCCCTGCACGAGTATATTTGTAAGTGTTTCCATTATCCCCTGAGATAATAAAAAAACCATCCCCTTGGATAGCAACATCTGTATTTTTATCAGAATTTTGGATAGACCCTTGAGAGAAGATACGTGTGGCTGAACTTACAGTAGAACCCAAACCAACTTGTACGGGATTTTTACCACCGAGCTGTCCTTGTGGAGCTGTGGCAATTGCCTTTGTTTGTGCTAAAAGGTCTGAGAAGTTTGCACGAGAGTACTTATAACCTATAGTGTTTACATTTGCAATATTGTTTGACTCAATATCCATTGCCACTTGGTGCGACTGTAGTCCAGATACACCGGAGAATAAAGATTTTAACATAATATATCCTTTATGTTACTCTCAAATTAGGAGAGTATTAGTAAAGAATATCAAGCATTTAGTGTACCAACTTTTTAAGCACTCATTGTTAAAGCTTTTTGCATCATTTCATCTGCTGTTGTGATTGATTTTGAGTTAGCATCATATGAACGCTGAAGAATTATCAGTTCTGTGAGTCCATAAGAGAGTTCTACATTAGAGCCCTCAAGACTGTAGTTTACTACTTCTGTTCCGTTGATACTATTTCCATTTGCATCTTGACGGAAGAGAGCCTCTCCACTGTTAGAACTTGCACTAAAACGTGTACCACTTACACGATCTAAGCCTTGCTCATTTTGAAAATGAAAAACAGCAATTTTACCAACACTACTCTGCTCTCCATTAGTAAAAGTTGCGATAACTTCTGCATTTCTGTTGATAGAGTAACCTACTAAATCCCCGCCAATTGTCCCATTAGCTATACTTGAAGCAGAAACAAGAGGGAGGTCAATAGAGACAACACCATCAAAACCTTGACCTAAGTCGATAGCCACATTTGCTCCATTATTATTTATACTTGTCAAAGTGTTTGAGCTAAGTGCTCCAGTTTCATCAAACTCTACTTGTCCAACTTGTGTGTCATAGATTGTTAATCCGTCTAATGACTGAGTAGTTGCTGTCAATGTGTACTGATTACCTGGTGGTACTTGCACGGCATCTTTTACAAACTCTAAACGCAACTGATTTTTGTTACCGAGAGGGTCAACAACGGCAGCACTCATTGTAATTGGTTCAACTCCAACCCCAAGGTTTCCTAAAAACTTTGCCTCTGTTGTAGCCTCAGCTGGATAAGTCAATGTTTTTGGAAAACGCAGTTTTTCTTGAGCTGCTACAGAAGAGAGTAGTACTTCATCTACCTTGTTTGTTAAAACATTATCTGCACTTATATTGTTTGCTTTAGTTCCTAAGACATAAAAGCCATCACTAGTTACTAGATCACTGTTAGAGTCAAAACCAAAAGAGCCATCACGGGTATAAAGTGGGTCTCCCTCACCAGATACACCAAACCAGCCCTCCCCTAAAATAGCTAAGTCAGTACTTCTATCTGAAGGAGCTAATGTCCCCTGATCTCGCATCATACTTGTTGTTTGAACTTGTACTCCATTACCGATAGAACCAGCAGATGCCGTTCCTGTAGAGATTGCTTCTTCAAACATACTTGAGAATTCTGTTTCATAACCTCTAAATCCTACAGTATTAATATTTGCTATATTATTTGATAACACATCAATACCTACAGAACTATTTTGCATTCCAGAAATTCCTGTATAAAAAAGCTTGAATTGCCATGATAAATTCCTTATTATTAATGTTACAGACTAATATACTTCTACTATATCTTCTAAAGCAACATAGCTAGAACCAAGTTTTAAAAATGCTTTTCCCTCTTCAAATCTTACGGACTCAATTGGATATGCTCCTAGTCTAGTCGTCTGTTGCTGATCTGCAGTATCAAGATACTCTGAATTTACACGATAAATTCCACTCTCTTGACTCACACCTCGGGCATCTAAACCATCCCAAGTAAACTGATAGACACCAGCACCCAGCTGGTCTGCTGTTGTTCCATCTGCATTTTCTGGCATCTCAATAGGAATATCTGCTACAAAGTTACCATCTAAATCTGTAATCGTTACACTCCCAGATTTTATATCTTCTGGAAAATAAACTTCAAATGTAGTGCTTGAACCCTCTTCATGGGTGATAGCATCACTTCCTAAATCAGCACGTTTTCCAATAGAGTTAACAATAGAAAACTCCTGAGAAGTTTGTAGTGAAAGAGAAAGCTTTTCTAGAGCATCATTAGTATTTTGTGCTGACTCTAAGGCTGCTAGTTGAGATGTTTGAGTAAGGATTGTCTCGCTATCAGTTGGAGATGTCGGATCTTGGTACTGTAACTGCACAAGCAGTAGTTGTAAAAAAATCATCTTTTCCCAAAACACCATTTGGATTTCCATCTGTTGTATTTGTTTGAGTAGAAGTTAATGCTGTATTTTCGCCTGTTGCAGTGATTCCCATTTTATATCCTTTAAGCGTAGTATGGAACTACAATTTCTAAAGAGTTTAAAATCTCTTCATTTTTTTCTTCATTTTCAAAGTCTTCAAGACTTCGGTACTCTTTTGCTGCTTCTCTCTCATGTTGAGAGTTTTGCTGTGCTTGCCCAAAACTACCTTGTTGTGAGCTTTGAGAGTTATCATTAAAATTTAATGAAGCATTATTTATTCCACTATTTGTAAGTTGCACTTTTAAATCATTTGCATTAAGAGCTAAAGCATTAATAGCGGCATTGTTTGAGCTAAGGTTTATATGCAGGTTTTTCCCACGTTGCACTACTGTAAGCTCAACTAAACCTAGTCTTTGTGGATTAAGGGCTACCTTTATTCGAGTAAAAGGCGACTTGTAGTCTTCAATGGCAGTTTTAACATCCACTGAGAGGTATTTTGTCATCTGTTTCGCTTCTGAGAGTTTTATCTCAAAACTATCTGCTTTGGCTATATTTAAACCATCTATTTTTTGATTTTGTGAGTTCTCTTTTGTCTCCCCTTTTAGAAGAGACTCTAGGGATTTACTCACATCTTTTCTTGCCTCTGGAGCTAAAACTCGTGCTGTTGCTACTGAAAAATCCGCTGTAAAGCCTTTATCACTCTTTGATATACGTTCACCTCGAAGAAGTAGCTTTAAAGTCTCATCTACTTTTTTCTTTGGTATATTTACCTCACTCGTGCTTATTTTTGTATTTACAAGTTGCTCAGTTGTTATCTCTTTTTGAGCCTGTGCTTTAAACAGAGGTGTTACTTTAATATCAGATTTTATTTGCTGAGTCGGCTTTTCATCTACTTGTTTTTCTTGTATATCTGTTATATTTATAGTTGTAGCTATATTTTTGAGCACTTTTTTAGCTCTTGTATCTACATCAATTTCAAGAGCTTCTTCTGTTTGTGAGGATCCTTGCACTTTTACTTTTATCTCATCTGCATCTTCCATTTCTACAGTGACACCTTTACTTATATCTTGTGTCTCTGCAGGTTTAGCTAAAACAATACTAGACTTCACCTCTTGGAGTGTTATTTTACCTATATCAATCCCAAACTTTTGAGCAACTTGCACTAAACCTTTAAGTGTTTTGGGGAGTGCTTGTATCTCTGACTTTTTAAAACCTTCACTCTGGGTAATCTTGTTTTTTAAATACTCTTTTGCATCTTTTATAAGTACTTTTAACTCTTTAGGTGAAAGATCTTTACTTATCTCAGGGTTAATTTCTAAGGGTATCTTAGTGCTTTTACTCTCCTTTTCATCAAGGGCTAAAACAACTACACCATTTTGAACAATTTTATCATCTTTTTTTTCACTTATACCACGAAGAAGGTCAGAAAAAGAGAGTTTTGTATCTTCTGAGCTCTCTTTTTGGCTTAGACCTAGAGGTAAAGATGTAGCAGAGGTCTGCGTTTTACTTTCTAATGTAAGCATCTTATACTCCCTTTTTCCCCAATATTGAGGATTTTAGATTAATATAGCATATAGTGTTCCATTAAGTGTCCAATTAAAGATTTTATAACTCTTGCCGATTTTATGTTTATGAAATTATTCTCCCTACTTCTTTTATCAACACTTCTTTTTAGTGAACATATATATGAGAAAAAATTATCTAAAGAAAACAGAGCTGCCATGCAAAACAAAAAAATAAAATGTAGATGGGTCTGTGATAAAAAAGTCTATAAAGAGCAACGTATTGCAGATGCTATCTCTTTTTATAGAGATAGTAAAAATTATAAGTTTGAGAGTGAAGGTTTTAATAACTGATGCTACAAACTTTTCTTAAAAAAGCTTCTTTTTTATAACTTTAGGGGGTTGTAGGGACAAGATTTGTCCCTGCGACTATAAGGGGCTTCGCTCCTTATAGTCTCTAAAATTAGTTAATAACTTCTAGTGAACTTATCTAAGCAGTGCAAGTCATTTTTTAAAAATGTACTTGTACTATCTTGCATGTTGCTCATCAATGTTACAGCATCTTCTCCATCAGCAGGATATGCAAGTAAAAAAGCACCTAAATGTTGCGCAAAAAAGTCATCAAACATTTTCTTAACTATCTCTGCACCATACTTATCTGTATAAGGCAGGATAAAAAAGTAGTCACTTCCATCATTAACTATAGCATCTGATGTTCGTAGTATTTCACTCAAACATGTATCTACTATATCTTGTGCTATACCTTCAAAACTGCAATACAAAAGTGTAAAACTCTCAGCTCTGTTTTCATCGAGCCTTTGAGAGATTCCCATGTTCAAACTCAGTAGTTCTTTAAAATTGTCAAATGTAAAATGTATTCCGGCCATAAAATCACCTTCAAAAAAAAATCTACTTTAAGTATACCGAAAATACGTATAAACTTTTCATTTGATTACAGACCTTTGAATAAGGAGAGAGTTAATCTGTAACCAAATGAAAAACTTATTTTTAAACAATAAGGTTCATATAGCCTTATGTAAGACTATATGAAGTAATAATATCTCTATCTTAGAATGCTAGAGATGCGATTAAACGTAGGACATGATTATCATCTGTTCCGTATGTGGAAGCATCATTTGTACCTGGCACATAAGTTTTATCTAGATAAACATAAATTGCTTTCATCTTAATGTCTTTATACTTTGTACTTAAAATCAAGTCAATCTCATTCATATCTACATCTTCTCCTCTGTTGTTTGCAAGCCAACCACCAGATGCTGGTCCACCAGATTTTTGGTTTGGTTGCATATAGCCTGCATTTTCTCCAACTGTATAGTTACCATAAGAGAGTGCGATTGAACTTACTTTACCAAATTTTGTAGATGCACCAACTTTAAATGCTGTAGTTTGGGTTGTGCTGCTACCATACCATCGTTAAAAACAGATGCTGTTGGAAGTCTTGTTTTCTTATAATTTGTTGCACTGTTTGCGATAGGAAGATTTCCTGAACTTGTCTTAGATGCTGCTCCATAAAGAGTTATGCCACCTACAGCTGCTGTTAGTTTAGTAGCTACTGCATAAGTATCTTTTGTATTTGTTTGAGTATTACCAAATGTACTGCCACCCTCTATAGCACTTTTTCAGTGCTCCAGTTGTACCATTACCTGCTCCTATCAGACTAAGTGAAGCCTTTTGAACAAATCCTAAATCTTTCCCTTTTATATCTCCTTGTAACCAAAAAGCTTGTACTGCATCTGGTGCAATGTAATACCAAGCTTGAAGAGGAATATTAGAGATACTATTGTTTTTAACACCCGCTACAAGCATTCCTGCTCTGCTTATAGTTTTATTAGCAGTAGAGCTATTATTGTCGTGATCGTAATCATATTGCATATAGCCCGTATATGTCTCTTCTGCTCCAAAGACTTGAGGAGCTTCATCAAATTTTGTAGTAGCACCATTTCCTTTTGCTAGCCACATTCCCATCAGTTTTGTATTTGGTATATCTGTGTTTGTTAGAGTCACAGCCTCAAAAGTATTTGTAACTGCATTCCACTTTTCAGTATAAACTCATCGGTGTATCTAGCTCCATTCGTCCCATTTTAAACTTAGTATTTCCAGTTGTATATATTCCATACATTTCACTAAACCAAAATGGAATTTTTTCAGAACCTGCATCCGCTCCACTCACTGGACGAACTGCTTCAGCAACTGCTAAGTATGAGTTAGTCCCCATAGATGATGCACCTTGTACTGCTATACCATAAGAAAATGTATCATTAACATCTCCAGTAATTTTTAGGTGAGCACTCACACTCATCCACTCATTTGCACCACTTATTTGCCTATTAAAAAAGCCTTCCATCACCACCATCTACACCACCATGGTTCATAGTTTGATACCATAACTTAATATGACCAATTGCCTTCATCTTGTGTTCAGATATTTTAAACTTCTCAGTAGGCTCTGGAGATGGTAAACTATATATATCACTTGGATTATTTGTAGTAACATCTACTGCATATACACTACTTGACAACATTAACATTGCTACTGCACTCATTTTAATTCTTTTCATTTTTTTTCCTTTTTCTTTTATAAAAACATTCATAGGCGATGCCTACACCATATAGTTTGTTAAACCCTTTATTTAGTACTCAATAACCTCTTTTGTGTACTCATTGAGCACAATAGTAGGTGCACTATTTTGAACCCGTTTTTTTGCTTTTCTTTTCCCTCCATAGTACTTCTTCATTTCAACCTTGTAGCGCTTAAAATACTCATGAAACTTATCTGGTCCCAATACAGCAGATACCCACAAAGTATCATCCTCAGCTACTTCTATAATTATAGATGCTAAAGCTTGCTCGGCTGGTCCTGAAACTTTTTTACATCCCTGTAGTGGATCAAAAGCAGAGAGATGTGATGAACAAACAATCAATCCACCTTTTTGTTTACATGCCATAGTAGTTTTACCCCTTTGTAAATACTGTAAAATACTATTATCTGGTGTTGGATGTGCTAACTGATGAGAACAAATTGCAGAGTATGCAACAATAGCCCCCTTAGCTCCAACACCACCTTTCCATATATATGTTTCCCCATCTTCTGATGTCAGTTTTACATCTTTTTGTGTCTCTTTACCTAAATCAAGAAGAATTGCTGGTGTACCAACAAAAGGGTAATTAAAAATATAATTTACCTCTTGTGTTAACTCTCCAGCTTTTAATGCTATGCCATTAGCATCAACGAGTTGTACTTTTTCATAGGCCTCAAAAAGTCTACCATCATCAGCACGAAGTTGTCCTGATATAGTTGATGGTGCTAGAGCTATCATAACACCACTGACACTTGTTATTTTTAAAAAATTTCTTCTGTCCATCATTTACTCTTTTTATGAAAAAAGATCAGCTGTAATCCCTGAGTACCAGTTACGTAATGCTTTTCCTGTACCAGTTGAGCGATACTTCCCAGATGCCGCTTTAGGTACATGACCCTTACCTTTAATAGTCTTACCTGTCCATGAAAAATCATGTGTAACCATAATTGCTTCTTCTGGATTATCTCCAACCATTGAGTAGCAAACATTCCCTGCATTTACTGCTTTACTCTTCACGGCAAGTGTATATGCTTTACCTGCAAAACGTGCTGTTATCTCATTAGCACACTGTTTTCCAGCCCAAACTGCAGTTTGTCCACTTGGTGGTATAGCATGACCTACAACATCACCAACAGCATATACATCTTTATCTGTAGCAGTTTGAAAGAACAACCATTCATCACAACTTTATGAAATGACCCTGGTACAGTATTTATAGAAGCCATCTCTATTACTGGATTTGCTTTATTATCTGGCATAAGATTCAGAACTTCATAACTCATAGTTTTTTGAACTGTTTTAGTTATTTCATCATTATCTTCATCTCTTTTTCCTGTTCCAACCTCTTGCATAAAGCTAACAGTTTTACCATCCACATCAACATCATTTACTCTAGCATTAGGCATATAAACAATTCTATCTGCATACAAATCTTTAAACGACTCCATAAATGCACCATACTTAGCAAACTTTTCTTTAGGGTTTAGAATAATTACCTTCCCTTTAATATCCTCTTTATCCATGTAAGCAGCTATCATACATGCTCTCTCAAATGGTGCTGGAGGACAGCGAAACTTACCACTTGGTACACTGATAACAACATTTCCATCATCCATATTTGCAAGCATTCTCTCTAGTGCCACATGCTCTGAACCTGGGATAAGTGCAGCAGGTGCTTTTCTTTGAACTTCTGCTATTTTATCTTTTGACCATTTTGGAAATTGATTTTCATAGTTGTATGCGATACCAGGAGCAAGAACAAGAATTTCATATCCTACTACCCCTTTAGCTGTAGTGACAGTTTTGTTAGCACGGTCTATTGAAACAACTTCTGACTTCAACATTTTATAACCATATTTATCAACTACTTGAGCATAATCAAAAACGAATGTTCCTAAGTTCATACCCTCTAGTTTTCCTAAATAAGTATTTGAAACAGGACAAGACATAAAGGTGTCTCTTTTTTCAATAACTAAAACATCTAGCCCTTTATTCTTTTTCATTAAATTATTAGCAACAGTTAAACCACCAAAACCACCACCTATGATAACTACATTGTGTTTTCCTAATGTATTACTTTTAGTTTGTGCTTTAGCAGGAGATGCCTCTCCATTACAACCACTCACAGTCCCTGCAACTACTGCTGCAGCTACACCTACAGTACCTATTTTAATTGCGCTTCTACGATTCATACTCATAATAACTCCCTTATTTTTTGAAAAAATCTATCGAACAGATTTTCTCTGACTTAGAAATAGTAGAGTTATTAATATCGCTTTAAGCTTAAATACCGTGATAAATATTTTAAATTTAATTTAAACAAAAATAATTATCATAAATTTTGCTTATATTAATATATGTTATATCACAAATACATTATTTTTATATCACATTAGTGTGATATAAATTCAAAGAAGCTCCTCAAGTAAGGCTTTTACATTTTATAGTGCTATAAGAATATGTTATTGAAATATTATTTGAGTATAATTTTATGTGGGTAGAAAAGTAACACTTTAAATATCAGTCATTAAGACTTACAAGTATTCCTTGTTTGAGTTTTGCTATTTTTCCACGAAATTTTCTTATGTAGAAAGCCTTCTCTTCAAAGGAGATATTTTGTGCAAGATTTACTTTACGCAACTCTCTCTCGTAATATTTTGATAAAAAAGGTCAGCAATTCTGCATTTAAAGCATCTTCATCTTCCAAAATAACTATGCTCTCATCTACTAGTATAGACATAAGTTCTGGTGCATCTGTTTTTCCAGCTAAGGCTAAAGAAAATTCTCTAGAGTGAAACTGCAAAAGTGAAGGGTCAAGAACATCAAGTATCTGGTCTATAAAGTGTGGTTTTTCTATAATTGTTTTGATGAGGGCTAATTCCCAAAAATCTTTATGAGAGTTTTTTTGTAAAAGATGGGTATTGTTATTTTGAGGATTATTAGAGTGGAGCTTTACAAGAGATGGAGAGACTCCCATCCCACCTAAACGCGAGGCAAGATATGTTTTGTACTCCTCTTGAAGCAGAGGAGAGAGAGTTTTTAAGTAGCTTACACCCTCACCCATACAAGACTCTTTCTCCTTAGGATTACTTAAATCAAACAAAGAGAGTATCTCATCTAAAACAAACTCTATAAAAGCTTTTGGTGAGCGAAACATCTCTGAGAGTTCTTCAACTCTACCATCTTTTACCATATCTGCAGGGTCAAGCCCTCCCTCAAAGACTACAACACCCCCGTTAAATCCACTAGCACTTAAAAGTTTAGAGGCTTTGAGTGCGGCTGCACGACCCGCTTTATCTCCATCATAAGCCATAACAACTCTAGGAGTTCCTTTTCTCAAAAGGGGTAGGTGTTCAACTGTTAGTGCTGTTCCAAGAGTGGCTACTGCGTTATCAAACCCTGCTTGATGAAGCATAATAACATCTAGATAACCCTCTGTGATAATAATCTCTTCTTTTTTATAAAGTGCTTTTTTAGCTAAATGATAAGCATAGAGTAAACGTGACTTGTTAAAGTAAGCCGTTTCAGGAGAGTTTACATACTTTGCTTGATGTCCTGTGATAGTACGACCACCAAAACCAACTATGCTTCCATTTGCTGAGTGAATAGGAAAAGTAACTCTCTCTATAAAACGAGCATAAGTTTGGTTACGGCTTGGCTCGTAACCAACTACTCCCATATCTATAGCTTCTTTTATAGCAAACTGCTCTTTTCTTATATAGTTTAGAGTAGCGTTTGAATCAGGTGCATACCCTATGCCAAACTTCTCGATACTACTCTCATAAATCCCTCTATCTTTTACATACTCTGATGCTGTCCTATTTTGTGTGAGAAGAGTCTGATACCATTGGTTAAGCTTTTCCATAACTTGTGAGCGAGGTTTGTTATGTTTCTTATCTGTATGAGTGAGTGTAAAGTTATAATTTTCCGCTAACTTTTCAAGTGCTTCTGGGTAGTTAAGCTTCTCATATTCCATCACAAATTTTACTGAATCTCCGCCATTTCCACATCCAAAACAGTGATATATCTGCTTCTGTGGACTTACTACAAAAGAGGGGGATTTTTCATCGTGGAAGGGACAAGGGGCTTTAAAGTTACCCCCTGCTTTTTTAAGCTCTATATAGCTCCCTACAACATCAACAATATCAAGTCGAGCTTTAAGGGCTTCTATGGAGTCTTGTGCAATCATAGTGAGAATTATACTCTCTGTTTAGTTAAAAACTGATGACAACTTACAAAACTAAAGTAAATATACTTCCCTTACCTACTTCACTCTCAACACTTATCTCTATTCCCATCTCATCACATAACTTTTTAACTATGTGCAGACCTATGCCTATACCTCTATCTTGTTCTTTATAAAAACGCTCAAAAACTCTCTTGGGATTTTTAATACCTTTTCCTGTGTCGCTGATAATGAGCTTGTTATCCTCTAGCACTATTTTTACTTCACCATTTTGTTTATTATATTTTGCTGCGTTTGAGAGGATGTTATCAACTATTCGTCCAAAAGAGTCTCTGTTTAACTCTACTTGCACTGATGAGACTTCAAGTATAAAACGTACTTGTTTGTAGTTCTTTTCTAAAAGCGACACTCTCTCTTGCAAAAATTCTTTTATATCAAATCTCTCTTTTTGTAGAGCATGATTACTGAGATATGAACGCAGGTTTGATTGTAGGTTTAGGATATTTTGTACTGTGTTTTCTATTCGTGATATTTTTTTGTTTTCGCCTATTTCGGTTTTGAGCATGGAGACATTTAAACGCAGGGTCGAGAGTGGAGTGTTGAAGTCATGTAAGATGTCTTTTATAAACTCTTCTGTCATTTTTAAGGCATTACGTAAGGGAGAGAGAGTGTAAAAAGAGAAAACTATGGAGAGCAAAATTATAATAACTAAAACTATGAAAAGCTTCAGTGCTAAATCTTTTTGAATTGAGAGTATATCTTGTTCATAATCTTTTTTATTATAGTGTATCTTCATAGAATTTTTTTGTGAAGCACCTATACTAAAATAGCCACTCAAACCATCTTCATCCTTATAAAGTTTGTAAACTTCAAACTTATCTTTTGGCACAAAATCTATGCTAAAGTTATCACATCTTAAATCATAGCTACAGACTCGCATCTCATTAAAAAGTGACTCATCAAGACTCTTTATCTCTTTGGTATATTCAAAAAAGAAGAGTGTGCCTAGTAAAAGGCTTTGGGACACAAAAAAGAGTATAAAACTTTTTATAAGAGATTCAAGTTCAACTTTTTTCAAGTATATACCCCACACCACGTACATTTTTAATAGGCAAAGAGGTAGTCTGCTTTAGCTTATTTATAGCTACACGAAGTGCTGTATCTGAAGCACTCACAAGACAATCCATCAATATACCTTTATCCAAAGTATTCCCAATATTTGTCATAAAAATATCACATAAACACTCTTGAACCTCTCCTAAAGAGAGAAGTTTCTCCTCCATATACAGCTCTTTTTTACTACTGACATAACGAAGATTATTATAGATTATATCTTTGCTTACTTGAGTAAATTTTGCATTTACACGGATAATCAACTCTTGTGGAAAAAATGGTTTTTTTATGTAGTCATCTGCGCCTATCTCAAAAGCTTTTGAGATAGAGTTTATATCTACAAGTGCAGAGATAAAAATTGCAGGGGTTGTATCATCAGCTTGCCTGAGAGACTCTAGTAGTTCAAGTCCATTCATATCGGGGACATTGATGTCAAAAACATAGAGTTGATACTTTTTCTCATAAGAAGCATCTATCGCATCATTGCCATTGTGAACCATATCTACACTATAGTTCTCACCCTCTAAAAGTTCTTTGAGTGTCTCGGCTAGCTCGATGTCATCTTCGAGTAAAAGTATCTCTCTGCTCATATTTTTTCCTTAAAAGAAGTACCCAAAACGGATAGAAGCATAATGGTCACTCGCACTTGTACTGAGTCCATAAGCATATGAGAGTGTTGAGAACCAATGTTTATCTATACTATAATAGCCATAAACAGAAGCAGTTGTGATCTCTTCTACTGTTTCATATACACTATTTACAGAATTATAGGCTGCACTCACATAAAGTTTTTGACTTGCATAAACACCTGCTCCAAAACTATAGGCCTGTGTATTTTGATAAAAAATTGCTGTTGTATTACCATCTACATCTACAACATTAACATCATCATCATTAATAATCGTATAAGAGTAACCACCAAATAAATTCACTTTATCGAGTGAATAACTAAGATTGAGACTTCCTGTATAGTCCATATTGTTATTATCCAAACTACTCGAATATGTTGGTAACAATGCCCCTGCACCTAAACGCAGCACAAGATTTTGAGTCGGTCTAAACTGGTATGATGCACCTATAAAGGAGTCGTAAAGTCCACTATCACTAAACCCACTACCCTCTGTTGTAAAGTAAGCTGTTGATGCCTGTAGGGAAAAGTTTTTATAGTAGTAATCAACCTGAACATTAGTAGAGAGGGTATCTGTTGCATTGAGTGTTAGATAATCAGACGAGGAGTAACTCGCTCCAAAGATAATATCATAATGATGTGGAGATACTAAAGCTTTTTTTGTACATCCGTTTATATCTACTAAATCACTAAAAGATGTATTTGGACACCTGTCTTTTGCATCCTCAACACCATCCATATCACTATCTACATAAGCAAAAAGTGAACTAGCAAAGAGACCTAATAGTAAAATATTTAAGACTATTTTCATCGCAAACCCCTAATTTATTTGAAGCAAGAGACTAATGTCTCTCACTAAACATGCCTGTTCCAGCCTCATGAGAGACATTTTGCATATTTATTGAACCACCTGTTCTTTCGTTATCATGCCCAAACTGACTACCAGCTTGTTGTTGATTCATATTTTGCATTCTGTTCATCTCTTCACTATGTTCCATCTGCATCTCACCAGCATGTTCTCGCGTTTGTGTTCGCATCTGTTCATGATTCATCTCACCTGATTCACTATGCTCTTGCATTTTTGCTTGCATTTGTGTTCTCATCTGAGCTATAGCTTCTGATCTCTCTTGTTCATTCATAGTTGAGAGTTGAGTTTTAAACTCATTCATTAACTCTACACGTTCAGATGCTGGTGCATCTTGAATAGCTTGAATCTGTGCATCAATAGTTGTAGTTACCTCTGCAAAACCTAAAGTTAATGTTCCCATCACTGCTAGTGATAATACTGTTTTCGTCGCTTTCATTTCGTAATCCTTTGTTTTGATAGTCGTAGTATGACAGATAAGTGTTAGTGAAGTGTTAGCACTTCTATTGCACTACAAAGGGAATTTATGAAATCTAAAAATATTTTTTACCTTAATTCCATGAGTTCATTATCAATTCAAACTCTTTATAAACACTATTCATATGTGCATGCAACTCTTCACTTGCATTTATGGAGTTCATAACATCGAAAATGTTAATTGTAGCTATGATTGTTTTACCATTCTCTTCATAAAGTGAAATTCGACATGGTAAATAAACCGATACTTCAGGTAGCGCAGCTAATGCTTCTTGTGCTGCTGATGGACTGCACAACTCATAAACAGTGATGTCCTTCTCTATTGGAAAACCTTTTCCTTCTAGTATCTTTTTAAACTCATAAGAGCCCAAAACACCAAAACCACTTCTCTTCGCATGTTCTGCTAACTCATTTTTTACTTGCTCTAAAGGTGTGTCTGTAGTAACTTTATATATCATTGTATATCCTTTGTGTATTAAAATTATTATTGTTATAAGTACAGAACTATACTAAAAACTACCTAAATATAGGATACACCTTGATATGAGTCTGTACATTTTATTGACTTTCTTGAAGGTGCCAATTATATACACCACCCTTAAAACAAACAATAACACATATAAAAAGTGTTCCCTTCTCTTTTTCCTCTTAGCCCGAACAATAACTCCCACCATTACATTCATCTTTTTTAGTGAAGTATGGTTTGAGCATGTAGTAAAGGGCAAAAAACCAAAGCAGTATACTTGAAGCCATTGTGAGAAGGTTTGCTTCTTCATGTAAATGCACTAACTCTTTTACATCTACACCACTAAGAATGTAGTCAAGTCCAAAACCAAAAAGTACTGAACCTATGATGATAGTCCCTAGATAGATATAAAGTGTTCGAGTTCCTAACATCTTTTTTACTACTCCGATAGTCACTGTATTTGTCGCGGGTCCTGCTGAGAGGAAGACAAACGCAGCACCTGGACTAACACCTGCAAGCATAAGTCCCGCTGCTATCGGTAGAGATGCTGTTGCACAGACATACATGGGCACGGCTATAGCGATAACGATGATGTATGAGAGCCATGAGTACTCTAAAAGTATTTCGCTCAAGTTTTCAGGGATGGCGACTGTTATAAGAGCACCTAAAAGCAGTCCTACTAAAAGAGGTGAGGCTATATCACTCAGTAGTGTGCCAAAAGCATAAGAAAGAGCATCTTTACTCAGTCTTATAAAACTTTTTTGTTTTGGTGTACTACTTGAACAACAACTTCCACCATCACAACTCTCTTCTTCTACTGGTTTAGTCATACTAAACGCAGGCTTTAGTTTCTCAACTTCACCATAAAAGTTTGCTAAAACTCCAGCGATAATAGAGATAATCATAGAAGTGATAACTCGGTAAATAGTAAAAGCCCACCCAAACATTCCATAAGTCGCAAGGATGGAGTCTACTCCTGTTATAGGGGTTGAGATTAAAAAAGAGAGAGTTGAGCCACTGCTTGCACCACTCTTTTTTATACTTGTAGCAAGAGGGATAACCCCGCAAGAGCAGACTGGGAGAGGAATGCCAAAGAGAGTCGCTTTTATAACCGACCAGACAGAGTCTTTTCCTAGATGGTTTTTTACAATAGTATCAGGTACTAACTCATGTAAAAACCCTGCAAAGATAAGCCCAAACAAGATGTAAGGAGCCATAGCATTACTTAAATCAACAACAGCATTTATATAAAGTGTTAGATACTCCATAACATACTTAGTGTGTCGGGATAGTTACTGCACCACATTTAGTAGCACTTTTTTTAGGATTATATTTCATAACTTTTTTGTCTTTTTTAGAAACATTTTTCATTTTTGTAAGCATTGTTTGCATGCTTTCTTTACTCATTTTATCTTCTTGCATATCACTTAGTTGAGAAGGAGTACTATACATATCTGCTATGCTTGATGTGAAGAAAAAACTCATACCTAAAACCAGTACTAATAATAACTTTTTCATTTCTCATTCCTTTTATGCTATAATTCATATAACGATATTGTTATATATTTTAACTTCAAAAGAGATTAGATGCAAAGATTAGTTACCATAGCGAAAATTTTAAGTGATGTAAATAGAGTAAACATTATTGCTCAACTCAAACGAGATAAAGAGCTTTGTGTTTGTGAAATCTGTGATACCCTTGAACTTTCCCAGCCTCTTGTTTCACGTCACTTAAAACAGATGAGAGAAGCAAAACTTGTCTCATCAAGTCAAAATGGAAAGTGGAAAACCTATAAACTGCTCCCAAATGAACTTCTTGAGTACCTTTTTCAAAGCAAACAAATAAGAACAGATACCCTGCCTCTACTTATAAAATGTTCTAAAGGATAAATATGCAAAATATTAACCTCTCTATCTACCCTTTTTATGACAAACTTGATACAGACTCAATTCTCTTGTTAAAAGATAACCTCCAAGCTATTCACATACAAAAAGACAATATTTTATTTTACCAAAATGATATATGCGATAGTATTTTGTTCTTAACAAGTGCAAACTATATAGTTGCAGCAATAGGTGTTATACCACTTTTAACGGGTGCAGTAGGATTTTGCCCACTATACCCTATCTTTAAAATCAATACTGGATGTAAAAAAGACTAAAACTTAAAGGAATTTAGATGTGTCTTATAATTGCAATTGTCATATATATTTTGAGTTATAATTTTTATATGCATGACTCTCTATTTCAGGCATTTATGAGTGCACTTCTGGCATCTCTTATGCTAGGATTTTTTACTTATAAAATCATCAAAAATAGAAGATGTTTCTTTGGAAATGACAAAGATTGTAACCAAAGCAAAAAAGAGTAAAAATTACGATATAATTCCAAGTTCGATAAAATTATCAAAGAAAGTAGGTGATGTGATATGCCTGGTATTGTACTACGCCATGATGATAACTTTGACGCTGCTTATAGACGTTTCAAAAAGCAAACTGACCGTAACTTAATCGTTACAGAAGCTCGTGCTCGCCGTTTCCACGAAACGGAAACTGAAAAACGTAAGAAGTTCAAAATTGCTTCTCGTAAAAAGATGCTTAAGCGTCTTTATATGATGAGACGTTATGAATCACGCCTGTAAACGTTTCTCCTTCGGGAGTCTCGTTTAAAACTTCACTCCAAGTCCAATTAAAAACTGAAAATCATTCCTTTGTGGCAGTTGATTTTGCGATGTTTCCTGAGGCTCTAAAACATAATCCCAAACACTAGTAATATCTAAATCTAACCATGATGTTAAAGCATTCTCAAATGTAAGTATCATATGATGTTTATAAGTCCCTGCAGCTCTGTTTGTATAGGTAAACTTGTAGCTATATATAAGATCGGTAATCGAACTAATTCTATTTTTATACTTTGTCCTAAGCTCTAATGCTGGAGAAAAATCATCTATTTTATTTCCAAATACAACTGTTTCATATTTTGTATAGATAAATGCAGGACCCCCTGAGATATTCCATTTGACCTTTTTTGTATCAAAAACTGTATACCCCATCCCCAAACCAGCTGTTAGTTGCAAGTTTATATTTGTATATTTATCTGTATAAACTTCACTAAAAAGTGGTGTTAAGAAGAAATAGCGTGTTAAATATTTATCATATTTTTGATTTAAACGATGATCATTAGCTACCTCTACATCATCTCGACTTGTTACTCTTCCAAGGTAGTCAAAAGTAAGACGAGAGAGAGCTGAGCGTCTCTGTACATTTATCTTAGCACTATAATCATATTGATTAATATTTCCACTTCGAGTATCTAAGCTCATAGTAGCTTTTCCTGACCAAAAATTTCTCTCATACTTCCCATCAGGAGCAAAAGAGACTATATCTTTTCTATCAAACTCATATCTGTTCTCTCCTTGAATTACCGTGAGTTTATTCCCTTTTAAACGCAGTATTCCAGGAAAAGTTGCAAGATTTTCGATGTTTACACTAATAATATGATAACTTTTTATCCAAATAACATTGTCAAAGTTAAAACTATGTAGTCCTACTGCTAGACTATAGAACTCTAACTTATTTCCATAAAGTGCTTTTATCTCTCCTTTGAACCACTCACCAGATTTTGTTTTTATCCAGTCATACTTAAGAGGTTTTGGAGAAGTCTTGCTAAAGCAAGGTCTCTGTGCAAAAGTTAAACTTTTAGTTATATTATCATCTATAGATTCAGCATATAAAGAAAGAAAAACTAGACTTAAAAGTAAAAAAACTTTCATTAATCAAAGTTTTCCATACATTTCATTATAAAAATTCAGGGCATACCTATCACTCATACTTGCTATATAGTCTGCTATTACTCTATGTTTCTTTCTTGTAGAGAGTTGTTTGTAGTAAAACTGTGGAAGCATTTTTTCATCTTCCATCAAACCTTTATATAAACCTTTTATAGCCTGTTTGCCTGCATACATTTTGCGTACTATATTTTTATGTTGATACATTTTAACAAACATCAGTTTTTTGAGTTTTTTGAGTTTTGTTTCTAACTCTTTACTCATTCCTATCGGTGTCGTGTTATTGCTATTTTGAAGTCTTGGTTTTGAGTGTTCCAAAAGAGAGTACACAAGATGGTTAATAAGATGTGAGCTAAATCTATAACGAAACATCTCATCATCCTCTTCTCCCACACCCTCAGCCTCTACTTTTGCTAAAATCTCACAAACCAACTCACTCTCTTTGAGGTCTTCAAAACTAATCAGCCCAGAGTTCACACCATCATCTATATCATGGCTTAGTATAGGCTATCTCATCAGCCCTATCTACTATCATCGCCTCGTAAGATGGATGTTTATCTAAGTTAAACTGCTCATGAATAGAAGCAGGTAAAAAAGACTTATGATAAGGGTAAGAGTGTTTTAAAATCCCCTCTAAAGTCGCAAATGTAAGGTTAAGTCCATCAAAATCTTTATAGCGTTTTTCCAGCTTTGAAACCACACGAAAACTCTGAAAGTTATGCTCAAAACCATTAATAAAACCATCTGCTTTTAAACACTCATCTAAGGTATCACCACCTACATGACCAAAAGGAGTATGCCCTAAATCATGTGCTAGTGCTATCGCCTCTGCTAAAGATTCATTTAACCCTAAAGTGTTAGTAATAGAACGAGCGATTTGAGAAACCTCGATAGAGTGAGTCAAACGAGTCCGAAAAAAATCACCCTCATGGTTTAAAAAGACCTGCGTTTTATACTCTAGTTTGCGAAAACTCCCTGAGTGAATAATACGGTCACGGTCACGTGCAAAAGGGTTACGAAAATCTTTGTCTATTTTGTAAAATCTATCTTCAGGTTTCATTTACTTTTCTTTTCTTAAATTTTATGCTATAATTCACTTCTATATTCCTTCGGGACGACCTACTCTTTCGAGTAGGGTTAATCAATCAACTTTTTAAACTTTATCTTCATCTCTACAAAATCATCACTTTTCATAACACCTATTTTATTTAAAAGTCTTTTTGTACTAAAGAGTCTCATTTGTGAGAGCAGTGCATTATTTACAATAGTATCGCCATTTCTCTGAAACTCAAATGAATAATAAAACTTACCATCTTTTATCTTTGTAGACAGAGGTATGGCAAAAAACATAAACTTGTTGAAACCTTTGACAATCACAACAGGTCTTACAAATTCATCTCCCTTACCATCTTGTTCATAACCTATATTTTTACCCATTTTCATGTAAAAAATATCTCTTTGTTTAAAACCTACAACTACTTCTTCATCTTGAATCTTCTGTTTTACAGTATTCCAATTATCAAAATCTTTTATCATATAAAATTAAGCTTTCTTAATAAACTCAGTCTTAATAAATATCTTAGTTCCATTCACACGACCTTCAACATGACTTGCATCATTTGGAGCTAAGCTTATACGAGTTACAGTTGTCCCGCGTTTAGCTGTAAATCCTGCACCCTTTACTTCTAGGTCTTTGAGGATTACTATCGAGTCTCCAGTTTTAAGCTCAACACCGTTAGCATCTCTGTATGTTAGTTTGTTAGCCTCTGCGTTTATGGCTTGTTCGGCTAGTTTTAACTCATCTTCTTCTAGGTACATCATCTCAATCATATCTTGACGACCTAGTCTGTTCCATAAAATATAAGACATAATTTTTGCAGCTGGTGTTTCACTCCACATTGCATCGTTTAAACAGTTAAAGTGATTTTCATCTAAGTCGCCGCTTTGTATCTGTTCTTCACAGTTCGAGCAGAGATAGATTGATTGCTCCTCACTTGCATCACTGACTGGTAGTTCTACTAAACTAACACCCTCTTCACTCGAACATAACTCACAAACACTACTTCTACTCATTACTCTTCCTCTTTATCAAATTTTATATCTTTATCAGATACTTTTTTCTCTTCTTTTATCTTATGAAAAGCTCTATCAGCTTCTTTTTCATCATAGTCTCTACACTCTTGAGGTACAACTGCACCTGATTCTCTGTTGATACTATCGCACATAGTTCCATTGATAGTAAAGTTAGCACATCCATCTAGCATTAAAGCTGTTAGTATTATATATTTATACATTTTTCTTCTTTATAATTAGGTCTAGATACTTAGCTGGTGTCACATCCATCATCGCTTGTGCCAACCACTGTATCTGAAAAAAGGCAGCACCACTATCACGAAGATTAAAATAATTTTTGAGGCTTCTGAGGTTAAAAGTGACAACCATATCTACTTTTACATTGTCAGTGATGATGTGTTTAAAAGCATCGCCAACATTACGTTTTTTCTTTCCACCTTGAAGTGCCTCATAAAGTTTCGCACTATCGCCTCTAAACTCTTCTAAAAAGGGCAAAGAACTCTTTGCAACACTAATGGAGTAAAAGTCTTCCACTTTCTCTTTTTGAAACATAAGTTTGTCATACATTCCTGCTATCTCTAAACGGTTATAGGCTTCATCACACACCACAAACATATCATAGCTTAGCACGGTGTTTATAAAAAACTCTTTGCCTCCCCCTTGATGTGAAGCTACAAAAGCGTTTATAAGTCCACTCATAGTATAACGAGTACTTCGCACAGAAATAGCCTGAATACGGTGTCTGGCATGCTCTTGAAGTACACCACGAGAAGTTCCACGGATTAGATAAGAGAGATTTGCATGCTCAAGGATAGAGTGGTGAAAGTAAGTCCAAGCGAGGTCATCTAAAAGAGCAGGAGTCCTCGATGGCGTTAATCTCTTCACACATACTAGTATTTGGCATGGAGTGTTCTATGTTTTTTATAACATCATTTTCAGAGTTCGTAAAAGAGTCATAACAAGTACGAGCAGCACTCTCAGCCACCCCAATACCTGTGTCTTGCAGTAAAACTACTTCTGGAGTAGAGTATTGTATACCATAAACATTTTCCATAACACTATCCTAAAATTTGATAGTGTTATTTTACTATAAAATACTTATAGTTCCTATTTTGAGAGTTTTGTCTCTTTACTTAGCGATTAAGGCTCTTGCATATTTTGGTGCAGCTGTTGTGACACCTTCTAGTTGAGCGACTGCATTTGCTACAGCGATGCTCTCATTTGCTGGTGTTTGTATATGAACAGCACCTTTGATGTATCTGTCTTTTTTTGCCTCATATCCACTCTGTGTTGCCCATAGAACAACTGCATCAGGATTTGTAGACTTTACATAGACTCCACCAGTTATGGTAACTGTTTCACCTGTGGCTAAAGTTACCTGATTTGCCTGTGTTGTGCTTGTACTTCTGCTCGTTATTGTACTTTGTGTTTGAGTAGTATGTACTACATTACCGTCGTCTAACCATTGTGCCGATAAAGCATAAGAGGCAGTTGCCCCTATACTTACTATTAACGCTGCTTTTATTATAGAATTTTTCATTGTTTAAATTCCTCCTGGAATAGTATGTCCAAATATTGTAACCGATTGGGCAACAACACTTGGATTATTTGTTGTAAATGTAAATTTCTCGTTAGTAGATAAGCTATCTCCTAAGAACGCAACTGTTCCTGTGTTTGCTAGTAGTTAGTAGCACTAATAAGACAACCATTAGCATTTGAACAAGTAGTAGGTACAATCAAATGAGCAATTTTCCCAGTATCAGTTCCTTTTTGTAAATCAAACTCTACTGCACTTATGTTTACATCTTGAGCTACTTGAAATTTAACTTGAACGAATTCAACAGTTGCAGGACATCCTGTTACTGATGATGTATTTCCTACATTATTAGTTACAGCTAATTGTACACTCTTGCATAGCTGGAAGAAGTGAATAGCTAGAACTTTTAGCCAATGCTACAGATGCATTTGCATCAGCAGCACCATAACCAAAGTAGTGACTGTACTTTCCAAAGGTAGCATTACCTGTAGTTGACCAAATTGGTTTTCCATAGATTCCTGTTGAAGGCTGTCCTGTTGCTTTGTTCGTAATGTTAGCATCTACTTGAATCTTACGAGCTGTTTTAGCTAAGATCCATCGAACATCACGCCATGTCAATGCAGGATTAGCAGAACGGATGAGAGCTACAACACCAGTTACAGATGGAGTAGCCGCAGAAGTACCATTAAACGCCATATTAAATCCAGCTGGTTCATCAATACCACCATCTCTAAAAGATGAATTAGAGACATAAGAGACACCTGCTCGACCTGTTGTAGCCATGGCTGGTGCTGGTTTTTTAGTTGCATTTTCATCTTGATATATTCCAGTATTGCTTCCATCAGAATTAAGAGTTCCTGATGGTTCAGGTGCACTATCTCCAGTTGCGCCAGCTACTAAAACAGAAGGACCAGCCTCCGCATACGTTACATCTTTATCATTTGCATCAAAACCTGAGATACAAAATACATAAGGATTATTTTGACTCATATCTAAGCCAGCATAATCTCCAAGATTTTTACGAATTGTCTCATTTGCATCATATTGAGAATAGCCTGCATTTAATTCACTCGGTAGATAATCTTTTGGTATATACGAGCGTCCATTACCTGCAGCAAAGAGAAGTACATGCCCTTTGCCATTGTTTGAGTTTGTTACTAAACTTTTAATAGCATCATAATCCGCAGTAGCTTGTGTATAGAGTACACCATCATCATTTGGACCATAACTATGATTAGAGACTTGAGAGATATTATCGTCTAATATTTTTTGATATGTTGTTATGCACTACCTAAATCATCTCCAGATAAAATCTTATGTGAAACCAATGTTGCCATGAGGTGCAATACCTACAATACCATTGTTGTCAGAGAGCCCAGCGATAATCCCTGCACAAGCTGTACCATGGTCATTAGCATTTATAGCAGCAGTAGAAAGAGTCTGTAGAGATGTATGAGCCTTCTTGTTTAGTTGTAAGGTCAGAATGTGTAAAATCAACCCCATCATCTGCAACAGTAACGACTATACCATTTCCTAAAGCATTTTGAGCCCAAGCACCTTTCACTCGTAAATCAGCACCGGTAGTAAGGTCTTTTAATCTTCCCCATGACTTAGGTGCTGTCCCAGTATTTTCAATGTACCACTGATCTGCTAATAAAGGATCATTTGCAACAAAAGCACCCTGTGCAACTGTAATACTAACTGTCGCTGTATTAGTTCCTGTTTGTATTTGTAGCAGTTACAGTATGCGTTGTAGCTGTTTGTGCTGCTGTAGGTGTTCCTGAAATAGTACAATCATTTGCTAAAGTCAATCCAGTTGGTAAAGCAGGTGCTACACTACATGAAGCAATTGCTCCTCCTGAGTTTGTGAAGCTTGTGCTTGTGATAGCTGTACCAGTTGTTCCTGAAATCGCTGTAGCATTTGCGATACTTGGGGCTACTAGAGCATTGTTAATTGTAATAAGAACTTTCTCTATACTACGTCCTGCTGTATTAGTTGCAAGTACATAACACAATGACTGTATTTGTGCTGTAGTCGGTGTTCCTGTGATACTACAATCATTCGCTAAAGTCAATCCTGCTGGTAAACCTTTTACCTGACATGAAGCAATTGCTCCTCCACTATTTGCGAAGGTTATGCTTTGTGATAGCAGTGCCTACTATTCCTGACAGCTGTCGCACCAGGTGAAAGACTTGGTGCTGCTAAAGCTTGTGCAACTGTAATACTTAACTGTCGCTCTATTAGTTCCTATTTTATTTGTAGCAGTTACAGTATGCGTTGTAGCTATTTGTACTGCTGTAGGTGTTCCTGAAATAGTACAATCATTTGCTAAAGTCAATCCAGTTGGTAAAGTAGGTGCTACGCACTACATGAAGCAATTGCTCCTCCTGAGTTTGTGAAGCTTGTGCTTGAGTAAGCTGTACCAGTTGTTCCTGAGAAATCCGCTGTAGCAGCGTTTGCGATGCCCAGGTGCTGCACTGAGAGCTTGTGCAACTGCAATGCTAACTGTCGCTGTGTTAGTTCCTTCCTGCTTTATTTAGCAGCAGTTACAGTATGCGTTGTAGCTGTTTGTAGCTGCTTTGTAGGTGTTCCCTGAAATAGTACAAATCATTTGCTAAAAGCCAATCCAGTTGAGAGTAGAAGCAGGTGCTACACTACATGAAGCAATAGCTCCTCCTGTAGTTTGTGAAGCTTGTGCTTGACGATAGCTGTACCAGTTGTTCCTGAAACCGCTGTAGCGTTTACAATACTTGGAGCTAAGAGAGCTTGCACAACTGCAATGCTAACTGTCGCTGTATTAGTTCCTGCTTTATTTGTAGCAGTTACAGTATGCGTTGTAGCTGTTTGTAGCTGCTGTAGGTGTTCCTGAAATAGTACAATCATTTGCTAAAGTCAATCCAGTTGGTAAAGCAGGTGCTACACTACATGAAGCAATTGCTCCTCCTGAGTTTGTAAAGCTTGTGCTTGTGATAGCTGTACCAGTTGTTCCTGAAACCGCTGTAGCGTTTGCAATACTTGGAGCTACGAGAGCTTGCACAACTGCAATACTAACTGTCGCTGTATTAGTTCCTGTTTTATTTGTAGCAGTTACAGTATGCGTTGTAGCTGTTTGTACTGCCGTAGGTGTTCCTGAAATAGTACAATCATTTGCTAAAGTCAATCCAGTTGGTAAAGCAGGTGTTACACTACATGAAGCAATTGCTCCTCCTGAGTTTGTGAAGCTTGTGCTTGTGATAGCTGTACCAGTTGTTCCTGAAACCGCTGTAGCGTTTGCGATACTTGGAGCTGCTAAGAGCTTGTGTGTCACCATTTATATTTTGAAAATTAAGAACATTATCTGTAGTTGTTTGTAGGTTCGCTTGAGCATCTATATCTGCGACCTTAACAAGAGTAGTCTTTATTAATTTTGCTTTATCAAAGATGTCAGTTATCTTTAAATCGTCAAAAGATTTAAAATCTACTGCACTTGGAACAGATTCAGTTATTAAAGCAGGATCTAAATATATACCATTAGTATGATTAGAATCATTATCTAAGGATTGCAAAAACACTGCTAGTCTAGTTACTAGAGTATTGTTTACATCTTCACGTGGTACACCTAAGATATCTTGAATTAAAACTATATTATCTGATGGCAGTGTTGCTACACCACCAAGTTTTATGTTTCCATAGTAAAAATCCACAGGACTTCCTACAGGACAAGTAAACTCACCCTTTACATTTGTAAAGCCTGTTGTCGTACTACACTCGTATCGTGCATTCTCTATCGCCCCATCTGCAAGTATTCCTGTCACGGTATTTCCGTCGCCTGAACTACAAGCACTAAAAGTTATAGTGGTCATAATACCTAGAAACAAAGCAGTTTTTGATAACTTCGATTTATATTTCATCTTTTTTCCTTATTTTAATCTTTACTAAACAAAATGTTAGCATACCAGTGTTAGATGGCTGTTAGATTTAGCATTAGAAATTTAATGTATAATGCATTTATGATAAACAATATTTTAATAGTTGAGGATGAGTGGATAAATGCTGAATTTATTTCAGACTTGGTTCTTGCTTTTGGGCATAATGTTATTGGTATAGCTAAATCTGCAGAAGATGCGATAGAGATTTTCACTTCAAAACCTTGTGACCTCGTTTTGATGGACATCAACATCAAAGGTTCAACAGATGGCATACAACTAGCAATACAACTCAATGAGATAAAAGAGATTCCCATTGTTTTCATAACTGCATTTGGTGATTCTCAGACTATCAAAGATGCAAGTCTCACTAATATTTATGGTTTTTTAGTCAAACCATTTAACCGTAGTCATATCGAAGCTGTTCTCAATGTTGCAATAGCTAGAATCTCCAAAGAGCAAAAGAAAAGTGAAAAACACTCCTTAAATCCTTCTAAAATAGACCTAGGATTTGAATATACATATAACCTAAAAACACAAACCATTTATTTTAAAGAGAATCAAATTTCTCTCTCTAAAAATGAATCTAATCTCCTTTTTCTCTTCTGTTCAAATTATGGATGTGTCCTCTCTGCTGATATAATTCGCACCTGTGTATGGGGGGATAAAAATGTTACAGACTCAACTCTACGAGAGACTATCCTTCGAATTAGGAATAAAATCATCCCCCTTGTTCTTGAAAATATAAGGGGTGTTGGATACTCTTTACAAAAAGAAAAAGATTGAAAAAGATTTACTACTTTTTATTTTCACTTCTACTACAAGTCTCTCTTCATGGGGAAACTAAGATAGAAAAATCATTTTTTATTGATAAAGAGAGTGCAGTTACTTCTCAAAATGTTTATAACTTCAGAGATGTTTTTTCTCCACTCTCTGATGATAATAATGCTTTTGGATTTGTTTCTAGTACTGTTTGGATTCACTTAAAGTTCACAAACAAAACAGATACAACCCAATCAAACATCATAGAGTTTCCCTATCCTCTTTTAGACTATATTGAAGTGTTAGAATATAAAGATGAAAAACTAATACAGAGTTACTTAACGGGTGATCTTACAAACTTTGACACAAGAAAAGAGGAGTCAAATACCTTTGTCATCCCCTATAAACTTCAAGAATTCTCCTCAAAAGAGTTTATAATAGGTATTAGTTCACAAGGACCATTAAACCTAAAGATGAACTTTATGTCAAAAGATGAGTATGTAAAAAGCTCCAAAGAGCATGCTATGATACTTGGGTTTTACTATGGTGCTGTTTTGATTATGCTTATCTACAATATGATACTTTTTTTCATGATAAAAGAGAGAGTATATCTTTACTATGTTATCTTTCATTTTTTCTATATTTTTACTCAACTGAGCATAAATGGTCTGGCATTTGAGTACCTATATCCTAACAAACCAGAGATAAACTTGTACTTCTTTTTATCAACAATGATTTTAGCAAACATTAGTGCCATCATCTTTAGCACCTCCTTTTTAAGTATTAAAAATAATTATCCTAGACTATATGGGTATCTTAGGATACTGATGTACTTGTTTCTCGCTCTTTTAGGACTAAACTTCATCTTAGCCTATGAAATTATGGCAAAGGTAGTCACACTGCTCTCTATCCTTAGCGTTAGCTCCCTTTTTCTATGTGGAGTTTATATCCTCATAAAAAACAATACTGCATCTTCTAGATTTTTTGTTATTGCATGGGGTTTCTTATTGTTTGGTAGCTTACTAACCGAGTTCTCTTTTCTAGGATTTCTTCCGATAAACTTTTTTACTCTTTATGGAACTCAGATTGGGGCATTTATTGAGCTATCCCTATTCTCTATCGCCCTTGCTTATAGATACAATATTGTCTTTGTTAAACTTAGTAAAAAAGAACAGGAGCTTAGACTTTTTAATGAGGCGTTAGAAGAGACAGTAAGACAAAGAACGCAAACTATCAACGATAATAATATTCAGCTCTCAAAAGAGATAAACAATAAAAATATTCTTCATAAAGAACTATTTCACAGAGTAAAGAACAACCTGCAAATGATGTCTGGCATTTTACATATGCAGTCCAAAAATGTTCAAGACAAAAAGGCACAAGAGGTTTTACAACACTCAATTCAAACTATTAGTTCTATGGGAATTATTCACGAGAAGCTTTACAACTCAGCAAATTTAGAAGCTGTTGACTTTGAGCAGTATCTGTTTGAACTTACAAATTATGTACGAGTCTCTTTGAACACCAAAAAAGTAGAGTTTGATATAGAGTGCAAAAATATGATGTTAACACTTCAAAGTGCTGTGCCATTAGGTCTTATCATAAATGAAATCATCACAAATAGTTTCAAACATGCCTTTAATGATGTAGATGAGGGGGATATGAAAATCACAATTCAAATGAGTAAAGATGATGAAAATAATGTGATGTTAAAAATATCCGATAATGGAGCAGGTACTAAAATCTCTACACTCAAAAAGAATTTTGGATTTAAACTCATCGAATCACTCTCTAACTATCAATTAGATGCAAGTATGGAGTGTTCTAGTATAAATGGATTTTTTTATACTATAAAATTTAAAGATACTTAATGATATTTTTTCATCTTCTCATGCTATCTGATGTTACTATAAAAAGCTTATAATTTATCTTGATAAACTAAACCCTATCGCTATTTTTTCTACATAATCATCGTACTGTGGTGTAAGTCCTGCTTGATCAGAATTTCCTGCATAAGAGCTCATCGTCTCTCCATAGCCCATAAAACCTTTGACATACAAGAACAGACTCTCCCCAAAAAGTGGATAACTGTAACTTGCCTCAACTGTCCCTTTTCCTTTAAAGTTATTTCTAAAGAGGGTAGAGAAAAAATGTTTTTTATAAGGAACACGAAACTTGATATGACCATGTCCCATTGTATCAATAAGAGCTGGATTGTAGTCATAGTTATCAGGAAATCTAGCCCATAAACTTAACTCTGTAAAGATGATTTTATATTGAAAATAGCTATTTAAAGTCGCATAGTTCCAAGCCCTCTCATGTGGTTGACCTAAACCATTTGACATGTGAGCAAATGATACACGAACTGCTTTTAAATATTTAGTTTTAAGCGGAAAAGTTATATAAAACTCTGGATTATAATCACTTGCTCTAAAAAAAGCATCCCCAACATAATATTGCCAAAATGAGTGCTGAGTGTATGCCACACTGTACAACTCTCCTAATCCTAAAAGATTTGGTGCAAAGTCATACTTCACACTGAGTTGAAACTCTACTTCAGTCCTGTATGTATCTCTATCTTTTGTGGGGTCATCGTAGTCTGCGTTTATTCTCACACTAAGAGGCAAAATATAGTTTGTATGGTGTGCTTTGATATTAAAAAAAGAGTGTGTGTATTGATATATTGTTTTTTTTGTCTCTATATCTTCTATATAATTTAAGTTATGAAAAAGAGCATCTTTATTTTCCTCTACCTCTCCACTTACTGCTTTACGAATCTCATCTTTATACTCTTTATGTTCTGCATAAAGAGATACTAAGAGTAGCAAGATTAAAACCAGTTTTTTCATCATAAAGCCTTTGTTTTTTACTTTTGCACACCATCCAAAACAGGTACAAAGTCACAATCTTCTAACTCTTCTTCTTCAATATCTTCGCCATTTTTTATAAATCTCGTTATAACTTGCTTATCACCTTTTTGCATCGGTGCTACTAAGATACCACCATCTGCCAACTGCTCAAAAAGTTTTGCTGGTATCTCTTTCGCAGTAGCAGAAAATAGAATTCTATCATAAGGAGCATACGAAATCCATCCATTTTGTCCATCATCTGTTCTAGTGTGAATGTTATGAATACTAAGAGTTTTAAAACGTTTTCTCGCTTCTATCATCAAGGGTTCTATGCGCTCTATCGTAAAAACACCACGAAAAAGATGTGAGAGTACAGCTGCTTGATACCCACTCCCACAACCAACTTCAAGAACTCTATCAGCCCCACGAGGAAAAAGATACTCTGTCATTTTTGCCACTGTTAGAGGAGAACTTATATACTGCCCTCCTGCTATTGGGAGAGCATCAAGTTTATAAGCACTATGTTTAAAACCCGTTGAGACAAACACTTCTCTATTTGTTTTAGCTATCGCCTCTTTTATCTCTGGGGAAAGTGAAAATACTTTTTCAATTTCATCTGCCATTCGTGCTGTTTTTATTGCTGTTATTTTATCCAATTACTTTATACCTACATCTATATATCTTCTCATCAAAGTTATATCTTTTTTATTATATCTTTTCACTAAGCAAGGCTTATTCCCATTAAACTCAACTTCACCTTTTGGTGTTATGATGGCACTCAAAGCACTGCACTCTGCGTTTAAGGCATCTGAAGCCAGCACATAACATTGGTTTATCACTGCTAACGCTTGTGTGAGTGTTTTGAAATGTTCTTTTCGTGCTTTTCCCCACCAAGCAGGCAGTAAAATGACATCCGCACCCTCTGCTTTTTGCCACAACTCTTTAAAACGCAGCTCAAAACAGAGTAGTATTGCGATTTTGATGCCATTTATCTCAACAATCTCAAACTCATCATCACTGCCTTCAGTCCTCATGTACTTCTCTTCACTACCGAGTCTAAAGAGTCGTGATTTTGCTCTTTTGTGTAGAACTTCTCCATTGTGAAAAACTTTTACCACATTGAAAATCTCACCATCTGTTTTTTCAAGCATACTCAAAACTACAGTTTTATCGACAGATGCACTAAGTAACTCCTCAGTTGCATACTCACTAAACGCAGTAGCTTTTTCTAAGTTTTCGTAGTCAAAACCAGTCAGGCAAACTTCGTGTGCTAAAACAAGGGTGTTAGTGTTAGTCTGTTCTATTAGTTGGAGAAGTGTTTGCAGATTTGTAGAGTAGTCGGGTGTTGTCTCAAAAAGAAGCGAGCAGAGTATCTGCTCATCTTTACTAGAAGTCATCATCAAAAGAGAGACTACCCTTAGAGTAGTTCGTTACAGTTCCCTCAAAAAAGTTTGTTTTTTGGTCGTTAAACTTAGCAAAGTCATCTACCCATTTTATAGGATTTTCAACATTATAAAGTTTTTCAAAACCAACAGCTGCTAGTCTCTCATCTGCTAAGAACTTGATATATTGAGCAACGATATCATCTGTAAGACCTAAAATCTGTCCCTGTGTGATGTAGAGTCCCCACTCAGTTTCTAGCTCAACAGCCTCTTTAAACATCTCTATCACTTCTGCTTTAAGTTGTGGAGTAAAAAGTTCAGCTCTCTCTTTGCGCAGAGTATTTATAAGGTTTTGAAAAAGCACTAAGTGTGTTACCTCATCGCGTTGAATAAAACGAATCATCTGTGCCGAACCTAACATCTTTCCAGAACGTGCAAGTGTATAGATGTAAGTAAAACCACTATAAAAGTAGATACCCTCAAGTATCTGGTTTGCAAAACATGCTTTGACAAAGTTCGTCTCACTTGGGTTTTTTGCAAGTTCTAAATAAATCTTAGCAATTGCATCATTTTTAGTTTTTAACATCATATCTTGACGCCATAGGTCGTATATCTCTTCACTATTTGTAGAGATACTATCAACCATAACTGCATAAGATTGTGAATGCAATGCCTCTTCAAATGATTGGCGTACAAGTATAAGGTTTACCTCTGCTGCTGTCACATAAGGATTCACATTATCTATGATGTTATTTGTCTGAAGTGAATCCATAAAGATAAGCTGTGAGAGTGCTTTGTCGTATGCTGTTTTTTCAGCCTCTGTAAGGTTTTTATAGTCGTTCACATCACGAGTCATATCAACCTCTTTAGGAAACCAAGTGTTGTTTAACATCATCTCCCAAAGATTATATGCCCACTGATACTTTATGTTGTTAAGCTCAAAGATACCCGTTGGATTACCACCAAAAATTTTTCTATCATTTACATTTTCAGTCGATTCTGGGTTATAAATCTTTTTTCTGTCCATTTTTTGAGCTCCATTAAAATTATATTTATGATTATAGCTTGCACCATATTAAAGCAAAATTATTCAGCATCGTTTTATATTGACTAAGCTAAAATTTAGTACATGAGCATAATAAAAGATTTTTCCCCTTCCTTTCTTTTACAAAATAGACATATTCAAACTGTTTACTCTACACTCTTTAGAAAAGAGATTCCTCTCTCATTTATAAAAAAAGAGTTTCTCCTTAGTGATGGTGACTTTCTGCAAACCTACTATCACAAGACAAAAAACTCAAGACAAAACACGCCCCTTGTTATACTCTTTCATGGACTTACAGGTTCATATAAATCACCCTATATTCAGGGTCTTATGCAAGAACTTTCTCAAAATGGTTTTGATAGTGTTTTGATGCATTTTCGTGGATGTGGAGATAAAGAAAATCTTCTCCCTCGTTCGTATCATAGTGGTGAAACAGGTGATGCTTTAGAGTTTATACACTATCTACACAATCAATCTCCCCAGAGAACACTCTACGGTGTGGGCTACTCTTTAGGAGCAAATATGCTTTTAAAACTACTTGGTGAAGAAAAGAAAAATCTCTTCTGCAAAAAGTTGTAGCAGTATCTCCACCTATGCAGCTTGATATTTGTGCAAGTAGTATGGATAGAGGTTTCTCTAAATACTATCAGCATAGACTACTTCTTGACCTCAAATCTGCCTTAGATAAAAAGTATGATAAACATGATATGCAGAGACTTCTGAACTTTAAACGCAGAGACATTAAAGGACTTAATAGTTTTTGGAAATATGATGATGCTTATACTGCTCCCATTCATGGCTTTGCTTCAGCGGAGTGAGTATTATGAAAAGTGTAGTTCTAAACAGTTTTTAAAAGAGATAAAAACACCTACACTTATTATCCACTCTAAAGATGACCCCTTTTATGACACCTGAGCTTATCCCAAGTCAAGATGAACTCTCAGACCAAGTCGAACTCTATCTCACAGATAAAGGTGGACATGTAGGTTTTTGTGCAAGGGAGGATTTTTTAAACCAGAGTATTGGCTTGAGAAAAAGATAGTCTCATTTCTGAGTAGTTAAGCTTTAACGATACCCTAACAAATCTATCCTATAATAGTGTAGATTTAAACAAGGAGTCAAGCATGGCATCTAACTGGCGTTCACAAGTGGAAAAAAAGTTTGAAGAGTTTACCTATTTGGTTATTGCACATAGGTTTATAGCACTTATACTGACTTTGGCTTTAGTTATTGGTCTTGCATCAAATCTTCCAAAAATTACCTTTGATACATCAACAGAGGGCTTTCTTTACAAAGATGACCCTCAAATTCTTATGTACAACGACTTTAGAAATCAGTTTGGTCGGGATGAAAAAATTATTGTTGCTATCAAAACTAAAGATATATTTGACAAAGAGTTCTTAGCAAAACTCTTTAGACTTCATAATGAGATAGAGGAAAATGTTCCCTATATAAAAGAGGTAAACTCCCTTAAAAATGCTAGAAAGACAGTGGGAAACGAATCTGAACTTATAGTAGAAGACCTCTTTTTAGAGGGTATTCCAAGTGATGAAAAACGACTTGATGCTATTAAAACATTTGCGCAGACATCTCCCATCTATAGAGACCTCTATCTCAATGGGGATTCAACCTTTACAACCATTATGATTACAACAAATACCTATAGTTCCCTTGGTACTGATGAGTTTGATGCACTCTCTGATGGATTTGAGGATGATACACACAGCGATGAAGAGGCTGCATTTATCACAGCTCCTGAGACAAATGAGCTCATCTCTACACTAGAGGAGATACTTAAAAAATACAAGGCAGAGGATTTTAAGATATATGATGCGGGTTCGCCTATCGTTACAAAAAACCTTCAAACTACACTTATGGCAGATATGTCAAAGTTTATACTCTATGTTGTTTTAACCATTGCTATACTACTTTTTTTAACCTTTAGAAGAGTTAGTGGTATTTTTATTCCTCTCTTTGTTGTACTCTTAACACTCCTTGCCACCATAGGTTCTATGGCTCTTTTTGGCTACCCCATAACCTCTATGACACAGATACTTCCCTCTCTTTTATTAGCTGTGGCCATTGGGGATAGTATTCATATACTCTCTATTTTTTATCATAAGTTTGATGAGACAGGAGATAAAAACTTCGCTATTGCTTATGCTATTGGTCACTCAGGGCTTGCAGTTGTTATGACCTCTTTTACTACAGCAGCCTCTCTTCTCTCCTTTGCCATCTCAGACATCGCTCCAGTAGCTGCACTGGGTATATTTTCAGCTTTAGGAGTGACACTTGCACTCCTTTTAACACTTGTATTTATCCCTATTATGCTCTCTATAACCCCAATGAAACACAAGGCACATGATGAGGATAGTTTTTTAGATAAGTTTACAATCTCTATCGCAAATTTTTCTACTCATTATTATAAAAGTATCATTTTATCGACTCTTGTTGTAATTATCACTTCACTTGTTTTAGCATCTCAGATGCAGTTCTCACACAATCCTCTTCACTGGTTTAAAAAAGATAATATTGTAAGAACAAATACCGAAACTATAGATAAAGAACTCCGTGGCTCCATTAGCATCGAAGTCGTTTTAGATACACAAAAAGAGAATGGAGTCTATAATCCAGAGTTTTTAAATGCTATAGAGAGAGTCACAAAAGAGATTTATACCTACAAGGGAGAGAACTACTTTATAGGAAAAATTGTTAGTATCAACGATGTTTTAAAAGAGATACATATGGCACTAAATGAAAATCGAGCTGAATTTTATGTCATTCCTCAAGATAAAGATCTCATAGCACAAGAGTTTTTACTTTTTGAAAATAGTGGTAGTGATGATTTAGAGGATATTGTAGATTCTCAGTTTTCTAAAACAAGGATTAGCATTAAAGCACCATGGGTTGATAGTGTTGAGTATGTCGAGATGATAGATAAACTCCAAACACTTTTAAACACAGAGTTTAAAGATATGGCTACTGTCAGTGTAACAGGAACACTTCCAATACTTGCAACAACTATCACCAAGTCAATAGAGAGTTCTATAGAGTCCTACATTATCGCCTTTATAGTGATAGCGATTTTAATGGTAATACTCATTGGTAATGTTAAACTAGGGCTTTTAAGTATGATACCTAACCTCACACCTATTATGTTCGCGATAGCGTTTATGGTTGTTTTTGACCTACCACTCGATATGTTTACCATTCTTATCGGAGCTATTGCCATCGGAATGGTTGTGGATGATACTATCCACTATATGCACAACTTTCAACGCTACTACAGCCTTCATGGAGATGTAGATGAGGCAATAAGACTCACACTGCACTCAACGGGACGTGCTATATTTATCACCTCAATAGTACTAAGTTCAGGCTTTTTAGTCTTTATGTTTGCAAGTATGACAAACCTCTTTAACTTTGGACTTATAACAGGTGTAACTGTTTTAGTAGCAATGTTTACAAACCTAACACTAACAGGAGCTCTTATGAAGTTAGTTACCAATGTTACAGACTATAAGGAGCAAAGCCCCTTATAGTCGCAGGGACAATTTTGTCCCTACAACCCCCTAAAGCTATAAAAAAGGGACTTTTTTAAGAAAAATCCGTAACGTCAGTTACTAATGTTACAGTGGAGAAGAAATAGACTTAAAATAAAAAAGCCTACTCCTTTATTTGTGTATTTACAAAGACATTGTTCGGGTCTAGGATGAGTATATCTTCATAGAGCTTTTCTAAGTAAGGTGAGTTTGTCTTTTGATAGACAAGTGCTAGTAGTTCAAGGTAGGCGATGTCTGTTGGGTAGAGTGCTAACATTTTAGAGACTACTTTGTATGCGATGTCGAACTTCTTTTGTGCTATGAGCGCTTGTGTTATGTAGATATTTGCATAGTAGTTGTAGTAGTCGATTTTTAGGAGTTCTGTTGCTACTTGTTCTGCTTCATGATAGGAGGCAGTTGCGAGATAAACGCGAATGAGTCCTAAACGCGGGTCAAGTGCATAAGAGTTTATAAGTGGAAGCCTCTTTGTAGTGTTTTTGTGCATTTTTATACTTTTTATCTAAGAAAAACAACCATCCAAAACGGAGGTTAAGGGTATAGCCTTTAGGGTATTTTTTATAGAGTGGAGAGAGAACTTTTATAGCCTCACTATATTTTCCCATTCGTTCATAATCATAAGATTTGAGATACTGCTCTTTTATGGACTCAGATGCACTCAGAAGTGTCAAAAAAATCGAAATAATAATAAAAAATCTCATACTCTAAAATCCATAATAAAAGCTAGCCATCACAAGAGAGCTACTCCCCTCTTCTATAAGGTCTATCTCTTCATAGTTGTTCACATCATAACTTAGAGAAAAAATAGCAGCTGGGGTAAAGTGGTAGCCAAACTTCACTCCATAGCCTGTTTTCATAAGGTCTTGTGTGTTTATAACTGTAAATCCACTATCTTTGACACCGGTAACCATCTCCCCTCCATACCCTCGTAGTGTAAGATAAATACTTTTATAGTAAAGTGTTTCACTCACATCAAAAGAGAGATAACTCTCTTTTACATAGTCAGGTGTTAGTTGGTAGTTAGCTTTAACTGAAAAGCCACTTCCCCAGTAAAGACTAAGAGCATTGTAGGCTGTAAAATAGGGTGTAAATTGTGTCACTGCAACCCTACTAGTATAACGAGAATAGTAAGCTTCAACTCCATAAGTGTACTTATCATATCCCAAATATTTGTATCCACCCAACGAAACAAACCCTACAAAACCACCTCCTAAAATAGGATCATTAGTTGAAATATAATGAAAACCTCCACGATACATATAGCTCTTAAAATATCGACCATAAGCAAAGCTAAGATCATTTTGACTAAGATTTTCTAAGTTAACATCTTTGTGTCTAATATCTGTTTTGAGAAAATCAAACTCTAAAAGATACTCAAGTGTTCCCTTTGTTATATGTACCCCATAGAGTGATGCTCTCTCTTTTACAGACTTATTATTATCCCCGTCATAAGAGAGATTTCCTCCATAAGGTAAGATAGAGATAGCTTCTGCATAAGCATAAACCGACAAAATAATACTCAATAGAAATAGTTTAATCAAAATTTTCTCCTTAGTTGTGTCGAATTATAGCTTATAAGTATTAGCCCTTTGTTAGCGGCTTGAAGAGAAACCTCTCCATAAGTAGAGCGTATTGTCTCTCCATCAAAACTGTAACTCCTCTCTTGTTTGTAAATGTTTTGATTAAGAGTTGCAAGAAACTCTATGACTGCACTTTGAAGTTTTGTTTTTACTAAATAGATAGGAAGAGTATCTACAAAGTTTAGTTTGCGAGAGCTCACAAAAGGAATTCTTGGAGCGAGTTTAAAAAGCCATTTAAGATGAGACTCTTTTCCTTTGTAGTTATAAAAATAAAACTGTTTTGCATCATTATAAAAATAGAGTTCATTCCCCTCCTCATCTTGAAGATAAAACTGACTGTAAGCATTCATCTTTACAGTAAATTTTACACTCTTTTTATAGAGATTATCTTCAAAGAGTTCATACTCAAAAATATCATCAAGTATAAAGTGCAAACGCGAGCTTATACTTCTGTCTTTGATAACTGCTCCTATAAGTTCACCTTTTTAGGCACACTGTTAAAGATAAGCTGATTCTCTTGTATGTACTCACTAAAACAGAACTCTTGAGTAAAACCACCTAAAACACCGAGATACTGCGTTTGAATGTGAATATGGGGTTCAGGAGAGTAGCCACTGTTTCCGCACTTTGCAATAATAGTGTTGAGTTCTACATAATCACCCACTTTATGCACAAGAGAGTACTGCATCAGATGGCTTATCTCTACAAAAAAACCGCTATCACTTTTAATGATGATGTGATTTCCCCAGTTATTGACTCTATCTACCTCGCCTATAATGTTATCGACTAAGTCATGCCTTGCTGCGACTACATAACCACTTACAGGAGCTAAAACAGACTCTCCAAAACAGTAATAATCTTTTGCATAAAGTCCCTCATTTGCATAAGTTTTTCCCTCTTTGCTCTTTACAAAATCATAAGCATACCTGTACTCTCCCTTGTGTGTCCATGTGTCATCAAAGGCTTGATAGACACTCCACTCCCCGCTAAAAGGCAAAGAGAGTTTCACATGAGTCTCTCCAAAACGAAAAATAGTAGAGAGATAGTTTGAGAGTGATGCTTCAGGTGTCTCTTTTATGTTGAGATTGAAGCCTCTGTAGTAGGTAATAGAGAGAATAAATATAAAAACTATTACTGTAATGTTAAAAGGTAGGGTAAAAACTGGAATGGCATAGTAGTTAAAGAGTATAGCGATAGCATCTGTTAAGAGTACACTAATGGCAACCCCCACAAGAGACAAAAAAAAGTTCTTGAGTGTTGGGAGAAGAAAAACACCACAGAGTGCAACAGCCACTAAAATATAGTTAAAAGCATAAGGGTCATAAAGTGCCTGCTCAAAAGAGCCTATAAAATAGCTATGCAGAGTAATCCCAAAATAGTACCCACTCAGAGCCATCACAAAGAGTATGCGCGAAAAAGAGAGTACAAGCATCAAAATCATAAATCCTGCAATATTTGAGGGAAGAAAAAAGATAGTTCCTAAAGACTTCAAAAAACCACTGATGATAAGAGGAAGTTCAATATCATAAATCGTAGAGTTATTTATCAGTGAGGAGAGAAGGTTTGAGTACTTTAGAGATGCTAGATAGATAAACATAGTCACTATGGAAAAAGGCAAAGAGAGTATTGGAATTTTGTAAACGCTAAAGAGTCGGTTGAGCATAAAGCTCAGCATAAAGGTAAACGCCGAAGCGATGGCAATAAGTCCTATGCTTAGTAAAGAGGGAGTAAATAAAAAACCAACCCCCATACCAACAAGAAGGGAGTTATAGATATAAAACCCCTGCACGAAGTAGGACTCTTTAAACTCTATAAGCTCGGCAAAAAGTATGGTAAAAAATATACTAAACATTCCACTTATCCCAACAGAAGGATTTGTAAAAGTAATAAGAAGCAGTGCTAAACCTACATACTTGTTGTTTAAAAACAGTAGCGAGCTATAGGGTTTGAGTATACTTATAATAAGGTCTGCCTGCTTTGTCATCAAGCTACACTTCTTTGTAGTTTATGGTAGCTAAATCATCCACCTCTTTTATACAACGAGCCTTACCCTCTTTGTCTATAAGCACAACTGCTGGTTTGTAACGAATAAACTGCATCGCTTGTGTATAATTGTAAGCACCCACTGGTGAAATACTTAACACAGTTCCACGGTTAAGTGGTGGAAGCATTAAGTTCTCTTCAATCACATCTATGTTCATACACAGAGGTCCATTAAGCAAAGAAGCTTCATTTTCACCCTCATAATATCTATCTGTCTCTATAGTAAAGTTATACCAAGTAGATGTGTAGAGTAGATTTACCCCAGCATCAAGAATGTAGCCTTTTTTTCCATCAGGAAAACGTTTGTAACCATGAACAGATGTCAGTAGATACCCCGCTTCATCTATGAGTGCTCGTCCTGTCTCAAGATAGAGTTTTGGAAGTTTCTCACTCTTGTTTAGGTCATAAATGGCATTTGTAATCGCTTCTGCATAATCATCTGGTGTTGGAATAACAACATCTGTAGATTGGTATATTCCTTTGAGGTTTGACTTACTTGCAAATCCACCACCTAGGTCAATATAGGCTATTTCAGAGTTAAAATTTCTCTCTACCTGCTCTTTTAGTTGCATAATTTTTATCGTTGCGTTTCTATAGGCATTTGCATCAAGCATAAAAGTACCGATGTGAGAGTGAATACCTACAAGTTTCATTCTCTTACTTGCATACATTCTCTCAACTGCCTCATAAGCATCCCCATTCTCATAGTTAAAACCAAAACGGCTCCACTGCGGGTAAACACCTATGTCCATATTGATACGAATTGCCAGAGGAATAACTATATCCAACTCAGTAGCAATTTTTCTAAGTCATCTAACTCAAAAAGATTATCTACATGAATTTTTGCACCCTCTTGTACCGCTATTTTTAAATCTTCATAAGGCTTGTAGGGACCATTAAAGATGATGTCTTTTCCCTCTATACCTAAGGCACGAGCTTTTTGGTACTCAAACTCACTTACAACCTCTGCACATGAACCTAAGTCGTGAAAAACTTTACAAATCTCATTTAAGTAGTTTGTTTTATAACTCCAGCCAAACTGCACATCAGGATAACGCGAGCTAAATGCAGAGTATAGATTTGTGTAGAGTTCTTCCATCTTTTTTTGAGAAAAGACAAAAATAGGGCTCCCAAACTTCTCTGTAAGTTCATTCACACTTACCCCATCTATCTCTGTACGTATTTTTTGTGTAGTAATTGGGCTTCCATATTTTGATGCCATTGCAAAGTCTATTTTATTTATTGTCGGTTTTTCATAAGTTAATTTTTCCATCTTAAAGTTCCTATTGTTAATCTCATATAATTTGAACACGTCCAAATTTTATTCACTCACTAAAGCTTTGCCTAATCGGCAAGAAGAGTTCTTAAAACTCTTTGTTTGAGAGTAGTTTCATAAAATCACTAAAGTCCGTTACAAGTTCGCCTGTGTAACGGATATACATCTTGTTTTGAGGGTAAGTCAAGCAGGGCTCTACCCTTTTACCCTCCATAATGTCTGTTACCATAAGCGGTAAATTGACCCCTATTTCTAGTAGCGAAATAGACCCAAGCAGGAAAACGCGGGTTTATCTCTATCATATATACTTGATTGAGATTTGCCATCACTTCAAGTTCAAAAGGACCCTTCCACTTTGTCAGTTTAACAAACTCTTGGGCTATTTGAAGAAGTTTTTCATTTTGTATGGTTACCCCTGTCCAGATTTTTCCTATCTCAGTAGTAGTCAGCTTTTTTATAGCAACCCCACCACAAAGAGTTCCCTCTCCATCGCCTACTCCAACAAAGTTTATCTCATCGCCCTCTACTACATCTTGAACAAGGACAGGAAAGCCCCACTCATTTGAGATTTTATAGAAGTACTCTATGGCACTCTCAAGATTGTGTGCTTTGTATGCCTTGTAGTAGTTTCCCTTTATCATCAGAGGAAATTTACTCCCCTCATCAATAAGTTTTTCTAGCTCTGAGACAGAACTTACCTCATGAGTTTTTGGATAGACAATATTTAAATCTTTAGAGAGAGAATCTAGCCTATTTTTATTTCGTAGTTCAAAATTTTCACTCGAAGGTAGACAGAGTTTGATACCAAGGGATTCTATCTCATTTTGATATTTGATATAAAGAGGAAGTTCCGCATCAAGGTTTGGAATGATGGCGTTTATACCGCTTTGCTCTTTAATGTAAAGTAGTCTTCTCTTTAACTCCTCGTAACCTAAAGAGGGATAAGGCATAAGATAAGTTTTCTCGGTCAAGCTCATATAATTTCCAGGCTCATTAGGGTCATAAGAGAAACCAATTATCTCATGCTTACTTGAAATACTCTTTATAACAGGTACTCCTGGGGCGGGATTATCAGTATTGTTAAGTCCGCTTACTGCTACTTTCATGTTATAAGTCCATAAACTTTAAGTTTAGAGAAGAAGTCACTCACATCAATAAAGAGTTCGTTATCACTAACATCATAGCGTTCACTAAGCATAGTAACAACTTCTTGTTTTGATTTTCCATCACGTAAAAGTGTAATAATCTCTTTAGAAATATCATTAAGTTGATAACTGTTTCCCATCATTGGGTGAAATGCGATATTGTTCTCATCAAGAACGAGTTGATTTATTGCTTGCATGTTAAATCCTAATAAATATATTTTCTTAGGTATATTATAGGATAAAATTGTTAGCGGAGTGTTAGTAGCAGAAGAGTAGTAGAAGAGTAGTAGTAAAATAGAAATTGATTATCTCTATAGAATCATTAAATGATTCCGTAGAAGAAGTTAGAAAACTCTATTTGCGAGAGTGACGTTTACGCTCAGATTCTGTTAAGAATTTCTTACGAATACGAACAGATTTAGGAGTTACTTCAAGTAACTCATCATCTTCGATCCACTCTAGTGCACGTTCAAGTGACATATCACGAGGTGGGATAAGTTTAATAGCTTCATCAGCTCCAGATGAACGAACATTTGACTGTGCTTTTCCTTTAATAGGATTAACAACAAGGTCATTATCACGTGAATGCTCACCAATAATCATACCCTCGTAAACTTCAGTCTGAACACCAATATAAAGAGTACCACGATTTTGAATACCAAAGAGTGAAAATGCTAAAGTAGATCCATTTGTCATAGAGATAAGTGCACCGTAAGAGCGAGACTCAACACTACCACTAAATGGACGGAACTCTAAGAAAGAGTGATTCATAACACCCTCACCTTTTGTATCTGTTAAGAACTGACCACGGAAACCAATTAAAGCACGAGCTGGAATTTCAAACTCAATACGTTGGAAACCTTGACCCATTGGAAGCATAGATTTCATCTCAGCTTTTCTCTTACCAAGACGCTCAATAACACCACCAGATAAAGTTTCAGGAACATCGATAACTAAATGCTCAAATGGTTCACATTTAACACCTTCGATTTCTTTAACGATAACTTCTGGGCGAGAGATAGAGAACTCAAAATCTTCACGGCGCATATTTTCAGCAAGAACAGTAATTTGAAGCTCACCACGACCGGAAACTTTAAATTTACCCTCACCAACAACTTCAAGTTTCATAGCAACATTAGTGTTCATTTCAAACTCTAAACGCTCACGAAGCTTGTTTGAAGTTACATGTTTACCCTCTTTACCCGCAAGCGGAGAATCATTTACAGCAAATACAACTGTAAGAGTTGGCTCTTCTACGTGCATTGGGTCAAGTGCTACAGGATTTACAGGATCACAAACAGTATCACCAACATCAACAGTCTCCATTCCAGCAAATGCAACAATGTCACCAGCTTCA
>JAUZRZ010000065.1 GCA_030949945.1 Sulfurimonas sp. | reverse complement strand
AGATAAATCATCAGTAAATGCAGAGGTTATTTTTACAGAGTTTGTCAGTTTTTTTACACTAAAAGTTGAAAATTCTACATCTTTTTTAAACTCACTCTCTATAAGAGAAAACCTATTTTTTGAAAGAGATATGTAATAGCCCTCTTTTTCTAAAAGTCCTAAAGAGACATGTCTAGAAGCACTACCTGCGTTTACTGACTCTAGGATTAGCTCTATCTTTTTCATAATGTCTTCAAATGCGATAAGCATAATACTATTCTCTTTTACAAGAGTATCTATAGTCTCATCAACACCATTCATCAAGAAGTTTTCATCTACTGTATTGTTTGTAAAGCGACGGGAAACATCAAGGTCAATGCTCTTAATTATATCTCTTAAAAACTCTTCAATTTCACTCTCATGAAAAGGTGTTTTTTGAATTTTATGTTTTTTAACATAGAGCATTAACTCTTTTACAGCAAGCATAGAGTCATAAACATGGTTCATCTCAAAAGGATGCAGTCTTCCAAGGTTTAGTCTACGTGAAAGACGCTCTAAGTCATACACACCTCGCATCATCTCATCTAAGTAACGAACATGAGAACTTACTCTCTCTATGAGATTATAACGCCGTTCTAACTCCCCTACTTCCATTATAGGATTAAGCAGTCTCTCTTTGAGTAAACGCCGACCGATAGCTGTTGCACTTTTATCCATCATCTTGAGCAGTGTTAACTCTTTTCTATCTTTAGAAATGATGCCCATCTGCTCTAGTGCATTGTTTCCAAGGTACATAAAACGGCGATTGTCTATTAAACGCGGCATCGACATTTTTTGTACTATATGGTAGTCGTGTTCTATCACAAAGTGAATAAGTATAGCAAGAGACTCTGTTATCATAGGGCTGCGTTCTAGGTCAAGATGCTCTATGGGTGAGAGAAGTGACTGTATCTGATAGACCTCTTTAAAAAGTTCATTTTGGAACTCTATTTTTGGTCTTTGGTTATTTACAGAGTAGTGATAATGCTCGGGAATCTCAAGATACTGCATGATGTGACGCTGGTCGTCAATGCCATCTAAAAATGTCACAACTATCTCACTTGTTCTATAGACATTTAAAAGGTTAAAGACTTCATCAAGTGCATAAGCGGGGTCTTCACTTGTTGAGTGTGTCTCATACAACCAAGTCTTTCCCGTAGTTACATCTATGGCTGAGTAGCCAACACTATAAACATCTCTGTACTTATCTACAACTATAGAGACTATATAGTTATCATCATTATCAACTATATGGTCAAAATTTGTTCCAGGAGAGACTATTTGAGCGATGTAACGGCTTATCTTTGGGGGAGTTCCTTTTTGTTTTACAACGATGACTGTATATTTTTGCTCTGAGATTATACGGCTTAAGTAGCGCTCAAAACTTACAGCGGGAACACCTGCGAGTAAAGGATTTTTATCTGAATTTTCTATGATATTTTTATTTTTTTTGGTGAGCTGAATGTTGAGGAGTTCGGCTATCTCTTTTGCTTTTCCAACTTGGACTTCATCATTGTTTACTTCATAAACCTCATAAAAAGTACCTATCTCCATAAACACTACAGTATCATTACCATACTTCTCTTCAAAGTGACGCTGTAGGTCAAAGTATGTTTGCGTCAGAAGTCGCTCTTTCTTATTTAAAATGGCACTTACATCTGAGAGTTTCATAGCTTAAGCTCTTGCCTCTTTTATCGCAGCATAAGCTTCGTTGAGTCTTTTTGTCTTTTCCTCTGAAAACTCTAACATATCTTTAGGAAGTCCCTTACTTACAAGTGAGTCATAATGATGCTCTTTCATAAGTCGTCTATAGTTTTTCTTCACAACTGAGAAGTCATCACTCTCACTACACTCTAGTTCTGCATAGTACTCTGCCATTTTATCTCTTGATGTAGGCTGCGAGTAAGTACCACTTCGGCTTGAGTAATTACTATAAGAGTAGCTATAGCTCCCACCATTTCTACGAGCCTCTTCAAATTTTTTAAAAGCATCTGCATAAATAAGTCGTACACCCATGAGTAAAAAGAAGTTAAATGGAAAAAAGAGAATTCTTGGTGCGAAGATAAGAAGTAAAACACCTATAACTATACTACCAAACACAAACCCTAGCCACATCACCTCTAAAAAAATTCCTAATGCGATAATAGCTAAACCAATAATTTTCTTCATATATATCCTTAGGGAGAATTATAACAAAAGTAAAGCTCAAATGGATAAGGAATTAATTTTTTTCTACTATAATGCCCAAAGAAAACAAGCCAAATAAGGATATGTATGGAAAATCAAGAAATTATAGAAGAGTTTAACAATTTTGACAAAGACAAATTTAGTTTAATCATCTCATCAGTTAGTGAACAAAACGAACCCCTTACAAACTATGCACCTTTTGTGAAGCTAGGTGAGGATTACTATGTAAGTGTCAGCTCAAACCTTCCACACTTTACAAATATGGTGCAAACAAAAAAAGCACATATACTTATCATCGAAGATGAAGCAAACGCAGAGCATATTTATGCAAGAAAGAGACTTTATTTTAGTGCAGTTTGTGGTGTTGAAGAGGATGAGGAGAAAATTTTTAAACTTTTTGATGAAAGATACGGCGATCAGCTTTCATTTTTACGAACTATGAAAGATTTTAAAATCATCAAAATATCCCCACAAGAGAGAAGTTTAGTCCTTGGTTTTGGAGCAGCTTACAAAATGGATACAAATGGAGAACTTGTAAATAAAAGTATATCTCACAACTAATGTAAGTGCCTGACAAGAATAAATGTCATATTCAACAATCTTTAAAAGGTTTAGATTCAAGGCAAACTTTATTTGGCGATACTAGTATCGTTGAATGAAGTTTAACACAGAAGGTAAGCCTTTTAAAGGTTGCTCTACGGGTGAGAAAGAAGCTACAATCTGCTTCGTTAAAAATACTTAAAGCTACTAGTAGCTCCTAAGTCTTTTTGCCTCACATCTTATAGCTTCTTTTCTCATTGAATTATGGCATTTATTCTTGTCAGGCACTTATTAGTTTTTGTATATGAGCAATACCTTTACCTGTACCAAGTACAGTAACTTTTTCCTCATCTACAAAAACTTCATTATTCTCTAAGTCAATATCCCAGTAAGTAGCTTTATAATAAACCTTACCATTTTTGATAATACCAATTCCTTTTTCATTTAAAAAGTTGTCATTATGCTCTTTATCTTTAGACTTTAGAAATATTTTTGTAAACTTTGCTCTTAAAACAAAAAGTAAACCCATAGCAATAATCGCAATACTTGCTAATTGCCATAAACCATCACTATAGATAGGAAAGAGCGACAATCCTCCTACTATAATCGAGGCTAAGCCAAACCAAAACAAAATAAATGAAAAACTAATCATTTCAAGAGCAATAAGTCCAATACCAATTGCCACTAAAATGGTTGGAGATATAAGACTAAGAATCTGATTTTCCACTACCTAGTCCTTTAAATAGTGCATCGCCTACAACACTCATAGAGCCAATCATCTCAGTTACATTATAAGGTAAGATAAGCTTGTTAGCCGAATCACTTTCTGCTAACTTTTCAAATGCTTTAATTCTATCTTTTGCAAGTAAAAATTCAGATGCTTCTTTGTTCTCTTTCATAGATTCATTAATGCTATCCATCGCATTTTTTTTGACCCTCAGCAATCTTTTCTTGCTCATATTTTTTAGCATCAGCCATTCTTTCTATCGCTTCTGCTCTTAAAATCTCTTCTTGTTTAAAACCTTCTGCATTTAGAATTTGAGCTCTTTTATCTGCTTCTGCAGTTGTCTCTTTGGCTCTTTTTTTCTCTCTCAGCTTGCATCTGTAAGTTCATAGCCATTTCTATCTCTTTTGGTACTGCAATATCGCTAATCTCAACTCTTGTGATTTTCACACCCCAGTTTAGTGATGCAGCTCCAAGTGCCATTTGAAGTTTTGCATTTAATGTATCTCTATTTGAAAGAGTTGCATCAAGCTCCATCGAACCTATCTCACTTCTAAGAGTAGTCATCGCTAAATTTGAAATAGCATTTTTAAAATCAACTACATTATAAGTGGCTTCTTTCGCATTTTCAACACTACAAAAGACTATACCATCGATAGATATATTTACATTATCTTTTGTGATTACTGATTGTTTTGGTATATCAATCAACTGCTCTTTAGTAGTGAGATTATTTACAGGGCTATCAACGATAGGAATGATAAAATTTAATCCACCTCTTAAAACCCTATGAAACTTACCTAGTCTTTCTACCACAAGCATAGTCTGCTTGAGAGACAATTCTATCCCCTTAACTAAAATTACAATTGCAAATGCAATTATTACGAGAGTTATGATTACTGTTTCCATTTTTTACCTTTTTGATTTGAGCTAAAGTTCATTTTAATCATTAAATATTATAGCAGGTTATATAGTAAATAATACTATAATAATGCAAGAACGAGTTTACAAAAAGGATATACCATGAATGTCCCTAACATAAAGCATATTGGTCATAGAGTAATAAAAAAGTAAAACTACATGTTCAAAAGGTCTCAAAATATATATACGAAGATGGTGACCCAGACTTTGTTGATGAAAGAATAGAACCTAAAGAATCAAAAAAAGAAAAATCATTTTTTGACTTTTTATTTACATAAAACAACTTGTCTACTAGGTTTATGTAAGTTATTTAGATCTTATTTGGAATTTAAAAAGATAATGACATAAAGTTTAATTTTGAGAAAGGTTTAAAAGTACGATGTATAAGT
>JAUZRZ010000067.1 GCA_030949945.1 Sulfurimonas sp. | reverse complement strand
ACAACATGCTAAAATAATAAAAGCAATATGTACAAAAACAACATACAAAAGATGTGTAATATAAGCATATATGTAATAAGCAATAAAAAAAATAAAATGCAGTTAATATATATCACAACAGACTATAGAAGAATAAGGTGGTGGCTAACGGGCGGGAAATGCATAAGCTACCCGCTACAAAGATAGCTGGTGGTATGGTTTACTTAGCTGCTGTTATTGATTGGTACTCCAAGGCAGTACTTAGTTGGCGAATCTCTAACACTATGGATACAGCTCTGGTTATGGATGTCCTTGATGAAGCACTTCTGAAGTATGGAAAACCAGAGATATTTAACACTGATCAAGGGAGTCAATATACTAGCTATGTTCATACACAAAAGCTTAAAGATAATGGCATCATAATCTCAATGGATGGAGTTGGCAGAGCAACAGATAATATAGCAATTGAGAGGTTCTGGCGAAGTGCTAAAGTAGAGAGAATTTACTTGAACCAATATAACACAATTAAAGAGCTAAAAGAAGATGTAGCAGACTATATGCAATTTTACAATTACAGGAGATTTCATGAAACACTTGATTATAAAAACCGATGAATGTTTACTTTGAGAGTTTGAAAATTAACAAGGAAATTTTTAACACTCAGGAGAAAAGTGTAGCCTAAGGTTACACACTAGGATGGAATAAGGATTTTGGAAAAGTTGTCTTGACTAATTGGGGTGGTATAGAATGCTTTGTATAAGTGCTAAATCATCATCACCTAGATATGGTGCTTCTCTTTAAACTTTCGTCTACAGCTTGTATCTTATCAGCTTCATCGTCTAAGTTTGAAGAGCTTGCAAACCCTGCAAATTCGTCATAGTTTCGCAGTACATTTTCTGCCCGCAAATATTCTCACCAAATAGGTTTAACAAACTCTTTTTACCCACTTTCTTCCAACAATCTCATCGCGAGTTAGCAAAGCGTTCTTCTAGCTCTGTAACAACCTCTGATAAACCCACGACGTGCTTTACCTCGTTACTATATCGCTAAAGCCTTCCATATACTCTTTATAACTTTTTTCTAAGACTACATTTTTAGTACTTTTATCTCCAAAGAGGGTGATAGCATCAACCGTAGCTTTTTCTAAATCGCGAAAGGTTACAATATTCCCAAAAAGTCTTAGTCGCATCATAAATACGGTTAGCAGTGGAAAAGGCTTGCATTAAACCATGATAACGAAGATTTTATCTCACAAACAATGTGTTTAGCGTGTGGTGCATCAAAGCCGTTAAAAACATCCCTACAACAATAAGCAAGTCTACTTCTGCGATTCTTTACTCTCTTGGCAAGGTCATAATAATAATATTCTGTTACTATCTACACCATAGTTAGTTTTAAACATGTCATTATAATCATCAATAACCCTACTTAAAATTCTTTAGCACTACTATCCATGGCAGAAAGATCAAAACTTTCATCGCCTATTTCCCCTACAGCATTTTGCTCTTCGTTCGCCGAAAAAGAGAAAATAGTCGCTATTTTAAGCGGTTTGGAATCCTCTTTTTGTAAAGATTCAAGTGCTTCATAGTAGAGTTTAGCAGCATCCACACTACTAACAGCAAACATCGCATTAAAGCCCTTGCCTCCTGCTTGTTTTCTATGTGTTTTTTGCTTGAACTTATTTAAGATGTACTGCGAAATCTCGCCAATACGCTCAGGGTGCAATAAAGCTTGTTTATTTTCAAATGCATTTAGCTTTTTCTCATCTTGTTCTGTCTCGTGTTCTTTAAATTGTGGACGTACATCGTTGTAGTCTACTTTAAACTTCAACACCTTCTCATCACGAATAGCATCAGTAATCACATAAGAGTGTAACTCTCTACCAAACACAGTAGCCGTTGTTTCTGCACCTAAAGCATTTTGAGCAAAGATAGGTGTACGAAACTAAAACAAACTGATAGAATTTTTAAACTTTTTCTTTAGGTTCTTTGTGCTTCACCGAACTGCGAGCGGTGTGCCTCATCAAAGATAAAGACCACTTGCTTACTATAGATGCTTAATGCATTTTCACTTTTCATTAGGTTGTTGAGCTTTTGAATTGTTGTAACGATGATTTTATTATCATCTTTGTCAATGTTACGCTTTAGCCCTGCAGTACTTTCTGAGCCATTCACACTATCAGGTGAAAAACGTTGGTACTCTTTCATGGTTTGAAAGTCCAAGTCTTTACGGTCTACTACAAAAAAGACCTTTTCCACAAAGTCAAGTTCAGTAGCAAGTCGTGCCGCTTTAAAACTGGTTAATGTTTACCTGAACCAAATAGGGGTATGCCAAATGTAACCACCACTCTAAGGTACTCCAATTTTTAGCATTATAGGCACTATTTATCTTCCATTACAATACGCTCAGTTGCGGCTATTTGATATGGTCTCATGACAAGTAGAGTATCACTCACATCAAAAACAGAGTAATTTATAAGCACATTTAACAAAGTGTTTTTATTAAAAAAGGTAGTTGTGAAATCTTTTAAATCTTTAATCAAAGAGTTGTCAGACTTGCCCAGCTTCATCGTAAAATCAAAGCTATTTTTGTCCCGTTTCGTGGTAGTTTGCAAAGTAACGGCTATCGGTACCATTAGAGATTACAAACAGTTGTAGATATTTATAAAGAGAGTTCTCAGTGTTAAAACTTTCTTTAGAGTAACGGTGGACTTGATTAAAAAGCTTCACGGATAGCAACACCTCGTTTTTTTAGCTCTATCTGCACCAAAGGCAAGCCATTCACTAAGATAGTCACATCATAACGATTTGCCTGTGAGCCCGTCTGTTCAAACTGCTTGATAACCCGTACTTTTATTTCGGCTTATCTTTTTTTATCTAGTAGGTAGATGTTTTGTATATGCCCATCATTAAAAACAAAATCATAAATATAGTCATCATGTATCTTACGCGTTTTGTCAATGCTGTTATCACTAGGCTTGTCCAAGTACTGCTGGTACAAAACGCAACCACTCATCTTCTAAAAATTTCATAGCATTAAGCTTTTGTAACTGCTCACGCACATTAGCTAACATCTTTGTAGGATTGTTTAAATCACTTAGATACTCATACCCTTGGTTTTGCAGGTCAGCGATAAGTTCACGCTCTAAGTCAGCTTCAGTTTGATAGCTACTGCTTTCTTTGCTCAATCTTGGTGTACTTGTCTAAGACGATGAAGTTGTTTGATTCTGCTATGGTTTTTGTTTCATGACTCATTTTGTTCTACCTCTTGCAAAAATTTGGAGTTATTAATTAAATGATTAAACAACAATTTTACTGTTTTCTTTTCTGGTTCTGTTGGTTCTGCTACCTCTTCACCTGTCAAAGTACGGTGACTATAAAAATTCATAATACGGCTTATATATGCTTCTCTATTATCATTTTGTAAAAGGTCAGACCATTGTGCATAACCTAAGAAATTCGCTGTTTTTTCATATAAGTTACGTAATAAAATAAAATGATATTTTGAAACTTCTTCATTAATTATCGCTTGCCTAATAGTATCTCTTAAATATAAATGATATGAGAAACTTTTATTTGAATCTCCATATTTTTCATTTAATTCAAAGCTTCCATCCTCGTTTTTAACAAGCATATAACTACCTTTTTTACTTTTTAATCCAAGTTCATTGAATAATACATTATAAAAAAAGCGGGTTATGCGTTGATATAATAAATTTAAGTTTGTTTTTTCAAAATCACTTAATTTTATTAATTGTGCTAGATTTACAGCCAACTCTATCAAATGATTTTCATCCAAAGAACTTACAGGGTCATCAATTAATATATACTCTATGTTATGAAATGGATTGGTATCATCATAGTCTAGTTCAGATTTATTGAGTTCACTAACTACTTCTTCAATTAATGTATAAAAAATACTCCAGATAAAATTACTTTCTTCCCCTTTTGAAATTTTTATATTGTCATTGGGCTCTTCATTACCTCGTTTAAAAGAGAATGTGACTTCTGAAAAGGCTTTTATAATAATTGCATTGTCATTATCATCTTGTAGAGTATATTCCTGATTAAAATTAGGTGTTAGTTTATCATTTGTGTAGTGTTGAAAATTTGTAATAACATTTTGGTCTTGTCCTTGCTGAATAAATACCCAGTTAGTGAAAGAATTAGGGTGAATTTTTAATTTTCTCTCTTCGTCATCAGCTAAATCATTGTCCCAATAAAATAAATCTTCCGTGAAAGCACTATAATAAAGAATATTTTTTTGTGATAGTTCTGAGTCATCAAAACCTTCATTGTCTTCTTCCTCGCTTGGAGTAACTTTGATTAACTCTTTAAATTCGCGTGAAAGTCGTGTTTTCCCTACACCATTAAAGGCATAAATGAGTTGAACTTTTTTAGATGAATCTTTAAGTTTTTGTGCTATCTGTTTTAATATCTCTGCCATACTATGCCTTTACTTGTGGTTTAGGAAAGTTTAAAAGTAGTTCACGATAGTATTCATACTGCTGTTGGCGTAACTTAATCTCGTGGGGTAGACCTTCGCTAATCGAGTTAGTTAGGGTCTCGAATTTATCTAAGATGGTGACGATACGAGCTTGTTCATCCATGGATGGAATGGGAATGATAACTTTACCTAGTCCCTTAGCATTTATAGCTGAAATTTTACCAGAAGAAACACTTTTACGAATTTGATTTTTAAAAAGTTCGTTCGAGTATAGTATGCTATATACTTGGCGTTTAATTTAGATTTATAGAAAAAACAGGCATCGTGAATAACCACATTCTCTTCACTAAACCAAGCTGTACCCATACCGATATCTTCAATAGTTTCACCAGCCGCAACAAAAACTACATCACCTTTTTCAGCAGTTCGAAGCTTTTTAGTTTCAACTAATTCAGGGCTAACAAATGATTTTGATTCATCTGTCCAGATGCCATAATGTGTATACATTTGTCCATAATGAATATAGGGGATACCTTTAGATATCATATCAGTCTTAACAAAACGTTTCCCACGAATAAACTCACCAATCTCGGGATCCCCTAAACTTTTCCACTCAACTTCTCTCTCTTCAAAACTTAATAACTGATCACGATAGTAATTATACTGCTGTTTACGAGCTGTAAGCTCCGCTGTAAGCTCTGTAAAGGTGTCTAAAATACGGACTATTTCAGATTGGATATCTGGGTGAGGGATTGGGATTGTTTTATTTGAATAATTACTAATCCATTGACGTTTATGGTCACCATCAACCAAGTCACTTGGTAAGGTATTAAGCCAATAATAAACATACTTCAATAAATATTTTTCTTCATCTTTTGATGTAATCATCTTCATAGCTGATGATTTAGCTTTGAAATCGAAATCAACCCATTTATTCGCAGTTGTAAAATCATCAAAAATAATAACAGGATTTTCTGATGCTTTATTTATACCATCAGTTTCATCTGTATATCCTAGAATAAAAGTTTTACCTGCTGTTAAAACAGGTGTCTTAAATTCATCACTATAGTTTTTTGATTTTACTAAGTATCTCGTTGGTTGTTCATACCCTGCAACTTCACCTAAACTTTTCCAATTTACTTCAATCCCATCAAGAAATTTAGCCATATAGTTTAAATCACTCACTCTTCTATTTCCGCTACAATAGTATCAATATCGGCACGTAGTTTATCGATAGTTTTCACCGTAATTTTAAGCTCCGCATTGAGTTTAGTAATATCTGTTTTAACACGAGTATCCTTAGCTTCTACATAAGAACTAACCGATAAGTTATAGTCATTTTCAGCTATCTCTTCATTGTCTACTAGCTTAGTAAAGTGTGCAACATCGGTTTGTGTATCAAATGCTTGCATGATTTGCTCGATGTGGTTGTTCTTACCTTCGTGCGTTAAAACATTGTTATTTGTCTCTTTTTTAAACAAGGCACTAGCATCAATAAACTGTGTACTATTTTCTGTCTTGTGTTTAGAAAGCACAAGGATATTAACGGCTATAGAAGTACCAAAAAGAGATTAGGGGCTAAAGATATGATGGTTTCTACATAGTTATTGTCTACTAAATATTGGCGGATTTTTTTCTCAGCACCACCGCGGTAAAAGATACCCGGAAAACAGACAATAGCGGCACGACCTTTACTAGATAGGTAGTTCAGAGCATGAAGTACAAAAGCAAAATCAGCTTTAGACTTAGGAGCGAGTACTCCTGCAGGAGCAAAACGGTCATCATTTATAAGCGTTGGGTCATCGCTACCAATCCAGTTTACCGAGTAAGGAGGGTTGGATACGATAGCATCAAAGGGTTTATCATCACCAAAATGGGGGTTTATAAGAGTGTTGCCTAGCTTCATGTTGAACTTGTCATAATTGATGTTGTGTAAAAACATATTCATACGTGCAAGATTATAAGTAGTATGGTTAATCTCTTGACCAAAAAACCTTCTTCTATGATGTGGTTATCAAAATGTTTTTGCCTGTAAAAGAGGGAACCTGCACCGCCATTAAGTTAAGGAATTAACTAAAAAGTAACACAATGAAATTATCTCTTTAAAAAGTGGATTTTTCAGAGTATAAAAGCATATATTAAAATCCAAATAAACCCCTATTTATAGGGATTTAAAAGGGTTTTGAAGCACTATCTAGCTATAATATATCTATTATATTAAGGGTTGGTTATGTTAAAAAAAACTGCTGGATTTTCAGCGGTTTTGAGAAATAAAAAAAGAGAAGTGTTATTCCAAACTAAACATAAGATTGGAGTGAATTCATTCACAAGAGCAAGAAAGCTAGGATTTGATAAAATTATGACTATGATGATTAAAAAGAGTAATAAATCTTTACAAAACAGTATCAATGACACTCAATTAACATTGGGTGAAGATGTTACTATCACCAATAGTGCATATACTCAAGCAAGAGCTAAATTAAACTATACTGCTTTTAAAGAGTTTGCAGAGATAGCTCGTGATATGTTTTATGAAGATGGAGAGTATGAAACCTATAAAGGCTTTAGAATACTTGCAATAGATGGTTCTGTAACTACACTCCCTAATACAGCAGATGTAAAAAAGAGTTTAATCCAATGAAAGTTAAATGCCAAATAAAAGATTTTGCTAAAGATGTATCTCAAGGAAGAGTATCTTGTTTGTTTGATGTACTTAATAATATTGCAATTGATTCCTCTATCACCAATAAGAATAAAAGTGAAGATAATGACCTCATAGCTTATGATGAGAGAACTTTAGCTCTACAACACCTATGCGATTGTACATTAGATGATTTAACTATCATGGATAGAGGATATCCATCGTTTGAGCTATTTGCAGCAGTGCATAACAATACAAATATACTTTGTAGATTAAGAAGGAATATATTCTCAAAAGCAAAGTCCTTGTTTAATGCACATAGTGAGAGAAAAGATGTAATACTTGAGATTAATGCACCTAAGTATCTCAAAGAAGAATTACGAGAAAATAATATCCCTACAAAAATGAAAATCAGATTTGTACAAGTTATCTTAGATAACGGTACAGTAGAAGTATTAGCGACAAATGTACTGAGTAATGATAAACTAAAAACATCTGACTTTAAAGAACTCTATGCTCTAAGATGGGGGAATAGAAACATATTTCGACCTTATTAAAAATAGACTCTCACTTGAAAACTTTACGGGTCAAACAGCCCTTGCAGTAAAGCAGGACTTCTTTGCAACTATATTTCTCACAAACTATGAGTCAATGATGACTTACGATATGAACGAAGAGTTAAAAAGAGACAACTAAAGATAATAAGTATATTCAAAAGATAAATAAAGCTGTGTCATTCAATCTTATAAAGCATAAGGTATTTGATCTTTTATACCTTGATAACCCACTAGATGAGATGCTAGAGCAGATGGAAAAGCTATTTTTAACCAATACAATAGTTATACGACCTGATAGAAAATCAAAACCACGACTTGATAAAGATATACATAAATCCACGATTGCCACCAATTCGATAAATCACCTTAAAAGGAAAAAGAAAAATGTTGGGAATTAGTCAGATGGAAGTCCGTAACTATGGTATTTGTAGGCTTAACTTAATGCCGTTGAAGGGAACCTGAACCTGCTGCAGGGTCGTAAATCTTGTTTACTTTGTCTTGTTTATGCATGGCGAGTTGGGCTATGAGTTTTGAGACACTTTGAGGGGTGAAGAACTCACACCCTGATTTACCTGCATTGGCTGCATAGTTTGAGATTAGAAACTCATAAGCATCACCAAAAAGGTCGATTTGATTCTCCTCAAATCTTCCAAAGTCAAGTCCTGCTACACCTGTAAGTACAGCAGATAAACGAGAGTTTTTATCTATTACTGTGTTACCCAGTCGGTTACTTGTGGTGTCAAAGTCAGCAAATAGCCATTTGATATCGTCTTCAGAATCGTAGCCATTGGCAGGAGCTTTCAATAGCAGTAAATACTTTAGCTAAATCAGTATTGAGGCTTTCATTAGTTTTTGCATTTTTTACTACATTTTTAAAAAGCTGACTAGGGTAAATGAAATACCCTTTAGTTTTAACAGCATCATCTTTTATAGCTATAATATTTTTATCATCATCATCAAAAGTACCATAATCAACACTATCATCACCCCCCCCCAACGGCATTAAGTTAAGCCTACAAATACCATAGTTACGGACTTCCATCTGACTAATTCCCAACATTTTTCTTTTTCCTTTTAAGGTGATTTATCGAATTGGTGGCAATCGTGGATTTATGTATATCTTTATCAAGTCGTGGTTTTGATTTTCTATCAGGTCGTATAACTATTGTATTGGTTAAAAATAGCTTTTCCATCTGCTCTAGCATCTCATCTAGTGGGTTATCAAGGTATAAAAGATCAAATACCTTATGCTTTATAAGATTGAATGACACAGCTTTATTTATCTTTTGAATATACTTATTATCTTTAGTTGTCTCTTTTAACTCTTCGTTCATATCGTAAGTCATCATTGACTCATAGTTTGTGAGAAATATAGTTGCAAAGAAGTCCTGCTTTACTGCAAGGGCTGTTTGACCTCGTAAAGTTTTCAAGTGAGAGTCTATTTTTAATAAGGTCGAAATATGTTTCTATTCCCCCATCTTAGAGCATAGAGTTCTTTAAAGTCAGATGTTTTTAGTTTATCATTACTCAGTACATTTGTCGCTAATACTTCTACTGTACCGTTATCTAAGATAACTTGTACAAATCTGATTTTCATTTTTGTAGGGATATTATTTTCTCGTAATTCTTCTTTGAGATACTTAGGTGCATTAATCTCAAGTATTACATCTTTTCTCTCACTATGTGCATTAAACAAGGACTTTGCTTTTGAGAATATATTCCTTCTTAATCTACAAAGTATATTTGTATTGTTATGCACTGCTGCAAATAGCTTCAAACGATGGATATCCTCTATCCATGATAGTTAAATCATCTAATGTACAATCGCATAGGTGTTGTAGAGCTAAAGTTCTCTCATCATAAGCTATGAGGTCATTATCTTCACTTTTATTCTTATTGGTGATAGAGGAATCAATTGCAATATTATTAAGTACATCAAACAAACAAGATACTCTTCCTTGAGATACATCTTTAGCAAAATCTTTTATTTGGCATTTAACCTTCATTGGATTAAACTCTTTTTTACATCTGCTGTATTAGGGAGTGTAGTTACAGAACCATCTATTGCAAGTATTCTAAAGCCTTTATAGGTTTCATACTCTCCATCTTCATAAAACATATCACGAGCTATCTCTGCAAACTCTTTAAAAGCAGTATAGTTTAATTTAGCTCTTGCTTGAGTATATGCACTATTGGTGATAGTAACATCTTCACCCAATGTTAATTGAGTGTCATTGATACTGTTTTGTAAAGATTTATTACTCTTTTTAATCATCATAGTCATAATTTTATCAAATCCTAGCTTTCTTGCTCTTGTGAATGAATTCACTCCAATCTTATGTTTAGTTTGGAATAACACTTCTCTTTTTTTTATTTCTCAAAACCGCTGAAAATCCAGCAGTTTTTTTTAACATAACCAACCCTTAATAAGTGCCTAACCAAAATTAATGACATAAAACTGGATTGAAAAATGCTTAGAGAAATATATGAGATATATAAGCCTAAAACAAGAAGTAATACAGCAATTACAAGAAGTTATAAAAACAAATAAAAAACATAAGAGTAGAATGAGAGCTCAAGCACTTCTATTGAGTAATCAAGGGAAAAAGTTCAAGAAATAGTAGAAATAATTGGATATTCACAAAGAACACTCTATCGGTGGTTTGATAGATTTAATCAAGATAATATAAGTACAGTTCATGAGTTGGCAGGTAGAGGGAGAAAGCCTAAATTAACAATAGCTAAACATGAGTCTTCAATCAAGATGTATATAAAAAACTATAATGTAAATGAGATTCTATTAGCCTTAGAAAAAGAGTTCACTACTCTTGAAGTAAGCAAACGAACTTTAAAAAGATTTTTTAGAAAGATTGGTCTTAGCTATAAGAGAGCTAAAAGGTCATTATGAAAAATAGTAAATGGAAAAACTATTTCGATAAGTTTATTCAGCTTAAAATGCTTAGAGAATGGGTAAAAGAAGGACTTTGTGAACTCTCCTTTTATGATGAAAGTGGTTTTTCACTTAATTCAAATATTCCGTATAGATGGTCGGCAGTTGGGACACCTGCACTTATCCCATCAATAAGATTTACAAAAAGAATTAATGTACTTGGATTTCTTAATACAGATAAAAAAAGTGTATTTTATAAAATGCTTACTCGGAAAAGTTGATACTGATGTTGTTATAGGTTTTTTTGATGAATTTGCTAAACAAATTAAAAAAACAACTATCTGTGTATTAGATAACGCCTCAACTCACACTAGTAAAAAGTTTAAAGCTAAGCTTCAAGAATGGAAAGAGTTAGGACTACATATATTATACTTGCCACCTTACTCCCCAGAGCTAAATCCTATTGAGATGCTCTGGAGAGAAATGAAATATACATGGACGGATTTGAATGCTATGGACTCATTTGATAACTTTCATGAGCACATTAAAAAAATGCTTGATGGCTTCGGTTCAGAATATGACATTAATTCTTGGTTAGGCACTTATAATAGATATATTATAGCTAGATAGTGCTTCAAAAACCCTTTTTAAATCCCTATAAATAGGGGTTTATTTGGATTTTAATATATGCTTTTATACTCTGGAAAAATCCACTTTTAAAGAGATAATTTCATTGTGTTACTTTTTAGTTAATTCCTTAACTTAATGGCGGTGATCACCCCCTTCAATGTAAGCGGCAAAGTTTTCACTTATGAAGCGGTAGAACAAAGCACCTAGAACATACTGCTTAAAATCCCAGCCATCCACTGAACCACGAACCTCATTCCGCGATTTGCCATATTTGGCGTTGTAATTTTTTTCTTTGCTCGGTACTTGTCATTGTATAATCCTACTAAATTTTTTTAAAATAATTGTTTATTCATAATTAGCTTGAGATTATAACAAAAAAAGGCATTTAAATTGCTTTTGTAAAATGTAATTGCCTTGCATTGAGCGGTATTATTGTATGCATGAAAAAATAGTATTTGACAAGAAGTTAAAAATCGAATGTGGCTATATATGATAACTGTGAAATAACTAAATTTCCATCAGTCTTATAAATTATCAAAAATAACCTGAGTACTCTCATGCCTCTCATTTGGTATTAGATGACTATACCGCATAGTCATCTCAAGCTTTTTATGCCCAAGTTGCTCTTTGATATGCAAAATGCTAATTCCTGATATAGCCATCCAAGATGCATGGGTGTGCCTCAAACTATGAACTGTAATTCTGTACTTTCCAGCTTTATCATTATTTGGCAAAAGCTTATCAACTTCTTCTTGCCACTGTTTTGGCATTTGAATGAGTTGTTTATTATTGCGTGAGGGTATTACAAGATTGCTAGTTTTTTCTTTGTAGAGATCATTTAAAACTTCTAAGGCAACATCAGGTATATACACTTTTCTATCATTACCATTTTTGTTTGATTTGAAATAGATGAGTTTATTGTTAAAATCTATATCATCCCATGTAAGACTCGCTACTTCACTAAATCTTGCTCCTGAATAGAGTAAAAGTACGGTTAAGCGATAAGTCAGAGGGTAGGGGTTGGCTTTTAAAATCATCAATAATTTTTTTGCTTGCTCTTTTGTTAAAAATCCTATTTGTTTGTTATCAAAAACAGGCATTTTAACTTTTCCCTTTGAGATAGGATTTGCATAGTTTAAAATAAGCTCATTATTTATAGCATAGTTGATGATTTGTCTTGCAAGACCAAGTATAAGTTGTACAGTTCGTGGTTTATAACCATCAGAAAGCTTTTCTTGTTTTAGTTTTTCAAAGAGTTCTGCTTTTAGTTGGTGTTAAGTCATATTTTTTAAACTCTTTAAGATGAAACTCAAATGTGTTGAGCATCTTGCTTCCAAGTCTTTTTGTTATGCTCTGCCCACTGTATATATTTTTTGAACACCTCATCAAAAGTGATTTTAGATTGTTTGCTTACGAACTCACCATGTCTGATTTTGTTTAAAATATCGATGCGCTTCGCTTTGCAAAACTCTAGCCGTATCCCCTCGCTAAATTTACCAATAGTCATCTGCTTATCGGCATAATTTTCTCTATAACGGATTAAGAATATTTTATCTACAACTTTATTGTTTTCATTTACAACTTCTTTATAGAACACACCCTCGTCTTTTGTTGATATTTTCTTTTGAACCGTTCTTAAGTTAGCCATAATAACTCCATCTGATAGTAATCAATTTACTAGCAATGGTAAAATAAAAAAGCTGTCTCTCTCCTTATACAGGTGAATAGAGGGAGGTTTGATGTGGTTTGATGGAAATGTTATAATAATCTTTCTTTTTTAATTTTGATACCAATACGGTATAACAGTATCAGGTAAGTATATGTATTTCATTAGGTAATTTTATTGACATTTATGTTGGAGCTTGTATGTTGCACTAATGTATTGAAAACTATAATTTTTTTAAAGTTTATAAGAGTATAATAAACAATATTTATAGGTTTGGAGTTTTGGCATAGTGGAAAACAAGAAGAAATTAGAAATGAGTTGCAAAAAATACTACAAAGTGAACCTGAAAATTACTCTAAAATTTTAGAATTATCGAATGAATTAGCAAAATTTGATGAAGATAATGTTCGTTTCTCTGTTGATGCTGGAATTATTGACAGATTAGGTAAAGAACTTGTTGCAAGGCATGAAACAGCAGTATCTGAGCTTGTCAAGAATGCTTATGATGCTGACTCTACTAGAGTCTGTCGGACTCACTCATCAAATAAAAAAGCAATAAAATGCTAAAATAAGAACTAATAAATACAACAAAAAAGATTTATACATGGCAGAGATTACCTTAGTTCAAACAGACAACAAGCATATTTATTACCACCAAGTATAGATGAGTGGTTACCTAAAGAGCATTTAGCTCGTTTTATTGTAGAGATAGTCAAAGAGTGATTTATCAAATATTCATAAAGGGTATGGTGGACAAGGTGGCTCTAAAGCTTATAACCTGAAGTATTATCACTACTATTTTATGGCTACGGGAACATTCCTCAAGTAGAAAGATAGAGAG
>JAUZRZ010000066.1 GCA_030949945.1 Sulfurimonas sp. | reverse complement strand
TCTAAAGCAGCCTGGGGCATTATATGTGTTATGACTGTTTTATTATCAGATTTTTCTATATGATGATAACTAGGTTAAAAGGAGTAAAAGCCACCGATACGAGGGTCTAATATTCATAAGTGGTCCTGCTATCTTATCATTTACTAAAGATGAAAAGGAGAGCTGACTTAAAAGAGGTTTCACCAACTTGTTGCTCATATACAACATTTACATTATGGTGAGGGTCGTTTAAAAAAAAGCCAACATCCTCAGTGTTTTCTTTGAAAATTTAAAAAATCTTCATCTATATTACCATCGATTGTGTACTCAACTGCTAGTTTTGTGTTTGTGCTAGGTGTAAATGAATTGTCTGCTGATATATTAGCTTGAAATAAAATACTTATAGCTAATGCAGTAAGTATTGTCTGAAGTAATTTCATATAGTTGTCCCTTTAGTATTAAAAAATATATAAGCTACATATAATAGTTTATATATTTTTTAATGAAGATTTAAACCTGTATAAATACAGGTTTAAATACTTTTATTCACTCATCTCATTGATAACATTTTCAATAAGCTTTTGTGCTTCACGAAGCTTTTTTGTTCCTTCTTCATCATCTGTCATACCTATTGTAGTAATCCAGTTTTCAACTGATAAGAAACCCATATGCATTTTGTTTTCGCCAACTTTCTTGTAAAGATAAAATGAGCATGGAGCCCATGCACCAGCCTCTGGATGATTCTCTGAAACAGGATAAATTACATCAAATTTACAGATTGAGTAAGTGTGATAAAAATCATATACACCTGTATAGCCTCTGTCATCAAAAATTTCTTCTTGAACATTAGTATAGTTAGGAAGTAAAAAACCTAAAGGTTCCATCTCACCTTCAAATTCTGCTTCAAACTCTTCTATAAAGTCTTCAGGAGACTGACCATCTAAGTCAAGTTCCATCTCAAAGTTAGTAGCCAGTGTTTTTCCTGGAAATTTTACAGTATGGTTTAAATCTTTAAAAGTACCATGTGGCATAGCAGTTTTTAGACCTTTATGGATTAACTCTGCATAAGCAATTAAGTCAGGGTCTGTTACAGGGATACCAGTTGATCTAGCCATACCATTGATAGTTAATGTAGAGATATTCATACATCCCTCTTTACCTTCCCAAATTGACATAGTTAATGGAGTCAGTGCACCAAAACTAGGGTACTTTTTTATAAGCTTAAATGTAAGGTCACTGTTTATATACATTGCTAAGTTATAAATTTTGTAATGGAGTTTACCAAATCTCTTAGAAAATGGTTTATTCATATCGTTGTTACCAGGAATTTCAAGTCCTACACCATCAAATGCAGCTTCGATTGACTTGATTGTAATATTTCCGTCAGCATTTGGTGTTGAAAAGACTTGTACATCTTGTATTTTTTTAGGTTCTACAGGAGCTTGAGCAGTCGTGCTACAACCAACAATTGACATTGCCATTAGTGCAACGATTAGGAGTGTGTATATCTTTTTCATCTATTTTTCCTTGAGTGATATAATTCTGTAATTATTCTAGCATTATTTTTTATATAAATTAGATTAAGAATTTAAAATCTGTACTGGGGGAACCTAAAACTAATTTTGGAACTGCCCTCTACGAACTTAGCAAAAATTCCTCTATCGTGCTTTGAGTAGTTTTAGGTAGCTTAGAGTCTATTGAAGAGAGACCTTGACATAAAGTGCAGTTTTTGAGTTATTTCAAGTATTGCATCCCCAATTTTAATTCTATCACCTTGTAAAGAGTAAGTATGGATTTATATCAATTAAAATATTTTCACCTAAACTACCAGTCTTGAATATTTATCTCATTTTCTTGTGCGAGTTTATAACTCTCTGTAGAAGTTATAAGAATTGAGCGCATGATATTTTTATTGTAAAATTTATCATCTACAATACCAGCTTCATCAACAATAATTTTGTTTACATTTTTACGAGTTTTGTTTGCATCATTTTGTGTAATAAACAATTTTTTAACAGTGCCAATCATAATTGAAGTCTCTTGAATTTTATATTAGTGTATAGAAGTAGAGTGATGATAAAGATTTAAAAAAATGTTTATCATCATCTGTGGTGTTGGTATAAATCTTAATAAGCAGAGATGCTTATTATTTGATTTTACCTTTACCTTTACCAGTTCCACCTTTACGGTCAACCCAGCTCATAAGAAGCTTATCGCCCTTTTTAAATGTATCACCCTTAAGTTCAAATTTGAAGATAGGGTTTTTAGATAAAAATTGAGAAGTAGAGAGGTCAAGAACAGTCTCTCCGTTTATTGTACCAGTAATGTGAGTGATAAAATTTGCATCTTCACGGTTTCCAGTTTTTTTCTCCATCATGTTAAATGTAGACATCTCGTGCTTAGCCATAGCCTTAACTTTGATAACACCATTTTTTAATTTTGCTTTTACTTTCATAATATACCTTTGTTAATTATTTTCTATTTCTAGGGAGTGAGAAGGGATTAACCTTCACATCCACCAAGTGCAACATCTAAAGTTTTCTTAGCTGCATATAGTTTACCATCGTTACCCTCAGCAACTATAGTAATAGTACCTGATTTACCCATTTTAATTTTAATAGAGTATTTATTAATAGAGTACTTAGTTACTGTGTAAGCACATACTGCAGCTTCAGGGTTTGCATCTTGAAACACTGCTATTGATTTTATATCTAAGTCAGTTGAAAAATCAACAGGGATTGCTCCACCATTACTTGCTACATCTGGTGCAGTTAAAGAAACACCTTTCTCAATAAGAGTAGTAGTTCCATACATTGCTTTTAGAGCATCATCAACAGTGTGTAGCAGACCATACAGCAGGTTTAGTTGCTCTATAATCTTCAGCCTTAACACTTGCAGGTACAACAGCTAAAGCTAACGCACCTAAAGTTACATTTAAAAAATTTCTTCTTTCCATAATTTTTCCTTTTGTTATTTTACTTTTCCAGAGATTAGATAATCTACCATAGTTTTAAAGTCTGCATCTGAAAGGTCTGTTCCACCTTTAGCAGGCATACCACCCTCAGTTCCATTGATACCATTAGCATAAACTTTGTCTATACCTTTTGGAGTGTATCCTGCCCAGTCAGCACTTCCTGGTGAGAGGAATGCAGAGTGACACATTGCACAACTCTCAGTGTATACTTTTTTAACATCAATAGCTACAGCTTCTTTCTTTGGTAAATCTCTAGTTACATTCATTGGTGGAATAAAATCTTTAATTCCTCCATTTTGAATATATTTAGTTTTTGCAGTTGGCTTTTGACAATCTGTCATACAGCGAACAGCACCTTGATTTAAGTTTTGTCCACCAAAGTTCGATGCTTTACCGAAGTAAGTTCTTACAACTGGTAGTGCATTTGCACCAGCAATGTTTGGCTCAAAACCATCAACATTTGGCATTTTTATTTTTAAGAATTTTGCACGATCAAGTACATACTCATCATCAACTTCTTCACCATCTATTTCAATTTCGTTTATGTTTAAGATATATGCAGTCAAAGCATAAGTCTCATCAACACTTAAACTATCTGAAAATGGGTGAGGCATACCATCTCTAATGTACCACCAAAGAGTAGTAGCTTGAGGCCAGTATGAACCAAATACACGTGTTGGACCATCAGCTTCTGGATCTTTCCAACGGTTATTTGTTAAAGTTTTTTGTAAGTCATATGCATTACCTTTAGAGAGTGCTGGATATCCACCACCACCTGAACCAAAGTCGCCATGACACATTACACACTGTGCTTCGTAAATCTCTTCACCATCTTCAACAGAACCACTACCCTCAGGTATACCATGACCTTCAGGGCTTAACTCTGTTGGTGGTTGTAAATCAGTATCCCAACGTGCTAATTCTGCATCATTTGGAATGCGACCATGGTTTACTTTGATATCTACAGTTTGAGGGTTGACATAGTATGAACCAGCTTTATTCCCACGTACTGGATATGAAACTCCACCATCTATATCAAGTGAAACAGAAGCATCAGAACTTGATGGTGTTGCACCACCTTCCATACAACCTACTACAGAGAATGCAACTACTGCAGCTACTGAAGCAGAAACTAGTAATTTATTATACGCTTCTAATTTGAACATGATTCACCTTTCCTTCTTCTGTTACTTCCCAAGTCTCAACGGCATTTCTATGATAAACTGCTTCTACACCCATAACACTGACTTCTTGATCAATAGTAGGTTGTATATAGCCAGCATCATCCATCGCACGTGATGTAAGTAAAAGTTTTTCACCTTTTTTATATGTATGCATATAAGACCAGCGAGTCCACGATTTCTCGAGTACTAAACCTTTGAGTTTTGCTTCTACATAGTTGCGACCACCATCAAATGATAAATCAACACCTGTAATAGTTCCCATACCAGACCATGCAAGACCTTCAATTTCTACTAAATCGCCATCTTTTAAGTCAGTCCACGGAATTTCTGGAGACGGTGAAGTTACTGTTGAGTTTACTTCGTTCGCATAGAAATGCTGGATAGCTTTACCCGTTGGTTTAAGATCTGTATATTTAGAAGTCTCTTCTTTACAGTACCAAGGCTCTTGTGAAAACTCTAATCTTCGTAACCACTTAACACATAAGTTACCTTCCCAACCTGGAAGAAGTAGTCTTGCTGGGTATCCTTGCTCAGGACGAAGTGCTTCACCATTTTGTCCCCAAACAATCATAGCATCATCAAGTACTTTATCAACTGGAATAGTTCTACCCATTTTAGAGTTATCTGAACCCTCAGCTAGCATCCACTGTGCAGTTGGCTTAAGACCTAAGTCTTTAAGGATTGTTTTAATGTAAACACCAGTCCACTCAGCTGAAGCCATAAAACCTTTAGCAAATTGAACTGAGTTAAACTGTGGCCCTCTCCACTCTTGTCCACCATTTGCTGGACACTCGATGAAGTGAGTACGTGTTACACTTGGGTAGCGTTTAAGCTGGGCAAGTGTAAGAACGATAGGCTTTTCAACTAAACCATGAATCATTAAACGATACTCATTAGGGTCTACATGTGCAGTACCACCATGAGAACGAGAGAAGAAAAGACCATTTGGTGTGATTATTCCTTGAGATTCGTGAATAGGTGTAACAGCGATTGATGCTCTAAAGTTACCAGATGCAAGAAGTTTTGTACTTCTTCTAATAACATTATGCTCGTAAGCTGAAGGTATACCATATTGATTTTTTGTTACTGGATCTCCCCATTTTTGTCCCCATTTTGTATGATGCATGATTGCAGGATCACCCTTACCACCTGCTTCATTTGCTAGTAGAGATGTTCCAGCTAGAGCAGTTACTGAGACAGCAGCTGCTTTTTTGAAAAAGTCTCTTCTATCGATCGTATTTTGATCTTGAGATTTTTTATTATCCACATTTTCTCCTTTTGTAGGTTATTGTTATCTATTATTTAATTAAATACATTTACTCTGCAATTAAACTCTGCAAAGTTTTTTACCATAACAGTATGCCATTTTATGCTTAATCATATATTTAGTATATAGGTAAAACCCCTATTTTGTGAGATAAAATTGTGATAATGATATAAAGAAAAGAGTTTAGTGTTACATAATGAAACACTAAGAAGAGCTATGATTTTGCTAAAATTGATAGAATAAGATAATTACCACTTATCTTATCTATAAAAAAAAGTATATTAAATCCTTCATGAGGTATCTCTTTTATATCTTCATCATCAAATAACTGTGCTTTTTTATATTTATTTGCTTTTGTAGGAAGATTTATTAAAATAGTATCTAAATAAAGTTTGAATTTTTTTGTTGCCTCAAAGTCTTCTTTACTCTGTTTTTCTAAAATAATTTTGAGTTGTTGCTCATAAAGAGGTGTACAAAATATATTCACGACTTCTCTTTTTGACTAAGCCAAGAGGAGAACTCTTTCATACTCTGGGAGAGTGGCTTCATAGAACTACTCTCTTCTTTATATTTTTGAATCTCTCTTAGGATTAAAGCTTTCATCTCATCTTGTTGTTCGGACATTTTTACTCTTCTTCTTGAACTTTGTTACCATAGAATAATTCAAGTTCTTCATCTATTAGTTGAATATCATCCATAGCCTCTTCATATATTTCAACTTTTGCTTCATCACTCTCTTCTTCCTCAGCACTAATTGATGCCTCTTTTAGAGTATCTAGTATCATGTATGCTTTAAAAGGTGTTCCATGATTATAGACTATCTCTCCTCCATCTTTTCCTTGTAAAAAAGTAGTTGCTGTTGCTCCTAGAAGTAGAACTATCGCAAGTGCTTCAAGTGCAAACTTTTTTGTTTGACAGCCTACTGCTTTGAGAAGAAAAATAACGCCCATTGCAACCGCAAGATAAAGACCTAACTCTTTGTGCTCTAAAAGTTCGTGTTGTCCCGCTTCACTTAGATAATCATAAATCTCAGGACCTGCTTGACTACCAGTATACCAAACAATTCCCATAGCTAAGGCAGAGAAAAATATACTAATACTAGAGAGTTTTGAGTAAACTTCTTGTCTGTTTATGAGATAAGCTATGCCTAAGGCTGAAGCTACTACGGGTAAAACCATCGCGAAATGTGCTGTTGCTGGGTGAATCATCATAATATATCCTTATTTTTTGTCTATCGCATCTTTGCCGTATTTAATAGCACTTCCTAGTGCAACTTTAGCAACTTCAAATGCCTGTATACCCATTCTCTTTGCTTCTTGAGCCTTAGGTGATTTGAGTGCAATATCTGCTTGTTTCATAGCACTCTTAGCAAATGAAGAGAATCTATTTTTCATAATGTCAGCTGTCTCTTTAGAGATAAGAATTAACTCTTCTAAGGTCGTAAGCCATATCTTTATTGAGTTTTAAAAGAGTGTTTTTAATCTCTGCAGAACTTTCATGTGCCTGTGTTGTAACGACTTGTGAGAAGAGAGTATCTGTCTGATTTAAATCTTCAATAATTGTATCATAATCTTCTATAAGTATATGCTTAGCTTCTATTGGCATAAACTCAAGACGCTTTTTAAATCTATCTATTGATTTTATCAGTCCACTTCGCATACCCTTGAGTGTAGAACTAAGAATTTGTTCTGCTCTGTTTGGTGTCGCTTCAGCTATATCGATGGCAGTGGTTAAAATAGTAGAGAGTATTTTTCTTACACGTATAGTATTAAGTGAACCCTCTTTAATAGACTCAAAACTTATCTCTTTGATAACTTCTGTTGTGGCTTCTGTAATATCACCATCGGTATCTTTTTCTAAAGCAGTGATAAGAGCAGACTCAACCATTTCACTTAAAATGTCATAGAGGTCTATGGACTGGAGTTTGACTTGATGGAGTTTTGCTAAGCTACTTGGGGAGTCAATAACTTTCTCTTCAAGCACATTAAAAATAGTGTACTTTGTGTTTTGTAGGGCATCTGACTTTTTCTCTAGTTCACGTTCTATAGCTTCTTTTTGAGCTAAGAGAGTTTGTACATCATCTTGAAGTGTTTTTGTCTCTAAGTCAATGATAGTTGCTGTTACTTGACGAATCTCTTCTAATGATAGAGCATTAAAGTCGAGTTTACCCTCTTGGAGTGCTTCAAGAATTCGAGTATCTATAGTTTGAAACTTTTTATTATATACAGTTTCGAGCCTGCTTTCTATATTTTGTGCCATTATATCTCCTTTTTTAAAGTACCATTTTGATATCTTGGTGCCTTTTTAGTGCATCGAAAATAAAAGTTCTATCATCTTCATTGTGAACGATTAGGTCAAGATTCATACTAATATATTTACCTGTTTTAGATTTGTTAGAGTGCTTGATTGTATGTTCCCTCTCATCTATAACATCTCTAATTGCTTGTTCTAGTGCAGCCCTCTCACTTGCTATTACTTTATAGCACCAGTTGCAGGGGTACTCAATAACTACTTTTTGATTACTATCGTTTATAGTCTCCACTTTTGCCTCCTGATTTTGTCTCAAGTTGTACATTGCGAATAATCATACCTTTATCAATAGCCTTAACCATGTCATAAATTGTTAAAAGTCCTACAGTTGTGCCAGTGAGTGCTTCCATCTCAACTCCAGTTTGACCTTTAAGTTTTGCTGTGACGATAAGTTTAAAACCTGGTAGTTCTGGTAGCTCTTCTACATCACAATTAATTCCACTGAGGTTTAAAGGATGACACATAGGAATAAGCTCACTTGTTTTTTTTACACCCATAATAGCAGCAATAACTGCAGTTTGCAGGACAGGACCTTTTTTTGTTTTTTCCGCAACAATAGCATCGTAAGCATCTTGACTCATCTCTATTATACCGCTAGCTACAGCGATCCTAGTAGTCTCTTTTTTATCGCTAACATCAACCATTTTTGGTCTTTGATTCTCATCTAAGTGTGTTAAATTCATTGTTTATCTTTTGCTTTTTTTATATTATAGCGAAGAGGTGTTAATAATCAGCTAGTAATTAATGTAAGTGCTTTTTGATATTCATGTGGATGGTTAAGATTTAAGAAAGTGTTGTCATTTTTAAATGTAACATAAGAAGTTTTTGAGTTTTTGAGTAAAAAGCTCAGTTTATGATTCTCCTCTTTGAGCATTTTTTTAAATGCGGGTAGGAGAGAACGGTGATAAATCCCGCATAAGGGTTGCATGCCTTGTTCTGTTTTAGCAACTGTGGCATCTTGTATTGTTGAGTCTGCTGAGATAAGTTGTAAAATAGTTTTTTCATCTATGAAAGGAGAGTCAACACTTATAGCAAAAAAGGAATCATTTTCTAGCTGTTCAAAAGCAGAAATAAATGCAAGGGTAGGAGCAAAAATATTTTGAGAGAGTTTATCTTCTATATAGTTTGCATTAAAAGAAAACTTAGTGGCACTCTTACATGAAATATAAACATGAGTAAAGATTTTTGAGAGTCTAAAATACTGAAATTCTGTAAGTGTGTCAAAGCTTGCAAAAGGAAGGAGAGCCTTATCCTCCCCCATCCTTGAACTTTTACCCCCAGCGAAGATGACACATGGAATATTAAGCATACTCGTTTTTATCTAGGGTCTGTAATATAACCCGTAATAGCACTAATTGCAGCAACTGCAGAGTTGGCTAAATAGACTTCAGAACTTCTACTTCCCATGCGACCAATAAAGTTACGGTTTGTAGTACTGATAGCTTTTTCTCCATCACCGAGAACACCCATATACCCACCAAGACAAGCACCACAAGTAGGATTTGAGACAACACCACCAGCATCAATGATTATATCCATATAACCGAGTCTGTATGCCTCTTTTAAGATTCTTTGTGTGGCAGGTGTTACGATAAGACGAACATCCTCATGAACTCTTTTTACCCTTAAGTATTTCAGATGCAATTTTTAGGTCACCTAAACGCCCATTAGTGCAAGAACCAATAAAGGCTTGATCTATTTTAATATGGTCTGCAACCGCTTTAGAGATACTATGACCATTTGAAGGTAAGAAAGGATAGGCAATAACAGGCTCTAATGCTGCTACATCAATATCTAAAACTAAGCTGTAGTTTGCATCTTCATCAGAGTAGTGAATACGAGGCTCACGAGCAAGGTTTTTATCACTTAAAAATTCTGCTGTGACTTCATCATAAGCTACTATTCCAGATTTTGCACCCGCTTCGATAGCCATATTACACATAGAAAATCTATCATCCATATTTAAGTGTTGTATCGTGCTTCCAGTAAACTCTAAAGTTTGATACAGTGCACCATCAACACCAATGCGACGGATGATTTCTAAGATAATGTCTTTACCGGTAGTGTGTAAACCTGGTTTTCCACTAAGATTTACTTTAATAGACTCAGGAACTTTAAACCAGTTACCACCACTAATCATGGCAAACGCTAGGTCAGTTGAACCCATACCAGTTGAAAATGCTCCAAGTGCTCCATGTGTACAAGTATGTGAGTCTGCTCCGATGATAACATCACCTGGAACGATAAGCCCTTTTTCAGGTAAAAGAGCATGTTCAATTCCCATGTCTTTTTCATCAAAAAAGTTTTTCATTTTATGCTGTTTTGCAAATTCACGGCTTATTTTTGCTTGATTTGCTGAGGCAATATCTTTTGCAGGAATAAAGTGATCGAGAACAATAGAAAAACCATCAGGATTAGCAAGCTTTGTTGCACCACTTAGGTTAAACGCAGAGATTGAGATAGGAGTTGTAATATCATTACCGATAACCATATCGATGTCACAGCGGATGATTTCTCCCGCAAAAACTTCGCGACCAACATGCTGTGAGAATATTTTTTCAGTTATTGTTTGAGCCATAATGTATGTACCTCTTTATATATTTTATAAAGAGGATTATAGCATAAGAGCTTTAAAGTGAATTTAGTCTTCTATAGTATGTTTAAGAGCTTTCTTCGTAAACTCAACTGAACAGAAAAACATTGCTACAAAAATAGGGTTTAGTCTTACTTCTGTGTCAGAGATGCTATCAAAAACCTTAAAGTTAAATCCAGCACCATCATTAGCATTTTGAGGAGTTACTACAAACTCTACTGGAGTTAAGGCTCTGAACTGTGTTTAAAATATTTTTTTTCTTTTTAGCATTTTCTTCATTTAAGATATTAAAATCAGGATTATCAGAACTTCTATGCATTGCTAAAATCAGTCTGAATTAAATCTACCTTGTCTTTAAAAATAACCTTATTCCATTTGATAATAGTATTATTTGAAGAAATTTGACAAGCCTTAAACATAAGAGGGTGGGGTTGTTTTGATTTCATTGCTTCAAGAAGAGCAAGTAAAAAATTTGAACCACCTACACTATGGGCTGCCTTAGTCATAAAAAGATGGATACTCGCTTTTGCTTCGTTACTCAGTTTGTTAAAATTACACATTAATAATTTTCCTTTATAGAGTGTATTATAACATTATTTTTCTACATAATATGTTTTAGAATTTAAGCTGTGTCATTATAAAAAGAGTAGGAACTATCAGAACTAAAGTACTGTTCTTGAGCCTTTTCAATTCTTAAAGCAAACCAAGCATCAGAAATGTTTAAGCAAATCATAATCACAAAGCTATTATGATGTCAAAACTAAAAGAGGACAAAAATTGTCTTGTTTAAAAAGAACGATAATCATTCTTAATATAAAGAGGTAAAAAATGAAAGTTTATTTAGATAATAATGCTACTACAATGTGTGATCCACTTGTAGTAGAAGCGATGCAACCATTTTTCAGTGAAGTATATGGTAACCCAAACTCACTTCATAAGTATGGAACTGCACCACACCCTGCAATAACTAAGGCTATAGATCAGGTTTATACTGCATTAAATGCTAGTGATGCTGATGATGTAGTATTTACATCATGTGCGACTGAGTCTAACAACTGGGTACTTCAGTCTGTATGGGTAGATCATGTCCTAAATGGTGACAAAAACCATATCGTAACAACAGAAGTAGAACACCCTTCTATTCTTTCTACATGTAAGTTTTTAGAAGATCAGGGTGTAAAAGTTACTTACCTTCCTGTAAATGAACAAGGTGTTGTAGAAGCACATACAGTGAAAAGTTTTATTACTGATAAGACAGCACTTGTATCTATTATGTGGGCTTCAAATGAAACTGGTATGATTAATCCTATAGAAGAGATTGGTCAGATTTGTAAAGAAAAAGGTGTACTTTTTCACTCAGATGCAGTTCAAGCCGTTGGAAAAATTCCTGTAGATCTTCAAGAGACTCATGTTGATTTTGTTTCATTTTCAGCACATAAGTTTCATGGTCCAAAAGGTATAGGTGCTCTTTTTATTAGAAACTCTCAGCCACTCTCTCCACTTCTTCATGGTGGTGAGCATATGGGTGGTCGTCGTTCAGGTACTTTAAATGTTCCTGGTATCGTTGGAATGGGTAAAGCAATAGAGTTAGCAACTGAAAATATCCAAGCTACAATGTCAAAAATTAGAGCTAAACGTGACCGTTTAGAAGATGAACTTGTAAAACTACATGACACTTTTGTAGTTGGTGATAGAAACAACCGTACACCAAATACTATCCTTATATCTATCAAAGGTGTTGAGGGTGAAGGTATGCTTTGGGACTTAAATAATGGTCAAATTGGAGCATCAACTGGTTCAGCTTGTGCATCTGCAGACCTTGAAGCAAACACAGTTATGCTTGCAATCGGTGCTGATAATGAGCTTGCTCACACAGGTATCCGTTTAAGTCTTTCTAGATTTACAACTGATGAAGAGATTGATTATACTATCAACCACTTTAAAGAAGCAGTTGCAAGATTAAGAATGATTTCAAGTTCATTCGCAAAACAAGCTCCAACAAAAGGTGGAGAAGTTCAAGAGTGCGAGTTACACCACCACGAAGGTAAGTATAATAGCAACTAGTTGCGCAGAGCTCTCTGCTGCAAGAGAACCAAGCGTTAGCGTAGGTAGCGGGACGTGTTCCGATACCGTGATAAATAACAGGGAAAAGGTTCCCTTATTTTATGAAATAAAAAAAGAAAAATATTATGGCAAAAGCAGACATATTAGGCGAATCACTTTGGGATGCATACTCAAATAAAGTAACTACATTAATGAACAACCCTCAACACCAAGGAGAAATCTTTGACGCAGAGGCTGAGGAGCGCGGTAACAAGTTAATTGTTGCTGACTTTGGTGCAGAATCTTGTGGAGATGCAGTACGTCTTTACTGGGAAATTGACCCAAAAAATGACACTATTGTAAACTCTAAGTTTAAATCTTTTGGTTGTGGTACAGCTATCGCATCAAGTGATGTTATGACTGAGTTATGTATCGGAAAAACAGTTCAAGAAGCTGTAAAAATCACAAACATTGACGTTGAGCTTGCTCTTCGTGATGATCCTGAGACTCCTGCAGTTCCACCGCAAAAAATGCACTGTTCGGTTATGGCTTATGATGTTATCAAAAAAGCTGCTGGACTTTACATGGGTGTTGATGCTGAGAGTTTTGAAGAAGAGATCATCGTATGTGAATGTGCTCGTGTTTCACTTGGAACACTTCAAGAAGTTATCAAGTTAAATGACCTTAAAACTGTAGAAGAGATTACAGACTATACTAAAGCTGGTGGGTTTTGTAAGTCTTGTATCAAGCCTGGTGGACATGAAGCTCGTGAGTGGTACTTAGTAGACATTTTAGCTGACACTCGTAAAGAGATGGAAAATGAAAAGATGAAAGCTGCTGCTGATGCTATGGCTGCTGGTGGTGGTAACTTTGAAGAGATGACTTTAGTACAACAGATTAAAGCTGTTGATGCTGTTATTGATGAGAGTGTTCGTCAGTTTCTTGTTATGGATGGTGGTGATGTTGAGATTATCGACATTAAGAAAAATGAGAGAAGTATTGATATTTATATCAGATACCTTGGTGCATGTGGTTCTTGTGAGTCAAGTTCAACAGGTACACTTTATGCGATAGAATCAACTCTTCAAGAGAAGTTATCTGATAAGATAAAAGTTCTACCTATCTAGTTCTACCCCTTTGCAAATCATTTTTATGATTTGCAAAACTTTTAAGTTTTACCCTTCCCTTTCTCCTCAAAATATTCAAAATATTAAGTAGTAGGTACTTATGATAGAATGAAGTATGAATGAAATACAATACTCTAAAATTGCTGATGCCCTAGTCGATACAGGTTATATAGTGATACAAAATGCTCTAAGCAAACTCTTAATCGCAAAACTATATACACAAGCACAGGATGAATCAAACTATAAAAAAGCTGGAATATCAAATACTCAAGGCAGACATGTAGATGCGACTAAAACGCAGTGATAAAACACAATGGCTTGATGAAGATAGTGGTGTTATCTCTGAGTATCTACTCTTTAGTGAAGAACTACGGGTCTATCTAAATCGTTCTTTATATATGGGGCTAAACTATTATGAAGCACACTTTTCTATATATGATAAAGATGCACTGTATGAGAAACATTTAGACTCATTTGTAGGAAGTAAAAATCGTGTTGTCACTACACTTCTTTACCTAAACAAAGAGTGGGGCGATAAAGATGGGGGAAAACTTATTTTGTACGATAAAGATTCTAAAGAGCTAGAGAGAATTTCACCAGAGGGAAATACCTTACTTATATTTTTGAGTGATAAATTTCCTCATGAAGTTTTAGTCACAAATAAAAAACGCCACTCCATAGCAGGATGGTTTAGAGTAGATAAAAGATGAAAAAGAATGACTATTTAGCATTAGGGGCTACCCTATTTATACCTGCTTCACATAAAAGATTAGAAGAGATAGTAAGTAGTAACAGATACCCAGACCTAAAGAGTTTAGTTATAGACTTTGAAGATGGTTTAGAGAAGAGTGATTTTGAGTTTGCTATGAAGCGGATTGATGCTATTTTAGGAAGTATCACTACTAAGAGAGTGATGGTTTTTATGAGAGCTAGAGATGTAGAGCATTTAAGTGAACTACTGAAACTCCATAACATTGAGAATATAACAGGTTTTGTCTTAGCAAAATTTTCTCTGACAAACGCAGTGGACTATTTAGACCTGCTTCAAAACACAAAACTATTTAATAATGCCTAGTATAGAGGGTAGATGAACTTTTTCATCATCAAAAACTTCATGAACTAAAAGATATAATCCTAACTAACAAACATAAAGTTTTGTTAGTGCGTTTTGGACTTGAAGATATGCTCAGACAACTTGGTATGCGAAGAGGATGTGATGAGTCTGTTTTTGATTTTAGTGCCTCTTCTTGTGTTATTGGAAATTTTATAGCAACTTTTAAAAGTGTTGGCTTTGGTGTAAGTGGTGGCGTTTACCCTTGTTATAGAGATAGAGAAGGTTTTTTAAAAGATGCTAGAAGAGATATGAAAGAGGGACTTTTTAGTAAAACTATTATCCATCCGAGTCATATTACACCCTTAAATGAACTCTATAAGGTTACACAAGAAGCTTATGATGAGGCACTCAAAATCATCAACTCAGACAAAAATATTTTTGCACTAAATGAAAAAATGGCAGAAAAAGCAACTATGATAAGCCACTCACAAGAGATAGTTACTAGAGCAGAGGTTTATGGAGTAGTCTAAGCAAGTTGAATGTATAATTTCACTTTAAATATAGAGGATAATCATGCAACTATCGGGTTTTAATAATCTTAAAAAAGCACTCAGTTTTAGTTTTTATGACTTTGTTATAGCACCAAGTGAGAGTGAAAAACTCTCATACATTGAGTATATTAACTCTCGCTATAGTGCTAAAAAAATATCACTCCTTTTAGAAAAAATAGTAGATATAGTTGAGGCGGAAGTTTTACATGTATCGATGCAAGACTACGAGCCTTATGGTGCTAGTTCTATGATACTACTCGGAGATATAAAAGGCTCAGGAGTTGATATGCACCTTGATAAAAGCCATATAACAGCACATACTTACCCTGATTTTGAAAATGAAAATGGTATCCTTTCGTTTCGTGTAGATATAGAACTCTCAACATGTGGGGAGATTACACCGCTGAGTTCACTTAATGCTATTTTTAATTTTTTTGATACAGATATAGTGACTATAGACTATATGGTAAGAGGCTTTACTCGTAATGAAAAGGGCGAACATATTTATATGGATCATACTCTAAACTCTATTAAAGAGTATATAAATGCAGATATACTTCAAAGTTATAAAACGAAAGACCTTATACTTCAAAATGATAATATTTGGCAGTTAAAACTTCTTCGTAGTGATATGAAAACTGATGAGTATTTCTCACCTGATACTAGACTTAGCTTAGAAGATAAGAGAGACTATATGAAGCAGTTAAATGCAGAGATGTTGAGTATATTTAATGGATGGAGAACAAAATAAGTTATTTAATTTACACATTGAACTTTTTGTGTGTAAATACAAGATAGGATATAATGAACCTAAAGAGCATACACAAGCTTTTTTAAAAATGTTTTGAAGGTATAAGATGCTGACTGAGAAAGAACAGTTTATAAATAAATTAAAAGAGTTCTCTAAAACACTGACTCAATATGTCTCAACACATGAGGGAGATTGGACTATTAAGGGTTTTATAGATATTGACAAACAGATATATACAATATCATCAGATACAAAAATAATTTCTAAAATATTAGAAATACAACTTTTTCCTAAATTTATAATATTTGCAAAAGAGAATGGCTATAAAATTATCTTAGCTGAAAAACAAAATTGGTATCCAGACTTATCTTTTGTTAAGATAGATGATGAAAGTATAAAATTTGCGGTTGATATTAAAACAACTTATAAGCTTGATGATTATGATGGCTTTTGTAATGGATTTACATTAGGCTCTCATGGTGAATATTTTAGAACACGAACAAGTAGTAAAAATATACAATTTCCGTATGAACAATATACAGCACATATATGTTTGGGAATTTTATATACCCGTTCAATATCAGCTGATATAGATGAAACAGAAATTTTGAAATTATCAAATCTTGATAGTATATCTTCAGTGATTAGTAATTTAGTATTTTTTGCTGAAGAAAAATGGAAAATATCTAGCGATAGAGGTGGTAGTGGCAATACTGCAAATATAGGGAGTATTGATTATATAGAAGATTTACTACAAGGAAATGGTGTTTTTAAAAATTTAGGAGAAGAAGTTTTTGATGCATATTGGATAAATCAGGGTGTTTTACAAGTACCAAAAACAAACTCAAAGGGTGAATATAAAAAACTTACTAAATTAACGGAATTCCTTGAGTTCACAGGTAAAGATACGACTCTCATAAATAAACCAAAGTCAAAAAAGAAAACTAAAAAATGAAGATTTTTGTCCCCCCTATAAAGTCTCAAGGTATAAAAACAAAGCTTGTTCCATGGATAAAAGAGATCCTCCCTCAAGAGATGAATGCTACTTGGATAGAACCATTTATGGGTACTGGTGTTGTTGCTTTTAATGTAAGACCAGATAAAAGCAATACTAGCAGATACAAATCCGCATTTAATTAATTTTTATAATGAAATAAAAAATAATACAATTAATCCAAATATAGTAAAAACACTACCTCGAAGATGAGGGTGAAAAACTTCTTAAAATTGAAGAATATTATTATGAAGTAAGAGCTCGTTTTAATAATTTTCATAATCCATTGGATTTTTTATTTATTAATAGAGCTGGTTTTAATGGAATGATACGATTTAATAAAAAAGGTGGACATAATGTACCTTTTTGTAAAAAACCAAATAGATTTGCTAAGGCTTATGTAACGAAAATAGTAAACCAAGTAGATAACATACAGAAGATTATTAACAATAGTGATTACACATTTATTAATCAAAGTTTTCAAGACACAATTAAAATGGCTGATAAAGAAGATATTATCTATTGTGACCCTCCTTATATAGATAGGTATGTTGATTATTATAATGGTTGGAACAAAGATGACGAAAATACTTTAAATAAACTTTTAAGTCATTTTGAAGGTAAATTTATATTATCAACTTGGCATAGTAATAAATATAGAGAAAATGAGTATTTAAAAACAATTTGGAAAAATTTTAATCTTTTAACTAAAGAACATTTTTATCATCTTGGAGGAAGTGAAAATAATAGAAATGCAATGCTTGAAGCATTGATACTAAATTATAAATCCCTATAGTAGAAAAAAAAAGCTGGACATATACAAACATCCTTTGAAGATTTACTATATAAACAAACTTCTAATGTATTTGTGGAAGTGTAAAATATTCCTACATACTTAGAACTCAATTGAAGTAATGGAGAACAAGTTGAGAGATTTTGATAGAGAACATATACTGCATCCTTATGCCCCCTCAATACCAAACGCAGATATGCACCTTGTAAAGTCGGCAAGTGGCGTTTACTTAGAGCTTGAAAATGGTACAAAAGTGATAGATGGCATGAGTTCGTGGTGGTCGGTTATCCATGGCTATAATGTACCTGAGCTAAACGCAGCGGCAGTGGAGCAGTTAGGGAAGATGAGTCATGTTATGTTTGGTGGACTTACTCATGAGCCTGCTATTAAACTTGCACAAACACTTCTTGGTATTACAGATAAAAACTTAGAACATATCTTTTTTAGTGATAGTGGAAGTGTGAGTGTTGAGGTGGCTTTAAAGATGGCTTACCAGTACTGGAACTCTCAGGGTAATAAACAAAAAAGTAAGATACTTGCGTTTAGTAAAGGCTACCACGGAGACACTTTTGGGGCTATGAGTGTTTGTGACCCTGTGACCGGTATGCACACTGCGTTTGATAAGGTTTTACATAAAAATATCTTTGCAGAAGCTCCTATGTGTAGTTTCAAGGCTGAGTGGGATGAAAAATATATACAAGACTTTAAAACAAAATTAGAGCAAAACCATACTCAAATAGCAGCCGTTATTTTAGAGCCAATTGTTCAAGGAGCAGGAGGAATGAGACTCTACTCTCCTCACTTTCTAAAAAGAGTAAGAGAGCTTTGCACGGAGTATAATATTCTTCTTATTTTAGATGAGATAGCAACAGGTTTTGGGCGAACGGGAAAACTGTTTGCTTATGAGTATGCTGAGGTAAGCCCTGATATACTCTGTGTGGGTAAGGCACTTACAGGTGGCTATATGTCACTCGCTGCCACACTTGTCAGTAAGAAAGTGATGCAAGGTGTGGAAACAAATGGAAATGTCTTGATGCATGGACCAACCTTTATGGCAAATCCTCTTGCATGTGCGGTGGCAAATGCTTCTTTAGAGCTACTCCTTCAATCTCCTTGGAAGAGAAGAGTTGAATCTATACAAACGCAGTTAAACACAGAACTCACAAAGTGTGAAGAGTTAGATATAGTCAAGGAAGTTCGTGTTTTGGGTGCTATTGGGGTGGTGGAGTTAAAAGAGGATGTAGATTTGGCTTGGATGACAGCTGCGTTTATCAAACGCGGTGTTTGGCTTAGACCCTTTTTAAAACTTGTCTATATTATGCCTCCTTTTGTCATTAGCAAAGAGGAGTTACACACCTTATGTAGTGCGATTTATGATGTCGTTGCGGCTTACGAGAAGAGATAGCTCTTTTTTCTAGTCGTTCCACAGGATGTCATATATATCTTTTTTATCTTTACTTGTTTTAAAATTACTCTGATGTTCTTTTAGCATCTCCAAAGCAGAGGTCAGGTCAGGAAAAAGGTGTTTGTTTGGAATGAGTTTAGGGATAACTTCAATATTTTCTAGCATCTTTTTTGGCTGAGTTGTTATACCCGTGATAAGAACTGTAATGTTTTGAGAATTGAGCTCAAATATAGCATCATCAAGTACATACATTCCACTTTGATCTACACTTGGCACATTATACATCCGAAATATAACTACACTAACCTCAGGTAACTCTTTCATCATCTGTTTAAAGTGTGCGGTAAATCCAAAAAAGATAGGACCATTAAAGTGTTGAATATAGACCTGATCTTCGATGGCTTTATATGATTCTCTCTCATGTGAGGAGGGTGGGAACACTTCATGAAAATCTTTGAGTGTTTTTGAGACTGACTTGTTCTGGGCCATATCTCCCATCTGTTTCATAAAGAGGATAGAGGCTAAAACCATACCAATTCCAACGGCTTGAAGTAGATCAACAAAAATGGTAAAAGAAGTACAATTATCATGATAGCAGCATCTGCACGAGGCACTTCTCTTAAGTGTTTTAAACCTTTGTAGTCAATAATACCGATACCTACAGTGATAAGAATACCCGCAAGAACAGGAAGGGGAATAAGTTTAGCATAAGCCCCAGCACCAAAGAGGATGATGACAAGAACGATACTGTGTATAATACCAGAGAGCTTAGTTCTCCCTCCTGCTTTTATGTTAACAACTGTTCTCATCGTAGCACCAGCCCCAGGAAGCCCACCTATAAGCCCTGCAACTATATTTCCTATACCTTGCCCGATTAGTTCTTTGTTTGAGTTATGCTGCGTTTTTGTCATGTTGTCAGCTACTACTGAGGTGAGAAGGGAGTCGATAGATGCAAGTGCTGCTAAGGTGATGGCAGGGGTGAGTATAAGCATAGGGTTATGCCAGTCCATATAAAAAAGAGTGTCTAAGTGAACCTCCGGAAATCCTTTTGGAATATCTCCGATGATAAAAACTTCTAAACCCATAAAAGTTGAAACAAGAGTAAGACCTACGAGTGCAACAAGAGTTGAGGGTACTTTTTTTGTAAGGAGAGGGAATAGATAAATAATAGCAATAGTAGCACTTGCTAAACCAAAGGCTTGAATGTTGATATGCCCACTTATACTAGGAAGTGAAGAGACAATCTCTACAATAGAACTTGGAGAGGAGAGTCCAAAAAATGGAAATATCTGCATAATGATAATAATAGACCCAATTCCACTCATAAAACCAGATACAACAGGGTAAGGAATATAGCGAATATACTGCCCAATCTTAAAAACACCAAGTAAAATTTGAAAAACACCTGCTAAAACAAAGGTCGCAACAATAGTCCCTATAGCCTTATCAAGTGAGCCAAAAAAGGCTATTTCACTTGCTATGATGACTGATGCTACAACGGCAAGAGGTCCTGTAGGTCCACTAATCTGAGTACTTGTACCACCAAAAAGAGCAGCAAAAAACCCAACGCCAATAGCCCCATAAAGACCAGCAATAGCTCCCATACCAGACTGAACACCAAAGGCAAGTGCTAGTGGAAGAGCGACTATAGCTGCAGTTAGTCCCTCCGAATATATCTCCAGATAAGTGCTTTGTAGAGAGAAGCATATTTTTCCTTACACTTAAGAGTTATCAGTATGACGTTTAAACATACTTGTATCAAAAAATGTATAGTCAGTATCTGTATCACTCTTAGAAACATACATGGCAATGTCTGCATACTTTATGAGTTCATCTACATCTGTAGTGTTATCGGGGACAATTGAGACACCTATACTGAGAGAAATTTCTATAGGTTTATTATTTATTAGCAGAGGTTTTTTCATGGTTTTTAAGATATTTGAGATGATTTTCTCAATTATAGTTATATTTTTAATCTCTCTTAGAAGCACTAAAAATTCATCCCCACCAATACGAAATAGTTCATGCTCTTTACGAAGAGACTTTTTGAGGCGAGTGGATACTTCTTTGAGCATTATATCACCAGCATCATGACCCAAAGTATCGTTGAGTTGTTTAAATTTATTTAAGTCTATAAATAAAATGGCACATTTGCTATTTTTCTTGAGAGTATCCTTTATAGTATTTTGAAGTGTATCATCTAAATCAGTTCTGTTTCTTAGACCAGTCAGTTCATCATGACCTGCTATATGTGTGAGATGTTCTTCTCTTTGAATTACCTTCTCTTTCATCTTGTAAAAACTAGCAAGGAGATAGCCCATTTCATCTTTTGCAACAATATCTTCTATAGTAACTTCTTCTCCATTTTGCATTTTATGAGTAGATTCAAGCAGTAACTGCATCGGTTGAAATAGGGTCTTGTTTAAAAATGAGATTGTAAATAGAGTAAAAAAGAGAAAGAACATTATGACAACAATGATTAGGGTGATTATTTGAGCTTTGTAAGTCTTGTAGTTACCCTTTCTCTGCTCAAGTAATATCTTTTCTGTGTGTTCAAATTCACTGACAAGAGTGCGTATCTTATCCATCAACTCTTTTCCTTCATTGTTTTTAACTATTAGAAGTGCCTTATCTATCTCCCCCTCTTTTTGTTCTTGTTTGAGTTTTATAGTGAGGCTAAGTTCACTAAACTTTTTATCCATAAGTTGCGAAATATTTATAAGGAGTTTTTGTTGACTAGGATTGTCTTGTGTGAGCTCTTTGAGTTCTGTTAAGATAACTTTCGATTGCTTAACCCCTAAGTAATAAGGGCTTAAGTAGTCTTTATCTTTTGTCAAGAGAAATCCTCTCTGCCCAGTCTCTGCATCTGTCATCTCACTCAAAAGTTTATTTACACTTATGAGAACTTCATGTGTATGGTTGACCCAGTGCAATTTTTCTTCTCCAAACTTCTCTAATTGATAGGATAAAATAGAATTACCAACAGCAGTTAGTAGTAAAAATCCTAAAAACAGTTTGATTTTTGTACGTATACTCATGAATGTACCTTTATATAAGTATTATAAAGAGAGTATATCTTAAGCTATATTAGGTGTATCTTAGAATAATTCTAAGCCACAATAGTATATAATTGTATCAAATAAAATAGGGATAACGATGATTAACTACAGACAAGCTGCAAATGTATCAGATAGTGTTGAGAGAGAAGTACAAAATATTATAGCAAAAGGGAAAACTCCTTTCCAAGAGTATCTGTTTTTTGAGTCAAAAATGCATGGTACTTGTATAAGCCTTGATGGGGATATTCAGTCGTGTGAGAGTGATGAGCATATGTACCATGAAGCACTGGTTCATCCTGCAATGTTGGCACATCCAAATCCTAAAACTGTTCTTATCATGGGAGGAGGAGAGGGTGCTACTGCCCGTGAGGTTCTCTCTCATAAGTCAGTTACTAAAGTTGTTATGGTTGACATAGATGAAGAGTTTGTTGAGTTATGTAAAGAGCATATTCCTGAGTGGGGGAAGTCAGCGTTTGCAGATCCTCGTTTAGAAGTTTTATATATGGACATAAACGAGTATCTTGCCTCATGCACACAAAAGTTTGACATAGTTATAGGTGACTTAATAGATGTAGATGACTGGGACTCTCCTGCTGCATTTCTTTATGGAGAGGGGCTCTACCAAACCATAAAACCACTGCTAAATCCAAACGCCATCATCGCTACTCAAGGTGGAGCACTTGATACTCAAGAGTCCACAAATCATAAGCACATACGTGAGATGATGGGTCGTGTTTTTGGTGATGTTAGAAGTTATGGTGTCGTTGTTCCCTCTTTTTATCATCTATGGGGTTATGTTATCGCTAGTGATGACTTAAGCATCATAGACACTTCCTTGTCACAAAAGTTTCAAGAGAGCGCAAAAGAGCTTGACTTAGTTGGGCTAGGTGTTGAGAGTTTAGTAGCTGCGTTTACTCTGCCAATACAGATAAAAAAGAACATCGGAGTTTAGTTTGCAGTATCAGTTCTTGCCAAATTCTAAAAAAGAGGATGCTGACATCATCATAAACAGAGTCTGTTGGGGGGAGAGTGTGAGTGCGAAAAAAGGTACAGCAGATGCCCCTGATGCAATTTTAAAAGCGAGTGAGCAGATAGAGTACTATGATGAAGATTTAGAGTATTCGCCTATGAAATATATGAGTGTTCATGTTGCAAAAAGTATTCATGAGTTTGAGCAGATAAAAAGAGCCTGTGAGTCTGTTAGTAAGTTGAAAAAACAGCTTGTAGTCTCACTAGGCGGTGATCACTCTATAACACCACAACTAACGTTAGGCTTACTAAAAAAACCTGCAACTATTGTATTTTTAGATGCACATGCAGATTTAAGAAGAACTTATTTAGGAGATGAAAATTCGCATGCTACCCCTGCGTTTCATCTTCTAAAACAGGGGCATAAACTTCTTATGGTAGGTATTCGTTCGATGTTTGAGTCAGAAGCCCTTCGTATAAAAGAGGATAAAAATATATCTTGTTTTATGGATAGAGCCTTACAAAGAGAGTCTGTAAAAAAAGAGCTGTTAAAAAAAATAAGTTCGCTAGAGGGAGATGTTTATCTTAGCATTGATATGGATGTTTTTAACCCTGCGTTTGTACCGAGTGTAGGCACTCCACAAGCAGGAGGGATAGACTACTACTTTGCTACAGATATACTAAGAGCACTTTTTTTAGACTCAAACGCAGAGGTGCTTGGTGTAGACTTAGTAGAGCTTATACCCGAAGAGTCAAATGTCTCTGAGCTTTTTGCAGCGAAACTTCTTCAAAAGATTATCTCCTACTGGGGAGTATCTCAGGGGTTTCAAATAAAAGAAAAACTAGGTGCTCAGATGCAAGTGAAGTATGAGTAGATGAAGTACTTTTACCCAAAACATCATTCTCTTCACAAGCCAAGTGTAGATCTCTCCGATGGGCTTCCTGGTTATAAACACTTAGAAGTTGCTTCTCGTGTGGATGAGATACTTAGAGGACTTTTAAGGGCCCATAAGGCTGATGTTATTTATGTTGAAAGCTTTAGTGATGCAGAAGTTCGGAGTATTCATGATGATGATTATGTAGATTTTTTGCTTGACATTTCCAAAGAGATAGAGGGTGATGATGAGTATATTCCTCCTCTGTTTCGAGAGGATTTATCTGCTTCTCCTCTTTACTTTAGAGGTGGGATGTATTGCAGTGAGATAGGTACACCCATAGGAAAAGAGAGTATAAAAGCCGCTTTAAATTCCGCTCAAACAGCCTTAAACGCAGCTGCATATATGTTAGAAGAGAAGAAGAGTTCTTTTGTACTAAGCCGTCCTCCAGGTCATCATGCAGGAAAACACAGGTATGGGGGTTACTGCTTTTTTAACAATGCTTATCTCGCTGCAGACAAACTTGTTAAAAGTGGAAAAAAAGTTGCTGTTTTAGATATTGACTATCATATCGGAGATGGAAGTTTAGAGTTTGCGAGTGCGGATGCACCCTATTATTCGCTTCATGCCAACACGCAGAGAAATTATCCCTACTTAGATAAAAACATTCAAATAGAGAGTGAGTTTGTAAAACTTCAAGAGTTTAAAACAGGTATATCTGGTGAAGTGTATGTGCAAAATGTACTCTCTTTTGTAGAAAAAGCTTTGCAAAAACCAGTGGATGTTCTTATCTTATCTTTAGGTTTTGACACCTTAGGTACAGACTATACCCAAGATGAGTATATCTATGTAAAAGCTGAAAACTTTAGAACTATTGGAGAGATATTTGGCTCACTTCAACAAGAGGTGATGATACTCTTAGAGGGTGGCTACGATAGTGATTTTTTAGAGTTATGTGCCTACAATTTTATGAGTGGTTTTATCTCTAAAAAGGGTCTCTAGTTTGCCAAAATTTGTCAAAATTCAAGGTATAGAGAAAGAACACCTTGAGAGGATGGGCTTTTTCTTGGCATAAAGATGAAGATGGCGAGTACATAGTCAGAGACAGAGTTATAAAAGTCACACAAGAAGAAGCCACTGCTTATGAGAGAGCCGCCAATGATATATATAAAATGTATGAAGCAGGGGCAGAGTATGTTATAGAAAATAATCTTTTTAGCGACTTAGATATTCCTCCCTCTTTAGTTGAACCCATTAAAAAATCTTGGAAAACACAGAGAGAAAACCATCTTTATGGGCGTTTTGATTTAAGTGGTGGGCTTGACTCTAAAGAGATTAAGCTCATAGAATTTAATGCTGATACTCCTACTCTTTTACTCGAGAGTGCTGTAATACAGTGGATGATTTTAGAAGTCTCAGGTTTGCGGGACCCTAAACAGTTTAACACTATTTATGAAGCTATTTCTAAAAAATTTCAATCTATTTCTTTAAGTAAAAAGGCGAGTTTTTCTAAGTTTTTGTTTAGTTCTATAAAAAATGTAGATGAAGAGATAGTTACTACAAAATTACTCCAAAACATGGCAAAAGATGCAGCTCTTTTAACTGAATTTTCTTATCTTGAAGATATTGGATTTATGGACTCTTTTGTTGTGGATGCAAATGAAAACAGATATGACTTTTGGTTTAAACTCTACCCTTGGGAAGAGATGTTGGACTCAGAGGAATATCTACAAACTGCTATCTTAAACCCTGCGTTTACTCTGTTGTATCAGTCAAAAGGGATGTTAGCACTCTTGTATGAACTCTTCCCCAACTCTCCATATCTCTTAAAAACCTCTTTTGAACCCATAAAAGAAAAGTATGTAAAAAAGAGAATGTTCGGACGAGAGGGTGCAAATATAGACATCGTCGAAAATGGAAAAGTTTTAAGAACAACCGAGGGTATTTACGAAGAGTACAAGGCTATTTACCAAGAGTATGTACCTTTTATAAAAGATGAAGAGGGTCTTTTTTATCAAGCAGGTGTTTTTTACTCAGATGGTGCTTGTGGACTAGGATTTCGCCGAGGTGCTGAAATATTAGATGATATGAGCCAGTTTATAGGGCACCTTGTAGATTAAGTATCTGCAAGGTTTTTTATAAGTTTTTGTATCGTTTCATCACCTGTTTGGTGTATGGACTTGAGTGTATAGTTAAAGTTATTTAGCTTCTTAAAACTGTTTTGAAGTTTTTCAATAACTGCTTGTGTCTTTTGTATATCATCAACTAAAAAAGCAAGTAAAAATTTAGAGTCACTCCATTTTATAAGCATATCATCTTGTCGTATATAGCTTTTAAAGTTTAAAACAAATGTTTTTATATCATCGCTGTTCATCTCATTGTCTGAGATGTCAACAAATGCAAGGGCAATAATTTTCTCATTAAAAACTGCAGCTTCTTCATAACTTTTATCTACTTGAAGAAAGTATTGTTTGGTGTATGCTCCGGTTTTTTTATCTATATTTGCATTGTTTTCTATCATAATTCGCTTGATAAGACTTTGAGTAATATCTTTAAATGTGACTATCCTTAGTTCGCCAAGATCTTCATTTATACTTACACTATAAGCATGGGGTTCATGCTCTTGACTTAAAATACTGACTACTCGGTTTAATTCATCTAGCTTCATAATAGACTCAAACCATAGCTCATTGTCATTAATTTTCTGGGCATTAAAGTAAGAGGGATGGGGTACAAAGTTATCTACAAAAGTACCAAAGTTTCTGTTGTACTCTTCTGTTGAAGAGACACCAAAAAACTTATTAAATGAACTGTTTGTAAGGATAATCTCCTCACCTTTAAAAACTACTATAAAATCTTCTTGCATATTGGCTATATTTTTAGCTAAGTCTAGTGTCATGCTGTATCCTTTGAAGTTGTTCTTCGAGTCGTATGTCATTTTTATCAAGTCCATATCCTCGAATAAAAATATCTTTGATAATACTAAGGAGAGAATCTCTATCGATTGTTTGCTCCTTTAGCAGCATAAGGCTCATTTTTATGCTCTTTTGAGAGTTAAACGCAGGAACTCTGTAGTCAATATCTAGGGCTTTAAAGCCGAGTTTACTGTAGAGTTTTGCCTGGCGTTCTTCTGCTTCTATAAAAAACCAAGAACAGTTTAGGTTCTTAAAAAAGTACTCTATCGCTTCAAGACAAAGTTTAGAACCTAAGCCTAAACCCCGTTTTTCTTTTTTAATAGCTAAAAAAGAAAAAAGAGCATACTGGAGAGGTGTGTTAATATCTAAAATATAAAAACCGACAATTTCCTTCTCTATTTGATAAGCAAACATTTTATAGGAGCCATTTTTGATATGTTTTAAAAGTGTAGCTTCATCCTCTCTCTCCCACTCATCAAAAGAGTCACGATAGATTTGGATAGTCTCATCCCAGAGTTCTAAGTTTTGGGATATGTCTAAAAGTTTACTTCTCATTTTTTATCTCTTTGTTTAAAATTAAGTTTTACTGTAGTTCCTACATTCTCTTTAGAGTCAATATCTATTGTGTATCCATACTCATCTACTATACTAGCAACAATATGTAAGCCAATTCCAAAACCACCAGCATAAGAGTTTGCTCTTACAAAACGAATAAAAATCTCATCGAGTTTATCTTTAGCTATACCGATACCCTCATCTTTTATACTAAAGCTCTCTTTAGAGAGTGTGAGTGTTATTGTAGTGTTTGGTTTAGAGTATTTTATACTATTACTAAGTAGGTTGTTTATAAGCATTTTAGCCTTTGTGGGAGCTATTTTAAGTCTGCAAGGCTCTAAATGTACGGCTATTTTTATCTTTTTGCGTTGAAGTAGTTCGCTAAAGTATTTAACTGATGTCTCTACTATGGTGTCAAAACGAAGATCTTTATCTTGCTCTTTTTTGTTGTCAAAACTTAAAAAGCTAAGTGAAGAGTAAATCTCATAAAGCTGTTTTGTACTTATACTGATGTTTTGGTTGATTCGTTCATCATAAGTTTTTTTCTGCTTAAGTCGTGATGTGGACATCATAAGGGCTGTTATGGGAGTGTTGAGTTCATGGGTTGTATCTTTTACAAACTGTTCTATCTCCTCCATCTTCTCTTTGATGGGTTTTAAAAACATATAAGATAAAAATACAGAAATAATAATAATAAAAAGAGCAGTAAATATTACACTGTAAGCAACTTTATTTTTAAGAGCAGTTACATTTTTGTTGCACTGGTTACTTTGCACTATGACATATGATACATTAAGATGCCCCTTAGCTCTATCAGAGACGAGAGTAAAGCTATCGTTCGCCATATAAAAGTCTTTAGAGAAATCTATGGTGTTTGTGTAGTTACCTTGCATAATATGCTTTTTATCATCTAAAATCGCAACTTTTGCATGAGGAAATGTCTCTAAAGTATAAGGCTTATCCATCATATGTGCTTGAATTATATTTGAACTTACCTTATCAGCTATTTGAGACATACGGTAGAAGTTGTTGTTCATCTCCATTGAGACTTGAGAGGTGAAAAACCAGTAAGCAGCAAGGGCTAAAAAGATAAAAGAGCTAATGAGGTAGAGTGCTAAAAAGGAGTAAAAAGATTTTTTAGTGATTTTATTCATAGATATAGCCTTCACCTCTGACTGTGGTGATTTTTTCTTTGCCTATGATGTCTCTAATTGTTCTGATATGTGAACGCAGGGTCGCATCACTAGGCATGGAGTCGTAATCCCATACATTTTGTGTTAGCTCCTCTGTTGATATGAGTCTTTCACTATTGTTTAAAAAGTATGCTAAAAGCTTAGAGTCTTTAGCACCTAAAGAGATAGTAACTCCCTCTTTTAAGATTTCATTTTTGAGGCTACTATAGCTCATAGTTGGCGAGATTTGTATCTCTGTGTTTGTATCAATGTTGAAAAGTCTTTTTGTGTTTTGGATACGAGCATGAAGTTCTTGGAGTTCAAAAGGTTTTTTGATGTAGTCATGTGCACCTAAATCAAAAGCACGTTGGAGGTAGGCTGTATCTGTGTAAGCCGTTATAAATATAGTAGGTGTAGTGTCACTGTAAGAACGCAGCTCTTCGAGCAAATCAAGACCATTTTTACCAGTCACATTGATGTCAAATATAAATAGGTGGTACTTCTTTGATGCAAGGAGTTTATGTACTTCTTGAGAGTTAAAAGCATAGTCAACACTGAAACTCTCTCTAAGATAATCAAGTAAGATATCTGAGAGTACTGCATCATCTTCCATAAGAAGTATATTCATCTACTTTCCTTTTAGAGATTTTAGCATAAGTTAAGTAAGAGACCATAAATAACTTCTCACCCGTAGGGCAACATTTCAAAAAGATTCATCTTCTTCGTTGAACTTCACTTAACGATGCTCGCATCGCCAAGCAAAGTTCGCCTTGAATCTAAACCTTTTAAATGTTGCTGGTTGTGAAGCAGGCCGTTATGGTCTCTTTTTAATAATTCCATACCAAATTAGACAACAAGCTTGATTGCTCTATAATTAGGTATCTTCAAGCGAAAAAGGCACACCTAAAACTTTCACCTATCGGGTGTGACTTTTTCAACTATAACGGTTGAATTATGACACAAACTATATTAAATTTTAAACTACAATCCACAAACGAGAAATTAACACCAAGAACAGGTGTTGCAATATTAGGAGAATACCTTAAGTTACCACATTAAAACTAGCTTAAATTAAGCAGCTTTTTCAACATCTTCTTCCTTCCAACCTAAGTTTTTTTCGTATAATTTACTATCAAACTTAACATCATTTTTATAAAGTGAATGAGCTATTAATATCATCTTTCGCATGACTGCAATTTGAGCTAAAGTTGAGTGTTTACCATTAATTTTTAATCTATCGTAAAAAAGTTTCATGTATGGATTATGTTGTATAGATGAAAGAACAGGCATAAATAACATGCTACGATATATTGAACTTCCTTTCTTTGAAATACGACTTCTTCTTTGAACCGAAGTTCCAGAAGTGTTTTCAATTGCATCTAAACCACTCAATGCTACAATCTCTTGTCGATTAGCGTCTGGATAGCTTATAAAAAGATGAATAAGAGCTATTGCGGCTCTATCTCCAATACCAACAATTGATGTAATATTGTCAAATTTTAGAGCCATTATCTCATCAGATATGATTAGTGATTTCATCTTTAAAATCATCTCTTCTTCCTGCTCTCTGAGTTGTTTTACCTCTTTAATGAGCTTTTTTGTAATATATAAACTTCCATCTTTAGCAGACAGTGCTTCAAGATGATTTGAGAAACTCACTCTCTGTTTTTGTAGAAATTTGTAGTAAGTCAACATCTCTGAAAGCTCCTCCTGAGCCTTGTTTATAACAGGTACTGCTATATCGCTCTCTTTTAACATCACATGGAACTTATAGAGCATCTTTGCATCTATAATATCACTTTTACTTCTGTTATCTAATGCCTTAGCAAAGTTTGCACTTTGTCTTGGGTTAATGATAAATGCATATATTTTTTTATCAGCACAAAATCGTTTTAGCAAGGTTGAATAAGAACCTGTAGGTTCAAAAATAATTACTAAATTGGCGATATCTTTCTTATAGTACTTTTTTAACTTAGAGTACAAAGAAACAAGGGCTTTTTTTGTATTATCAATACTAATATTCTCATCTTTGATGGGGATATAAACTTGTAGTGTTGCTTTTGAAACATCAATTCCGATATAATTAAACACAAGAACCTCCTAGTTTTAGAAGAGTTCGTTAGGGTGAAGTTTTACTTCATCCGATTAGCCGCTAAACTTAATTTCACCTCATAAAATTCAGTCTGGAAATATCCGACTTAGTTACCACTCAAATTTACGGTTTAGCTATCTGACTTAAGGACAGACTCAAATAAATTGGTCTCAGGGGCAGATCGATATGCTAAAGACTCTTCTTGTTTTAATTATAGCTTTTTAAAGCATTTCTAATTATATGAGGGGATGAACCTTGAACAGTTATGCAATGAGAACCTTCCAAAAGCTAAACGCAACAATGGCTATGCTGCATTTGAGTTTATCTATCCATTAATCTTGATGCTCCATAGTGGTGGTCGCTTTCTTGATGACATAAGAGAGATAAAAGTAGATAAGGCACTCACAACACTTTTAAAAATAAAAAATATACCTACAGCAAATGCCTTTTCAAAATATCTTCGTAAACACGGCACAAGAGGTGAAAATGGTATGAGAAAAATAAATAAGAAATTTCTGAAGCAATTTCTAAAAAGTATCGAGAATGAAGAATTAATTTTAGATATTGATGCAACATTCATTGAAGCTCATAAGAATACAGCGAAATGGTCATATAAAGATGCACCTGGTTATATGCCTATGGTTGGGCATATAAATGGAGGCTATGTCATTGATGTAGATTTTAGAGAGGGTAATGAATCACCAGCAAGTAAAAACTTAGAGTTTATCAAACAATGCGTATTACAACTACCTATGGGTAAAAAGTTTGATAGATTTAGAGCAGATAGTGCTTCATACCAAGCAGATATTTTTAACTACTGCGATAAAAAAGAAATACTCTTTACGGTAACAGCTAAAAAGAACAAAAATGTGTTTGACACTATCAAGAGCATTAAAGATGAAGAGTGGCAAACCTTCTCAAAAAGAGAGAAAGTAGCAGAGTTTACTCATACTATGCAAGATACTGACAATGCTTTTAGGATGCTAGTGATAAAAAAAGATATAACACCAACACTTCCTACATTAGAAGAGTATATCTCAGATGAAGTGATGATGCAACATCAAGATGAAATCTACTACTGCATAGCCACAAACGACAATGATTTAACACCAGAGGAGATAATCAAACTCCACCGCCAAAGAGGCGAAACAAGTGAAAACAAGATTAAAGAACTTAAAAATGGTTTTAATATGAGCTACCTTCCAAGCTCAAACTTTGAAGCAAATGCTTTTTATTTTTATATTGGAACCCTCTCTTACAATTTATTTTTGCTCTTTAAACAGATTTTAGACACAAATTTGCAAAAACATACAGTTAAGACAATCAGATATAAACTTTATAATATCGCTGGTAAGGTTATCTCTCATGCAAGAGATACGATACTAAAAGTGAATGATAAGTTTATAATATTACTTCAAACCATCAGGCAAAAAGCATATGAAGAGAGTTTACAGTGAAAAACTTTTATTTCCTAGCCTTATTAGGTGTTTCTGGATTAAAGATGAGATTTTTATGAATTTGGAGGTGATAGAATGTTATGGAATTATTTGGGTAGAGATAATAGAGTGACCCGGTAAGCGTTAATTTCGCTTTATAATTTTAAAAAGAAAAAAACTGTTAAAAGTTTGAGAGATGAGAAAAAGGGTAACTTGTTTCATATACTCGACCGTTATCCAACACATAAGGACAATCACATGGAAGCAGAAAAAATAAGATTTGCTAAAAGAGAGATGCTCCTGTAAAATTCACAACTATTCTTCCACCCACCAAAATAGCCTTCCACCTGTTTCATAAATTGCCTTCCACTCATTTCACTTTTTACCTTCCACTTTTTAGTGGATTTGTGAAATGATTTCGAAATTTTCTTTGGCGAAACAGTTTACTCCTCAAACAAGTTAATTACACTTTCACTATCTCAAACGAGATGGAGAAAAAATGAGAGGAATTAGTATGTTAAAAATCAAAGAGATTTTACGCCTAAAGTATGAAGCACGACTATCTAACCGTAGGATAGCAAGAGCTTTAAATATAAGTCATAGTGTAGTCAATGGCTACATTAAAGAGTTTCAACTCACACAGAGGAGCTATGAGGATATTGGTTCACTCAATGATAAAGAGATTCTTGCACTTTTTAAAACAACTCGTGCAACTGAGAGCCTCTATCCTCTGCCAGATTTTGCAAAAGTACATACAGAGTTGCGCAATCCACTGGTTACCCTCTTACTTCTACATGAGGAGTATATTGAGAGTTGCCCAAATAAAGAGGGGTATGGATATACTTGGTTCTGTAACAGCTACAAACAGTATGCTAAAAAGATAAACCCATCAATGCGACTTGTCCATAAAGCAGGAGAGAAAATATTTATCGACTTTAGTGGAAAAACTGTTGATATTGTTGATTCTAAGACAGGAGCTGTTACAACAGCTGAACTTTTTATAGGAGTGCTTCCTGCATCAGGCTACCCCTTTGTAA
>JAUZRZ010000064.1 GCA_030949945.1 Sulfurimonas sp. | reverse complement strand
TTTTTGCAGGTTTAACACTTGTTATGCCTACACTTTTTAATGTACAACTTCGAGATATTAAACTAGTTTTTGAGCATAAGTTACTGATGTTAAAAGCATTTTTGGTTAACTATATAGCCCTGCCTCTTATTGCTATTGGCATTGGACTACTGACAGATAACTTTGGTATCGCCGCAGGACTTTTTCTCCTCTCCGTTCTAAGTGGTGGTGGTATGGTGATGCACTGGATAAAACACTCTAAAGCAGATACATCCATTGGTTTCATCTTACTTTTTATAAACATAGCATTTGTTACACTCTCTTTACTGATGTTACATATTTTTGGGATTTATACATCTGAGTATTTTGGTGAGGAGTATTCGAGCGAGAGAAACATTAGTAATTTTGCTAAAGCTGTTATTTATCTTCTGATTGTTATACCTTTTATAGTAAGCCGTGTTATTATGTATATTAAGCCACTCCAAGAGTTTATAAGTTCAAAACAAGAGTTATATTAGTAGTATTAGTATATTTTTGATTGTATTTTATCTGTTTGGATTACAGAGTTCTCAGTTGTTATTTGAACTTTATGATTTTGAACCAGAGCTTATTTATATCTCTATCATCGCTGTGATTGCTTTTTATGGAGCTATTTTTGTTTTAGCCCGTGGAGTATATGACTTAAACTCTCCACAAGAGAGAGCTGCGTTTTGGCACTCTACGACACGCTACATTACACTAGCACTGGTTATATCAACATTCTCAACTGGAACATTTGGTGTAGCGATGTTAGTGCCTATAATGTTTGCCTACATTATCCAAATACCATTTGCAGTACTTATCGCAAAGTATATGTTTAATCCAAAAAAGGTGTCTTAGAGCTTTCGTACAAGCATTAGGCCATCGCCTATAGTTAGCATTGAGGCTTGAACTCTTTTGTCTTGCATTATCTTTTCATTTAGTCTACGAATAGCAGTAGTTTCTTCATCTACTTTGAGGGGGTTAGCGACTGTGCCTCCCCAAAAAATATTGTCTATCATCAAAAGAGCATTTGGTTTAAGTAAACGCAGGCACTCTTCATAGTATAAATCATAGTTTTCTTTATCTGCATCAATAAACGCAAGGTCAAAACTATTATCATCAAGTTTTACAAGACTATTTTGTGCCTTATCTACATAAAGGTTTATTTGAGTTTCTATGCCTGCCTCAGCCCAATAGCCCTTAGCAATATCTGTCCACTCTTTGGAGAGATCACAAGCAACAGCCTTAGCATCTTTACCCATAGCACCTACAACACTTAACATACTATAACCTGTAAAGACACCTATCTCAAGATAAGTTTTTGCACCAAGTAAGTTGGCAATAAAACCCATAAATGCACCCTGCTCTGGAGCAATTTGCATTTTTCCCATTTCAAGTTTTTTTGTCTCATCTCTAACTCTTTTTTGTAATGCAGACTCTTTAACACCTGTCTGGATTATATAGTCTAAAAGAGTATCATCAATATCAAGTGTTTTATTGCTCATAATATCTTACTTATCCTAGTTGTGAAGTGATAGCAGTCTCAACATCAGAAATATCAGCAGTTCCATCAACTCTAATATATTTTAAAGAAGCATCTTTTTTTGCTTGCTCTTTATAGTAGGCTATTAGTGGTTCTGTAAGTTCATGGTAAACTTTAAGACGGTCAAGAACAACATCTTCTTTATCATCTGGACGTTGTACAAGTTCTTCACCTGTTACATCATCTTTACCCGCTACTTTTGGTGGGTTATACTCTAAGTGATATGTTCTTCCACTTGCAAGGTGTGCTCGACGTCCACTCATTCTTTTTACTATAACCTCGTCAGCTACATCTATCTCTATTACAGCATCTATTTCTATGCCTGCGTTTGTTACTGCATCAGCTTGAGGAAGAGTACGGGGAAAACCATCTAAAAGATAACCATTTTTACAGTCATCTTCAGCAATTCTATCTTTTACTAGACCGATAATAATCTCATCAGTAACAAGTTGTCCAGAGTCCATAGCAGCCTTAGCCATTTTACCCATATCTGTACCAGCTTTGATAGCCGCTCTTAGCATATCACCTGTAGAAATTTGTGGAATGTTATATTTTTTTGTAAGAAATTGAGCCTGTGTACCTTTTCCAGCACCTGGAGCTCCTAAAAGAATGATTCTCATTTGTTAAATCCTTTGCATTAATTAATTGATGAAATTATATAGTTTTGAGTTTAAAACTAGATTTAGAGTTTTTTACTCGCCCCAGCCTAATTTTTCTTTGAGTACATCAAAATAGTTAAACTCATCTCTATGAATCAGGCGAACTTGCTTGTGTGCTAGTTTTATATGGATAGACTCATTTTGTGCTAGCTCATGTTTGTCTTGCCCATCTATGATTAAGAGTGCCTTTTCTTTTGGTGTTTTCATCTCTATGGCAAACTTTCCAGGAAGTACAACTGGACGCTGTGTTAAAGAGTGCGGACAGATAGGTGTAGAGTGCAAAAACATTTGTGAGAGGAAAAAGCACAGGTCCACCTGCTGAGAGGTTGTAAGCAGTTGAGCCAGTAGGTGTTGAGACTATAACACCATCGCCGAAGTATGTATTAAAAGCTTTACCATCGACTAAAGTTTCTATATGAATCATATTTGAAACAGAGTGTCGTGTTAAAACGATGTCATTAAAAGCATACCGTGTTACCTCTTTTTTATTTTGTATAAATGTAGTTTCAAGGATAGAACGCTCATCAATACGGTACTTTCCATCTACCATATTTGAGACAAACTGATCTAACTCATCCACTTGAACATCAGCCAAAAATCCTAAGCTACCAGCATAAACGCCAAGTACAGGTATGTCATGCTTAAACGAGCGTCTCACTGCAGAGATGAGAGTTCCATCACCACCAAGTGTCACAAGAATATCAGAATCTTCACACATAAGATCAAAATCCATTCCCATAATGCCTATCATCGCACCACTCACACTCTCTATGGTTACATCTATCTTATATCTATTAAAAACTTTCTCAAGTTTAAAGAAGTTCTCTTTGAGTTCCGGTGTTGATGGGCGTAAAACTACTCCAACCCTTTTTATGTTCAGTTTATTCATTTGTATATTATACACTATTTCGGTATAATCGCGAAAATATTTTTATACAGGACTCTATATATATGAGAAGTCATTACAATACAGATTTAAGCGAAGCAAATGTTGGTGAGACAGTAACTCTCACAGGTTGGGCGAATAGTTACCGTGATCATGGTGGAATTATATTCATAGATTTACGTGATAAAACTGGACTTATTCAGCTAACTTGTGACCCTGAGGACTCAAAAGAGTCTCACAAGATAGCGAACAGTGTAAGAGATGAATATGTGCTTATCATCAAGGGTACTGTGCGTTTACGCGGTGAGGGTCTTACAAATCCACGCCTTAAAACAGGTGCTATAGAGATTGTTGTAACTGAACTTAACATTGAAAACAAGTCAGCTGCACTTCCATTTGTAATAGGGGATAAAAAAGTTGGTGAAGAGACTACTTTAAAGTATCGTTACCTAGAACTTCGTGACCCAGATGTTTATAATGTCTTTAAAATGCGTTCAAAAGCGGCTATTGCTGCAAGAAATATCCTAGATGAAAATGGTTTTTTAGAAGTTGAAACGCCAATCCTTACTAAATCAACTCCAGAGGGTGCAAGAGATTATCTAGTACCTTCTCGTGTACATGATGGTGAGTTTTATGCACTTCCACAGTCACCACAGCTTTTCAAACAACTTTTAATGGTTGGTGGATTTGATAGATACTTTCAAATAGCAAAATGTTTCCGTGATGAAGATTTACGTGCTGACCGTCAACCAGAATTCACTCAAATAGATGTTGAAATGAGTTTTTGTACTCAAGAAGATGTTATAAAAGTTGCAGAGGATTTACTTGTTGCTATGTTTAAAGCAACTGGACATGATATAAAACCACCATTTAACCGCATTACTTATAATAATGCTATGGAGTGGTATGGTTCTGATAAACCAGACCTACGATATGACCTTAAAATGGTAGATGTAATAGATATATTTGAACGTTGTGATAATGAAATCTTTACAAACATTGCAAAGAAACCACATGTATAACCGTATTAAAGCACTTAAAGTTCCTGGTGCAGATTTGATTTTTCTAAACGTGAGATGAAAGGTTTTGAAGAGTTTGTACGTAAGTTTGGTGCACATGGTCTTGGATACTTTCAGATGAAAGAAGATGGGCTTAAAGGTCCTCTTACTAAGTTTTTTAGTGAAGAAGATATTGCACTTATTATTGAGAGAACTGAGCTTGAAGTTGGTGATGTAGTATTCTTTGGTGCTGGTGAGAAAAAGACTGTTATGGGATTACATGGGTAGTTTTAGAAACTTCATAGCAGAACATGAAAAGATGAACCTTATTGATGAAAATGCCTTTGAGTTCGTATGGGTTAGTTGACTTTCCTATGTTTGAAGTTGAAGATGGTCGTGTTAAAGCACTGCACCATCCATTTACATATGCCAAAAGATACTGATAAAGATGATGTTGAAGAGATAGAGTCTATCGCTTATGACATTGTTCTTAATGGTACAGAGCTTGGTGGTGGATCTATTCGTATTCATAAAGAAGAGATTCAAAATGAAGTCTTTAAGCTTCTTGGTATTGAAGAAGAAGAGGCTCAAGAAAAATTTGGTTTCTTACTTGATGCTCTTAAATTTGGTGCTCCTCCACATGGTGGTTTTGCTCTAGGATTTGATAGACTTATGATGCTTATCTCTAAAACACAAAGTATTCGTGATGTTATCGCATTTCCTAAAACACAAAAAGCGTCTTGTGTACTCACGAAAGCACCAAGTCCAGTAGATAACACTCAGCTTCGTGACTTACATATTCGTCTTCGTGAGCAAACTAAATAACTCAAGGACTTACTTTGAAAAAACTCTTTTTAATTATCGGAGCACCTGGCTCTGGTAAAACTACTGATGCAGAACTTATTGCTAAAAAAAATGACAACATAACACACTACTCCACAGGCGATATGCTTCGAGCAGAAGTTGCAAGTGGTAGTGAACTAGGAAAAAAGATAGAAGCTTATATAAATAAGGGACTTATAGTTCCTATTGATATAGCTATAGCGACCATCACAAACGCTATAAAAAATGCTCCTACTAAAGTAGTTCTTTTAGATGGTTATCCTCGAAGTGTAGAACAAATGTTTGCACTTGAAGAGTTTTTAAAAAATGATAAAAGTGTCATATTGTCTAATATCATAGAAGTCAGAGTAAGTGAAGAGACCGCTAGAGAGAGAGTTTTGGGTCGTGCCAGAGGTGCTGATGATAATAACGAAGTCTTTAACAACCGAATGAAAGTATATACTGAACCTCTAAGTGAAATTCAATCCTTTTACAGTGCTAAAAACTGTTTAGAAGTTATTGATGGTGAGGGTAGTATTGAGTCTATAGTTGCAAAAATGGATGCTTTTATCCAAAGCAAATTAGATATTTAATCTATCTAATAGCTTTTGAAAATCATTAATATCAATATTTCTTCTTGAAAGATTAATTATTCCATCTTTTTTTAGTTTTTGTAAACTTCTGTTTAAAACCTTTCTAACTGTTCCTATCATAGAGGCTAGCTCTTCATGTTTAAGATTATCAACAACTTTTAATGTTGCTTTGTTATCTTTTACGGTAGTAAACTTTGTAAAGAGTCGTAAAATTCGTTTATTAACATCATATAAAGAGAGGCTAATAGCCAACTCTTCCATTGATTTGAGTTGTAAGGCAAGATATTTATAAAAAAAATGTCTAAATTTTTCATCCTGAAGTATCATCTCATGAATAGTGAGCAGAGGAACTTGAATAAGGTTTACATCTTCTAAAACTTCTGAAAGATATTCTCTCTTTGTACCACCATCTAGTAATGAAACAACATCAAACATATCACCCCGAGAAAAAAGATAAAGAGTTTGTTCCTTAGAGGTTTGAAAATCTATTTCATAAATTTTAAGTTTTCCACCCATAACAAAATAGAAATACCTTTCTATATCAAGAGAGTTTATAGCATCCTCTCCTTTTGCTAAAAGTATCTCTTTTTGGTGTTGAGATGCAGCAGGAAACCTGTTTATCTCTTCTAAAATTAGTTGTTGATTACTACTTGGGCTTATGATATTTTTTCCATAAAGTATCTTACAATAAATTACAGAATTTTAAAAGCCTATTTCTTCTTTGGAATAGTCAATCGCAACACTCCATTTTTATAATCACTCTGCATTTTAGTTAAATCTGCATCATCTAAAAGAGTAAATGATCGCTCAAAATGTTGAGTATATCGCTCTTTGTAAATATAATCTGTACTATTTTTATCTTTTATTTTTTGAATACTTGCACTTACTTGTAGGTGATTACCCTCTGTATTAATTTGTATATTGTTTTTTAATGCACCAGGGAGACTTATCTCTATGATGTACTCCTTATCTGTTTCATGCATATCACTTAGAGGTGAAACTTCCATATTTTTATAAACATCTTCAAAAAATGGGTCATTTAAAAAAACTGAATTGAGTTGCTCGAAACTACGATTCATCATAGCTTGCATCATGTTAATCTGCTCTAAAGGATTATGCACAACTTGGTTTTGAGTCTTTACAACTTGCATAGCAGGTTCTTTTTTTAAGTTATATATTACATAACCTTGAGCTAAAATAGCACTCATTAAAATTGCTAAAACAATATATATTAAATTCAACTTCTTATCCATGACAAGTCCTCCTTTAAGTCCTTAAATCTCTGTAAACTATTTTACAGAGATTTTTTTTGCTTTTGCTTTTTCTAGTTTCTCAAACTCTAAAACCAATCTTCCATCTTTATATCGTGCATCAACCTTTTCCTGATCAATAGTATCAGGTATTATAAATCTTCTCTCTATCTTTCCAAATGAACTTTCGCAAATATAATAATCATCACGAGTTAGTTCATTTTGGTATGTTCGAACAGCACTCACAATCAAAATATTGTCTTCTATTTGAACATTGATATCCTCTTTTTTAACACCTGGAAAATCAATCTCTACACGAAAAGTACTATCCTCTTTTTTAGCAAGATTTGAAAAAGGTATATGTGCTGCTAGGTTATTAAAACCATCTGATACTTTTGATGCTATCACATCAACACCTTTTTCTATCTCTGAACCTATCTCTTTTACACTTTTAACTAAATCCATAATAGCCTCCTTATTTAATTTCTATTTTAGTAACTTTATCTATCTTAGCATTCTCTAGTTTTGGAAGAACTACTTCTAAAACACCATCCTTACTTGATGCATGAATATTTTCAACATCAACCTCTTCAGGGATAGAAAAAGATCGTGAAAATGAACCAAAACTACTCTCTATTTTATAATAATCCTCTTCTTTAATCTCTTCTTCTGTTTTTCTCTCTCCAGAGATAATTAATTTTGAATCCTCTATTTCAATATTAACATCCTCTTTATCTATTCCTGGAAGATCAACTTCTATATGGTATGCAAACTCACCCTCACGAGTATTTACATTTGGTGTAAAGTCATCTGTCACCAAAGAGTGCTTCTGCTCCTCAATGGAGTCTAACATACTGTTTAAAAGGTTAAAACCTCTCTGAAAATCTCTTGTTTGACTAATTGGGTTGTATCTTGTTACGAACATTTTAAACTCCTTGCGATGTTTTGACATCTAAATTTTATTTACGAGAGAAGTATATGAAAAAATAAAAATAATATTTGCTACCTAAGTAGCACTTGAAGTAGAAGAGATTTTTGTTATAATACTTTCAAAAAAAATCCTATACAAAAGAGAAGAAAATGGTTGCAGTTATTCAAACATATCAAAAATATAAAAATGAAGTAGAGAAGTTTTTACTAGACAATATAGAAAATAATATTCTTTTGACACTAGAAGAGACAAATTTAGAAGATTTTTTTAATACTTTTAGCTCCTTGCAGTTACTTTATGTAGCTGATGAACATTATAATCAAAGCACACCAAGCTTTAGCAGAACACGAAAGGATCCTAGTAATATTGGTAAGAGTAGAATGAGCTTTATTAAAAATAAAAAACTTAATGATAAAGGTAGTTATGTAAGTTCTCCCTATATCTGTTCTATAACAGGAAATACAATTATTACCGTAGTGACTAAGGTAGAAAAGAAGTACCTTGTTATGGATTTTAATCTTACACAACTACTTGACGGCTTAGGTTATGTCAACAATGTTCTCTTGTTTACTAAGATGACTACATCTATTTATGCAGTTATAGGGGTTGGTTTAATTGCTCTCTCTTTTGTATTAATATTTTATTCATTTTTCTCGTTTTCTTCTTATATCTTTGAAAGTGGTAGCTTAATAGAGATAACCTTTAAAGCCATTATATCGCTAACCTTGAGTTTAGCTGTTTTTGATCTTGGAAAAAATCTACTAGAACATGAAGTTGTTTTTAAAGATAGTAGTCCCGAAGAGCATAGCGATAACAAGATGTTTATTAAGTTTTTAATCTCTATTATTACGGCACTTTCTATTGAAGCACTTATGTTAGTACTCAAAATCAGCTTAACAAAAAACTATGCAGATATGACCTATGCAGTATGGCTTATTTTAGGTGTTTCTGTAATGATAGCAGCACTTGCTCTTTTCTATAAGATGACAAAAAAAGGGGTAAATTGAAACTCTAATCTTAGTGTTGAAAATAATCTTGAGTAACTGTGGAGATAAATAAGAAATCTATTATGTAAATGAAAAAAATGATAAAATATTTAACATCAATTATTAAATTAAGGAAAATAAATGTCAAACAAACTTGTACACAACAAAGAAGAATCTAAATACGAATACCATATAGATGGACATGTAGCATATATAACTTACGATGATCAAAATGGCAATATGCATTTAACACACACAATAGTACCTGAAGAGTTAGCTGGAAAAGGTCTTGCTCGAACTCTACTTGAAGATGTTCTCGAAGAAATTAAAAAAGATGGTAAAAAAGCTGTAGCACAGTGCTCGTATATAGTAAAATACCAAGAAAAGCATCCTGAAGCTAGCGATATTTTTGCATAACTAAATGCATACCACTGGCACTAAAAATATCAGTGGTATGCTTATTAGTAGTTACTCTTCTACAAAACCAAAATCATCTTCTATTTCATCACCATGCTTTTGTGCTTCTTTGATGTCATCAATAAGCTCTTTACATTCGTCTTCTTCAATATCACCACTCTGTATATCATCTAAAACATCTTGAAGGTCAGCTTTAAACTCACGTAGTTCTTCTATCTCTTCTTTTGCATCTTCAGTTGCTTCTTTGTTATCAGCAATCTCTTCAAAAATAGCATCTAGTGACTCATCAATATCAGGGATTACAGTCTCTTTTATAAGTGTTTCTAACTCTTGTGCATGTGACATTATTTATACCTTTAGTTTATTTTTAAAATTATACAATAATTTAGTATTAATTTTTACCAATATTAAATTAATGTAAAAATTATTAATGCCGATTTTCTTCTTAGATAATTCTATAAATCAAGGAATTTGGTCATGATAATTTGGTTATTGGTACTTTTATTGCTTTTAGTTTTTACATATGTTGCTTTATCCAGATGAACTATTGAAGATTATTGCCATCACATAGCAAACTTAAGTATACCAGTAAGTCATAAGTAGGTAAGATGTGAAGTAGCTATTTTAAAGCCTTTACTAGTAAGGTGAAAGATAGATGCTTTGCAGATTGCCTATGACTTATTAAAGGACGATAAGAAAGCATACACTTGACTTCGTTGAAAGATTTTGTAGCTACTAGTGCTCCTGCAAGCTTCGTATCATACTTTCTTATCGCTGGTATACTTAAGTTTGCTATGTGATGGCAATATAAGGATGAACACCATTACACTTTTAAACTATAAGAGAGAATAGCGATGGCAATTACACTTAACAATCATGTATTTAAAGGGCACAGAACACTTTTGGGTAACAGGTATATTACATATGGAGAACTTGAGTTGCCTCTTAGGTATGACTTATATCCAGTATCTAAAAATGGTTTTGATTGGGGAAACACCTCAAAAGGTTCACAGCAGTTAGCTTTCTCAATGCTTTGTCAATTAAGTGATAAAAAACTAGCACTCCAATATGCTGAACAGTTTTCTAAGAGTGTAGTAAAAACACTTAACTCGAGAGACTGGATAATGTCTGCATCGCAAGTTTTAGAGTGGATAGAAGAAAATACTGAAAAAAAAGTTATGCAAAAACTACAACCTCTTAACAGTACTATACAAGAGAAAAAAAAGATTAAAACTAATGTTGTTAAAGAGATTTGTAAAGAGTTACATATAACACAAAAAAATCTTGCAGAAATTTTAGAAGTACCAGAAGGAACAGTAAGTAGTTGGGCGGTAAAAAATGAAATACCGCGTTTAGGTAAAAAAGCGATAGAGTTTTATATGCTTAATGTTAAAAATCAAAAAATAGTAGATAGCTATAGAAGTTTTAAAAAACTTCTTGAAGCTTCGTAAGGAAAGTAGTTGAAACCAAAAGATGAAGTGACAAGAAGTTTACTTGTTGATAGAAAAACATGGGATGACTCAATGAAATATGCAAGAGATAGGTACAAAATGAGTTTAAGTAAAGTTGTAGAATCTTTGCTTCAAGAGTGGTTAGCCAAAGAGAAAAGAAAGCCTTTAGATAATACAAACCAAGGGAAATTTTTCGAATAATTTTTTAAAATGCTTATTAGCAGTTTTTATGTATAATTCCATTAATAAATTAACTAAGTGAGAATTATATGGAAATGATACAAACAGAAGATGCTTTTAAGGCACTTATACAAGATATTAAAACAACAACTGAGGGATACAGAGATCCTTTGGCATTTGGAATATGTCGCGTTGACTTAGGTCAGCTAAATGTAGAAAAAACACTACAAGCAACTTATCCACTTATTAACTGGGATGAAAATTTCTGGAAGTGCTGCAATTTTTGTAAGAGCCCTTCAAGAACAAGGTGTTACTGTTGACTTTTCTCAAACAGAAGTAGTTTGCAATATAAATGTTGACTTTTTAAGAGCATGTTTAGCGGCATTTACACCCTACTCAGATGAAGCACATGGCGATGCACATAAAAATATCCAAGTTATTTCAGCACTCTACTCTCAAATAATCACTAATGGTTCTTTTGAAGGTGAGTTTAAAGTAACTTTTATTTTTGATGATGCACCACTAGAGAGTGTAGAAGCATCTTATCTAAAACTTTATGCTATCTCACAAGCTAAAGTACAACTTCGTGAACTAAACCTTAATGGTGCATTTGGTGTTTTACCAAATGTAGCATGGTCTGCTGGTCAACCAATAGAACTTGAGTATTTACGAGAATTTGAGATAGAACTAAAACTTGCAAATGAGTATCCACATATTGACTTTGTAGATAAATTTCCAAGATTTCTTCAACATATTATTCCTCAGGATAATACTCGTATTTTAGATACATCAAAAGTTCGTTTCGGTGCACAATTAGCACACGGAACAACAGTAATGCCAGGTGCTTCATATATCAACTTTAATGCAGGTACTACAGGCTCTGTTATGGTTGAAGGACGTATTTCATCTTCAGCTATTGTTGGTGATGGTTCAGATATTGGTGGTGGTGCTTCTATACTTGGTGTTCTTAGTGGAACAGATGGTAATCCTATCAGTATTGGACAAAACTGCCTTCTAGGTGCTAATTCAACTTGTGGTATTCCTTTAGGTGATGGTTGTATTATTGATGCTGGTGTAGCTATACTTGAGGGCACAAAGATAGCTATCTATCCAGAAGAGCTTAAAAAACTTATGAGTATTAATACAAACATGAAAATGGAGGGTGAAATATTTAAAGGCAAACAATTAGCAGGTTTTTATGGTGTTCACTATAGACAAAATTCTATGACAGGTGAAATCACAGCTTCTCGTTCAACAAAAGAGATTAAGCTAAATGCAGACCTACACTAGTTTTTATTTCTAATCTAAACTTTATCTTCTTAGCTATATAATAGACTATATAGTAAAGGAGAAAAGTATGACCATTTCCAATAATGTAGCTTCACTACAAGCAAATCAGACTTTCTTAAATACAACTGCAAACAATATAGCAAATGTTAATACTGATCGTTTTGTTCCTAGTGATACTCGAATTACAAATAACTCTACAAACACCCCAAAAGCTAATACGAGACTCACTGATGATAATGGATCACAAAAGAGTCAAACTGATTTAGCTAAAGAGATACCAGATCAAGTTGTACAAAGTGGTGTTGCAGAAGTAAATGTTGCAGCTATCAAAACACAAGATGAGATGTTTGGAACACTATTAGATATTAAAGTGTAGAGATACTCTTCAACTTACTTAACATTGATGCATTACTATCAAATGTTTTAAGATTTTTCCCTACTTCTAGTGTGCTAAATATTGGTCTTCCAATGATAAACCTACCCTCTACACCATCTTTTTTTGTTTTTACACCCCAAACATTTTGAAATATTATTACTCTATTGTTAAACTCGCCTACATATAATGCAATATGACCCTGTTTATAAACTAATGTTCTAAAAGCTACAGCTTCTTTTTTTATTAAATCCTGCTTAGCATCCAAACTCATATTTTCTAGGTTTATTACTTCTCCTAAAACACTTTGCTGTGAAGAGTTTCTAGGTAGCCAAAGTCCAAAGGGTGCATAAAAATCCCTCAGAGTAGAAGAGCAATCACGTTGAGCAAAAAGACCACCCCAGCCATAATTAGTTTTAGAAATTTCTTTTAATATCATATTTATATTTTGTGCATTAAAACTTAGTATTCCTCTAGTCGCGACTTTTTTATCTATTTTAGATTGGACATAAAGTGGCTCTTGGTTTTTGTACTTACTTATAGTTAATACTGTGTATGTTTCTTTATCTTCACTAACAAGGGGTAACATCATGCCTATTCGAGACTTAAATAAAAACTTTTTATCTTGTGAGTATATAGGCACACCCTCTTGTATGATAAAAACTTGCTCTGCATTTTGCCATATTTTTGTATATTTATTATCTATAAGTACAATATTTCTACTTTTTACCCAACCAAATGCAAAACTTGATTGAACAAAAGCCCACTTTTTATCTCTTGAATAGTGCGATACAATTAGAGGTTTGTTTGGGGCAATAGAACTGTTCTGTAGGTAATCAAAAGGGAAACCCTCCCCTGCTTTTGTTGGATCTAAGAATAGAGGTATATTTGTTGGGAATGCTCTAAGGTTTACATTTACAAGAGTAAGTGCTTTTTTATTTAGAGTTAGATAATTTTGATAATTAGCATTATAAAAATTATCTTTAAAAAAGGATTCTTTGTGAAGTTGTAGATTCTCACCATAAGTATTGCCAGTTTTATATCTATTATGTGCCCACTTTGCATCATTTAATGTTATAGAGACTTTATCTAAGTTCCATACACTAAAATATTGTTGTTCATATCGTTTTTGTGAAAAAGGGCTGCTATTACTTAAGTTTTTAGTATAGTAGTCAATATTTTGAGGAACTGTTTTTAAATCAGCAATATATTCTGAAATATATTGTTTTTCTTGAGATTTTATTTTTTGTATGGGTTTTTGAACTTGAGTTTTAGTCTCTTTTACTATACAAGAATTAAAAAACAATAGCACACATGCAAGATAAAAAAACTTCAAACTCTTTCCTTCGTTTAGTCGACATCCCCAAATCTACTTACAACTCGACCTAGTACTTCTACCTCATTTGGCCAAAGTGTTTGAGTAGAGTAAACTGAGTTATCACTTATCACATCTATCTGTCCATCTATTCTCGTTTGGATGCGTTTTATGAAAAGTCCTGCTTCAGTTCTTATGGTAAAAATTCCACCACGATTTAAGTCTGTCTTACTTCTGTTTATAAATACTATATCATTATAGCTAAAAGTTGGCTCCATAGAATCCCCTGAGACATTAATCGCTTCAATATTTTTAAGCTCCTTCTCTCCTCCTAGCATAAACATAAAATGTTCTGGTATTTCCAACTCTTCTATCTCTTCATACTGCTCACTAGAGCCTCCTCCAGCACTTGCATTTACATCTTTGAGATATTTAATCATATAAAACTTATTAGTTGCCTCTACTAAGGACTCAGGTGATTGTCCATAAAGTAGCCAGTTAATAGAGATTGCTTTTTTAGCACAAAAATCTAATAACTCAGTAAATGGTATCTTGTTTCGTTTTTTCATAGTTGCAAAATTCATTTGACTGATACCTAAAACATCAGCTACATCTTTATCAAATACTTTTTTTGTCTTAAACTCAGTAGAGACTATGTTTTTTATCTCTTCTACTATATTTAAAAAACTATTCACATTGAATCCTTTTTCTTAATCTAACAAATTATAATACTTTTTTACTCAAATGTCAAAGTTTTTATTGCATTTTGACATGTTTTTTACATTTTATATCAAAATGATGTATTATTTTTCAGATTTAAAGAAAAAAGGAATCAAAATGTCAATAATTATTAAAAGTGCAGAGAGTATGTTTGAGAGATTAGAGTCCAAAATGGAACTATGGGCAGAAAAAATATTTTAAGGACTAAAGTCCAAATCGTATAAGAGCTAAAGCTCAATGCAAGTGAGGAACTAACCCTCAACCAAAGAGGACTTGATTCCGAATCGTATAAATTTTTATTTTTTATCTGCTTCACGCTCGGCTGATTTATTTTTATGATAACCTGCAAAAATAAAAATCATAAAAAGTACAAATAAAATTAATATAAAAGTATCTACATATATATTCAATACTATGCCTTATTAAAAGTGCTGTATGTTTGTCGCACTGCGTCGTATAGAATAATACCTGTACTAATTGCTAAGTTAAGGCTTCTTCCCTCTGAGGTCATTGGAATAGTTATATTTCTATCTTTATATTTGTTTAAAATATCTTCAGGAATTCCTTTTGTTTCACTACCAAAAAAGATAAAATCACCATCTTTAAAGTCTGTCTCAAAGTATGGTCTATCTGTTTTAGTAGTTGCAAAGTGTGCATTATCACCTATCTTATTATTGGAAAAGAAATCATCTGTGGAGTCCCAAACATGTAAGTCCAACTTATCCCAGTAATCAAGACCTGCCCTACGAACAGCTTTTTCATCTATGTCAAATCCGATAGGTTTTATAAGATGGAGTGAAGCACCTGCGTTTACACACAAACGCCCAATTGCACCCGTATTGTTTGGAATCTGGGGGTGTACTAATACTATATTAAAACTCATCTTTAATCCCTAATATTAAAATATTACTGTTCTGTTTTCATAAACAAAAATTCTATCTTCAAGTGCTAGTTTTAATGCACGAGAAAGTACAACTTTTTCTACATCACGACCCAAACGCTGCATGTCTCTCCAACTATAAGCATGATTAACATGTATAACTTCTTGGGCAACAATTGGACCTTCATCAAGATTGTTATTTACAAAGTGTGCAGTTGCACCAATAATTTTAACACCTCTGTTATATGCTTGCTTATAAGGATTTGCACCTATAAATGCAGGTAAAAATGAGTGGTGAATATTAATTATTTTATCTTTGAAAGTTTCTACAAAATGTGGAGTTAAAATACGCATATATTTTGCAAGAACAATATAGTCAACATTTTTATAAGAACTCAAACATTCAATAATTTTCTCTTCATGTTCGGCTCTCTCAAGCTCTTCGTGAGAAATTGTGATAAAAGGAATATTGAATTTTTCTACTAAAGATTCTAGTTTATCATAGTTAGAGACTACTGCTAAAATATTAGCCTCAAGTTCCCCTGATTCATGGCGAATAAGTATATCACCTAAGGCATGGAGTTCTTTAGTCGCCATAATAATGATGTTTTTCTTTTTGGGTTCAATAACTTTAACACTAGAATTTTTAGGAAGCAGTGCATTTATAGCATCTCTCAACTCTTTTTTATTAACAGCACCTTCTACAACAGAACGCATAAAAAACTTATTACTCTCTTTATCTACAAACTCACTATTTGAGAGTATATTAAGGTCATACTTAAAAAAGATACTCGAGACCTTGTGAACTAGCCCTTTTTCATCATTTGCATCGATTAGAACTCTATAGTGATTCAAATTATTGTTCCTTCTCTAGCTTTTTTACTCTCAAGTCGATAGTAGCTAATGTATACTCTAAAAAATTAAGTGTCATATCTATCTTTGCTTCTATATTTGTATTATTTGGTGCTTGAAATCCTTCAAAAAGAACTAAAAGTCTTTCCCTGATTGAATTTAAGTACATCAACTCACTTTGTGTAGTGTTTGGAGTTTGCTCGTAAACTTCTTCAGTCTGGGGACGTTGCTTCAAAAAATGTTTCTGTAGAAGATGTTTGCGTTTGTACTTCTTCTTTGAGTGTGTCTGTCTCTTCCATTTCTGCTAGTGTTGAGAGTATTACATCTTTTAGTTCCATGCTTTTAATAACCACCTTTCAAACTCATTAAACTCTACTTCACTTTCCATTTTTAAAAAGTAATCTTTCATTTCTTGATTGACATTTAAAAACTTTTTACGCATTCCAGAGAGTCTTCTAATAGCAATTTTAGCATCACTATTGTTTGGATCTTTGCTTAACACCTCTTTATAAATATCTAATGCTTCCTCTTTAAGACCTTGAAGCTCATAAATATTTGCTAAAGTAAGTGTTTTCATAACTTTTTACTTATCTTTGTATGTAGTTAGCGATGATAGAACCTATCTCACTTGTTGAACATACTTCTTTAGCATCGTATTGTGCTAAGTCACCAGTTCTGTAACCTTCGCTGAGAACTTTTTTGATAGCATTGTCTATCTTGTCAGCTGCCTCTATCTCGCAAAGAGCATATCTTAACATCATAGATGCAGAAGCAATTGTCGCGATAGGATTTGCTATACCTTGACCTGCTATATCTGGAGCAGAGCCATGAATAGGCTCATAAACACCTATTTTCTCACCAACTGATGCTGATGGAAGAAGACCAATAGAACCACAAAGCATAGAAGCTTCATCACTTAAAATATCACCAAAAATATTTCCAGTAAGCATTACATCAAACTGTTTTGGATTAAGTACAAGTTGCATAGCTGCATTATCCACATACATATGTGTGAGTTCTACATCTGGATACTCCGCAGAGACTTCAGTCACTACATCTCTCCAAAGCTGAGAAACATCAAGTACATTTGCTTTGTCTATAGAACAGACACGTTTTTCACGTTTTTGAGCAATTCTAAAAGCTTGATGTGCAATACGAACGATTTCAGAACGAGTGTAAACCATAGTGTTCCAGCCCTTATCTTCAGTACGACCCTTAGGCTCACCAAAATAAATACCACCAATTAACTCACGAACAACCATTATATCAACACCCTTGATGATTTCAGGCTTTAAAGAAGAAGCATTAATAAGCTCATCATAAACAACAGCTGGGCGAAGGTTTGCATAAACACCAAGTTCTTTTCTAAAGCGCAAGAGTCCACTCTCAGGTCGTTTTTCACGTGGAAGATCATCCCACTCGGGTCCACCAATAGCACCAAAAAGCACAGCATCAGAGTTTAAAGATTTTGTAATTGTCTCTTGAGGAAGAGGATCTCCTGTCACATCATAAGCGATACCACCCATAAGTGCTTCATCATAAGCAAAATGAAAACCAGAACATGATGCAACGGCATCGAGTACTTTTACAGCCTCATCAATTATTTCAGGTCCAATTCCATCACCCTTAATGAGTGTAATTTTATATTTTTTCATCTATTGTTTTTCCTTTATTTCATTCGCTGCAAAGTTCATTAAACCACCTGCATCAATTAACTCTTGCATAAACGCAGGGATTGGTGTGAAGTTATATGTTTTATTTGTAGTATTGTTTGTAATTGTTCCAGCATCCATATTTATAGTAATATCATCACCTTCATTTATTTCAGCACTCTGTGGTAACTCAAAAATAGGAAGTCCCATGTTAAAGGCATTTCTATAAAAAATTCTTGCGAATGTAGGAGCTATAATTGCAGCAATACCAGCAGCTTTAAGTGCAATAGGTGCATGTTCACGTGAACTTCCACAACCAAAATTCTCACCTGCTACTATGATGTCACCTCTGTTTATTTTATTGACAAATTCTGGATCAGAATCTTCCATAATATGCTTTGCTAACTCCTCAGGTACTGAAGTGTTTAAGTATCTAGCTGCAATGATTATATCTGTGTCAATATCTTTACCAAATGTCCAAACTTTTCCATTTATATTTGCTTTGCTCATTATAAAATCCTAATATACTTTTATTAAATAATTTTGTGATTATATCCAATTTTTTATTTGTGTTTGATGAAACTGTTTTTGGGAGATAAAGAAAGACTTGATATTAAAAAGTATCAAGCCTGTATTACTGTGTTACTATCTTTTGAGGTTATTTGTAGTTTGGAGCATTTCATCACTTGTAGTGATTACTTTTGAGTTAGAATCATAAGCACGTTGACCTGTAATAAGATCTGTAAGTTCAACAACTAACTCAACATTTGAAAGTTCAACAAAACCTTGTCTAAGTGTGCCTAAACCATCAACACCAGGTATACCTTCTATTGGTTGACCTGAACTATCAGTCTCTAAATAAAGGTTATCACCCAGAGCATGAAGTCCTGCTGGATTTATAAAGTTAGTAGTTTGAATCTGTCCAATCTGTGCGGCTTGAACCTGTCCTGGTTGTATAACAGTAACAGTACCATCAGTACCAATACTTACATTTGTAGCATCAGGTGGAACAACAATTTCAGGAATAAGCTTGTAACCATCTGAGTTTACCATAGTACCATTTTGGTCAATTTTGAAAGCTCCATTTCTAGAGTATGTTTCAGTACCATCAGGAAGTTCCAACTTAAAAAAACCTCGTCCCGTAATTGCAAGGTCAAATTGGTTGTCTGTCTGTTTAAGTGAACCTTCTGCAAATATTTTATTGATAGCTGTTGAGCGAACACCTAAACCTACTTCTATACCTGTAGGGCTTTTTGTTATATCTGAGGTTGAAGTACCTGCATACTCCATAACACTGTACATAAGGTCTGAAAATTCTGCACGAGACTTTTTAAAACCTATAGTGTTTACATTGGCTATATTATTTGCCGTTGTATCTATCTGTGTTTGCATTGCTAACATTCCCGTCGAAGCGGTATAGAGTGATTGCATCATAGTATTTTAGTTTCCTTTATTTAAAGTTTAAGATTTTCTAGCAAGTTTTTCAATTGCATCTCTATTCATATCATCCATCTGTGTGCTCATGGCTTTTTGATACATACCAACTAAACGATTTGTTTCTATTAGTTGTGTCATCATTTTTACTGCATTTACATTACTTTTTTCGACAAAACCCTGTTGGAGTGCTCCGCTATCACTAATGTTTGTAATATTTTTTATATCACCAAATGTATAGAGTCCATTTCCCTCTTTTTTAAGAAGAGATAAATCTTTTGGTTGTGCAATAAGAAGTTTCTGAGTCGGTATTAACTTAGCACTGTTTGGAAGGTTTGTAGATATTTGAGCATTTTTATCTACTACAATGATACTGTCTTGATTTGCAAAGCTGATTTTACCATCACCTGTTTTTAAATACTCATCTGATAAAACTTCATAACCCTCTTTAGTAACAAGCACTCCCTCATCATTTTTTGTAAAACTACCATCTCGGGTAAGTTTAACACCTTGTGGAGTTTGCACGGCAAAAAAGAGACCCTCACTTGAGAGTGCAAAGTCTAAAGAGTTTGCTGTTTTTTGCATAGTTCCTAGGCTGTGATCTGTAAAAGCATCCACAACCTTTGGTGCTCTAGTCATAGTCCGATTTATAAACGCAGCACTCTCTTTTGTATTGTTTTCATTTGGTAAATCATCACGTTTTTCTTGATAAATACGCATAAAGTCACCAATTACAAGATTGTCTTCTTTAAAACCAACTGTATTTACATTTGCTAAATTATTTGCAATTGTGTCAAGTCTGTTGAACTGTGTCACCATTCCAGCTGCCGCAGCATAGTAGCCTGTTTGCATGTGTTACCTTTACTTTTTCTTTATATTTTAAGACTATAGCAAAGAGTGTTCCAAAGTAAATCTCGGGTAAAATTAAGGACTTGTTAATTTAATTTGGGTATAATCCACCTTTAAAAATCCTTAACTCACACGGAGCATACCCTCATATGACAGCAAAAGAACTCAACAAAGCTATAGAGACATTTTTTGAAGAACACAAAGGCAAAGATTGTGTTACTTATGAATCTCTAATAGAGCTTTTTGAAAAACAACCCTCAGCCGCTCAGGCAAAAAATATATTAAAACTTTTAACAAAACATAAAAAATGTATCTACACTTCAAGTGAGCAAGCTAAAAGACTCAATGATCAAGAAGCAGAGGCTCGTCGCACAGCACAAAGAAAAATGCTTGAAGATAATGAAAGCGATAAGTTTGACATCCTTAAAGAGCATGAACTCCTAGAGTGGTCGCGTTCTGACTCACCTGTACGTATGTATCTACGTGAAATGGGGCAAATTCCTCTTCTAACTAAAGAAGAAGAGATAGAGATAAGTAAAAAGATAGAGGGTGGAGAGAGTATTATTATTGATGCTATCTGTTCTGTTCCTTATCTTATAGAGTTTATCTTAGACTATAAAGAACCTCTTATAAATCGTGAGCGTCGTGTTAAAGAACTTTTTAGGTCTTTTGAAGATGAAAAAGAAGAGAGTGATGATACAACTACGACAAATGCTAACGAAGAGATAGTGGTTGAAGAAAAGGTAGTTGAGAAAAACTTAACAGCTAAAGATAAAACAAGAGTTGAAAAAGTATCTACAAGCTTTAAAGCACTTGAAAAAGCTAAAAAAGAGTGGATAAAGCTTACTGAAAAAGCACCTGAATCACTTGATGGTGAGTTAACAGAAGAGATTATTAATTATTTTCTAGGAGTAACTTTTAAAAAAGGTGTACTCAAAGAAAAACTTTTAGAACTCGGTCCAACTTCAAAACTTATTAACGAGCTTGTCAAAGCAATGGAGACTGCACTTAAAAGTGATGAGGGTTATGACAAGGAGCTTAAACGCCTAGAGTATAAACTCCCTCTCTTTAACGATATGCTAAAAGCAAACCATAATGTTCTTGTAAGTAAAATTCAAGAACTCAATAAAGAAGATATAGCCAATATGGTTCCAGAAGCGACTATGGTTTCTACATATATGGAAATCAAAAAACTTGTACAAACAAAAGAAGCTTCAAAAAACTCTTTTGATATGGAACCTGAAAAGTTAGGAGATATTTTAGAACAGATAAAACGTGGTAAAAATATTTCTGAGATTAGTAAAACAAAAATGGCTAAATCAAACCTGCGTTTAGTTGTTTCTATTGCTAAACGTTATACAAACCGTGGTCTTCCTTTCCTTGATTTAATTCAAGAAGGAAATATTGGTCTTATGAAAGCTGTTGATAAGTTTGAGTACCAAAAAGGTTACAAGTTCTCTACTTATGCAACTTGGTGGATTCGTCAAGCAATTAGCCGTGCTATTGCCGATCAAGCTAGAACAATTCGTATTCCTATTCATATGATTGAGACTATTAACCGTATAAACAAAATTATGCGTAAACACCTTCAAGAAAATGGTAAAGAGCCAGATGTTGATACTATTGCTGAAGAGGTTGGACTTTCAGTTGAGAAAGTAAAAAATGTTATCAAAATAACAAAAGAGCCAATAAGTCTTGAAGCACCAATTGGTAGTGAAGATGATGGTCGTTTTGGAGACTTTATTGAAGATAAAACTTCAGTTTCTCCTGCTGATGCAATACTCAAAGATGACTTACGTTCTCAAATAGAGACTGTACTTGATCAACTCAACGAGCGTGAAAAAGCAGTTATTAAACTACGTTTTGGAATTATGGATGATGAGAGTGATAGAACGCTAGAAGAGATTGGTAAAGAGTTAAGTGTAACTCGTGAGAGAGTTCGCCAAATTGAATCAAGTGCTATTAAAAAGCTCAAACACCCTAAAGTAGGACGTCGTCTTAAAAATTATATAGAAGAGTAGGATTAGTTTTTATGACATTTGAGAATCAGTGGCTAGAGTATGATTATAATCCTTTTATTGTATTTAATGCAAATGGAAAAATCATCTCTGCGAATTCTGAGGCTCAATTTCTTCTCGGTGCAACACTCCCATCTACTCTGTTTGAATTAGCCAAAGTATATGCTAGTGTTAACTTTGGTTTTAAGACTACTTTTATAGAGTTAGAGTATGGGCGCTATAAGTTTTTTGGTGTAACGGTTGGATATACAGATGAAGAGCAGATAGGTATTAAACTCTACCAAACACCTTCATATAAACTAAACACTACAAAGCCAGAAGGTGAACTTACAAATATTTTTACTGTTACAGACCTTTGTATCGCTACTAACAGTATAAACTCCTCTTGCAAATATACAAAATCGTACGATCCAACTATTCCTGAAATAATACTCAACTCCAGTAAACTTATAAAAGTACTCAATAAAATGTATAGCTGTGTAGAGAACAATGATACTGTTGAGACAAAAGTCTTTTATAGAGTGGGTGAACATATTAAATTTGATGGGAAAAAGTATAGTATTTTTTCAATAGCAGTAAGTGCGCAAAATATAGATTTAGAGCAGACTTCAGAGCTTCAATCGCTAGCAGAAAAAAACAACTTCTACATAGAAATATCTTCTGATCTAACAATAAATATTCCTATGATCACTTCTTAGATAGCAATCTCTTTAGATACTAATGAACCTGTTACAATTCCGATGAATAGAGATGGTAAATAGGCAGTCAAATCAAGTAAATTATTATTTACTAAGGCTATAAATCCTAAAATTAAAAATATATAGGGAACTATTCTAAACATAGAAACACTTCCTCTTGCACCATGTTTTATACTCTTAAGACTAAAGGTTTTTATTTTAGCTTTTTCCTCTTTGACAATTGTTTTGAAGTCTAAGTCTTGGGTTTCTGTCTCACTCACCTCTTCATAAAGACCATGTGGATCTTCAATAGTATCGAGTAAATCTCTGTCTTCTTCATAAGCTTGAGCATCAATTTTTGCACCTACCATCTTTTTATATGCAAAAGATGCTCCAACTATCACAAACAATGAACTAAGATATGCAACTTGGGCATTAATATAAAATGTTTTTGAGTAAAGAGCTGTAGCGAGTACTAGCCCCTCTGAAAGAAGCAAGTGTACTAGTAATTCGTTTGAGCATAGTCATCATCATCCTCGTCGTCATCAAGCTGTTTTTTGATAGCATAACGAGGTTCTTTTGCTAACTCTTCATAATCTTTATACTGTTTAGCATATGCTTTATATACATTGAGTATCGCAGCAGCTATACCAATTCCAACACCAATCCAAAAAGTCCAAGCAACTTCAGTTAGGCTTTTAAGTAACCAACCAATTCCTACACCCATAAGAACAGCTACAACCATAGATATACCTAAAGAGAGACTATCTGCTGCTTCTATTATAGGTTTTACCCGAGGAGCTTTTTCTTGTTTTTCTTCACTTTCTGTGAATTCTTATCCCCAAGGGGATTCTCTCTGACTTTGTCATTCACCTTATCCATTTTTAATCTCTTTGAGTACTTTTTCTACAGCTTTTATTGTCTCTTCTATCATTACGTCTGTTGTTGCCGTTGAGATAAAGCCTGTTTCATATAAAGAACATGCAAAGTAAAAACCTTCTCTAAGCATCCCTGCATGAAACGCAGCAAACATCTCAGCATCACTTCTTCCTGCATCTGAGAAGTTTTTGACAGGTTTATCGTTAAAGAAAAAGCCAAACATACTTCCTCTCACATCTACCTGCATCGCTATACCTAAGTCCGCTGCTACTTTTTGCATACCATTAACTAAGGTTTTTGCTCTCTCCTCTAAAACAGTCATAACTCTTGCATTTTTTTTGAGCTTTGTTAATGCTGCAAACCCTGCTGCCATAGCTACTGGGTTTCCGCTCAGCGTTCCTGCTTGATATACTGGACCATCAGGACTAAGCTGACTCATAATATCTTTGCGACCACCAAATGCACCCACAGGCATACCACCACCTATAACTTTTCCAAGTGTAACGAGGTCTGGCTTAACACCCGTGAGACTCTCAGCACCATTTATACTAGCACGAAAACCACTCATAACTTCATCGAAGATAAGAAGTGCTCCATTCTCGCTACAAAGTTTACGAAGTTCGTGTAAGAACTCTTTATCTGCTGGAACAAGTCCCATATTTCCTGCTATTGGTTCTATGATAACACAGGCAATATCAGAAGAATCCTCAAAACATTTTTTTACACTCTGTATATCATTGTACTCTGCTAGGAGTGTATGTTTTGTAAAGTCAGCGGGAACACCAGGACTTGAAGGGTTACCAAATGTAGCAGCACCACTTCCAGCTTCTACTAAAAGAGCATCAGAGTGTCCATGATAACAGCCTGTAAACTTTACTATGTCATCACGATGAGTAAACCCACGAGCTAAACGAATAGCTGACATAACAGCCTCAGTTCCTGAAGATACAAAACGCACTTTATCAATAGAATCAAAAAAGCCTACCACTAACTTTGCAAGCTCTGTCTCTGCCTCTGTTGGTGCTCCAAAAGAGAGCCCATGTTTTACTGCGTTTATAACAGCTGCTTCTATCGACTCATCACGATGACCAAAGATAAGTGGACCCCAAGACTGTACAAAATCTACATATTTATTACCATCAATATCTCTAAGATAAGCACCCTCACCTTCACTAATAAAGATAGGAGTTCCTCCCACACTCTTAAATGCTCTTACTGGTGAGTTAACGCCACCTGGAATTAACTCTTGTGCTTTTTTAAATGCGTCTATTGATGCCTCTGTACTCATAATATTGTTGCCCTTTAGAATATTTTTTCTTATTATATCTAAGTTGGATTAATATTCATTTGGTATAATCATCAAAAAATAAATGGAACTTTTTTGAATAGATCTACTTTTGCCCTTTTTGTTGCACTTCTTATCCACTTGCTTCTTGTTTTGCTCTTTTGGATACTGGGTACACTCTCACCTACACATACTAAGCCAAAACAAGAAGAGCAAAAAATCAAGATAAGCCTTAAAGAACTTCCAAAAAAATATAAAGAGTCAGGAACAAATAAACAAAAACCAAAGCCTCAAAAAATAGCACCACCTATGCCAAAAGGCAAACAACTTAAAAAAATAGTAAAACCTCCTGTTAAATTTGAGCCAAATCAAGCCTGTAAAAAAGCCGACTTTAAATAAGCCACAAAAAACTTTACCAAAAAAACCACCAAAACCAAAAACAGAACCACTACCACCTACTAAACCATTTATTCCTCTCATAGAGAAGAAAAAAGATCTTAATAAAACAAAAAAGAAACAAGAAAAAGACCCTCTTGCTTGGATGCTTGAAGATAAGTCAGATAAAGAAGAAAAAACAAGAAAGAAAAAAACGACTAATGGTGGAAACATATCTCAAGATATAAAAGAACTTTACGGGGAAGAGTTTGGTGAGCTTACTCCTGGACAACAGCAGTATATCATCGACAACCAAGAAATAATGCGTCGTATTACACAACAGGTACTTACACGTGTTGCTCGTGTTAATCTGCCTCGTGACCTTAATGTCAATAGAAGTAATGTCATAGAGTTTTATCTTCATCCAAATGGCGACATGACAGACTTTAAATTCCTCTCTAAAAGCGGTTATTATGTTTTAGATGACACAACTCAAGAGACCATTGAGTATGCCTATAGCAGATACCCAAGACCTAAAGAAAAAACACTTATTAGGTATAATGTCTACTATCATTTAGCAAGATATTAATATAAATAGGGTCAGGTGATGAATATCCACTTTTATAAAGATTTCTTTACAGCCTTAGATATAGTTGATGTTGATACATTCAAATACTTAGCTATACTCGCTTGAGTGTAGCCATCTGTTAGTGCATTTACAATTGCGATATTTCTCTTTTCTTTGTTGTTGACTGCATTAAAATGCTCCTCTAAGTTTTTTTGCTTATGCAACTTTAACTCATGCTCTTCAATCACTATCTTTCTTGTTTGCTCTTCTTGTAGTTTTTGAAGTTCATCATTATTTAGACTAAGTTGCAAATGTTCTAAAATGCCATCTTCTTTTAGCAGCTCTATGAGTTGTGAATGTTTTGCACACTCTATTACAGCTAGATTATTTTCAGGGAGGGTAGCTAGTAAAGTGAACTCATATTGTCCTACAAATTCACTTATTTTAGCTTGTATTGGATTGTGTTCTATGTACTTGTAAAGTGTAAAAAGATAACTCTCATTTACGATATAGTAAGATTTATATCTTCCTTGCCAAAGAGATGTCCCGACGCTTATACTTTTTATTAAAATAAATAGCATAATTACTATTTATCTGTCTCATAAACAGAGATAAATTTTCCTCTGTAAGTTCTATAAGCAGATGATAATGATTGTCCATCAAGCAGTAGTCGTGAACATTTACCCTGTAAACTTTACATGCTTTACATAGTATTTCTAAGAATTTATATTTATCATCTTGGCATAAATATATATCAGTTCTCGCAACTCCACGATTTATAATATGATGAAATCCTGCAAAGTCTATTCTCGGTCTTCTTGCCATTTAACACTCTTTATTTATAAGATACTTTGTATTTGGATTATAGCATAAAGTGGATTTTCATCACCTGACCCCTATTTTTCAGTGCCAATTGCACCCATTGAATGAAGATTAGCTTCAATTTTCTTTGTATTTTTTATAACTATTTCATAACTCATTAAATAAAGTCCTTTTTTCACATAATTTCCAAATAACCAATTAAATATGTTAGGATTTTCATCACCCTATTTTTTAACTTTTTTAATAGGGGTTAAGGTGGCGTTGACCCCTATTCCAAGCTTAATGAAATTAAATATTTATTCTTCTGTTTCATCATCCATCATTATTATTTTTAGTGTTTGATGACAAATTAATACCTGTAAAAGCCACAATTGAGCCTACTATTGTCGTAGTTGCAAAAAAACCTGCTGTTACATAAGCTTCTAAATATACAAGACTAACCGTAATACAGCCTAAAAATAGTAAAGCTATTAATCCATAATTTTGACCTCGTTCTAATCGTCTATCAACAATTCCTAGTTCTTGTCCTCTAAGCTCTTGTTCTTTTTGTTCTAATTCTATTTTACTTTTATCGTGTTTCTATATCTGCATCGTTACTCTTTTTGCAATAGTATTCATTAGTATTGCTGAAAAATCCTGGGTTTATATCATGAAGTTTTTCTATCTCATTTGCAGAAGGGTACGGCGATACGGTTAAATGATGGTCGTGTTCATGCTCATGTTTATGCATATGAGCATGAAGGTCTACACTATTTGTCGTATGAATATTTTGTTTTTTAGCTTGTAGGTACTTTTAATTTTTTTTCATATTTTATAATGCTGCTAATTCATCTCATACAATATTTGCAACTTTTACATTTTGATTTACTTAAATTATAAGTTGTATCCGTGCTTACCTGCTTAGAATAAGTACCTGCTTTTTTATTTTCGATTTAATTTTGATTTTTGTTTCCTGATATATCGAACATACCAGAAAAAGAAGAAATAAATTCTTTGACATTTTCACTCATAAAAAGACTCCTTCTATTAAAAGTATCATAGCTATAAAGCAACTCACTAAAGTGTTCACATTTTAATGTAAACTTTAAATACCTAGGTATTATACTGAAATAAATCTTAAGAAACAAGCTTAATAAAAATGTGATATTTCTTAAAATAGTATAGGAATATACGCTAAGCTCTTATAAAAGTTATCGGTCGAGTACAAAAATATGTTACCTGTGTTTGTACTCTTTTAAGTTCTACAATGGTATCTAAATCTCTGAAGTTTTCAAAGCTAAAAATCGCCTGAGGTAACATATTTATTTTGTTGCTACGTTTTGTTATATGATTTTTCACAATCAATCTTTTCAACTGTATAATTAAATAAAGGTTTATTATTATTATCAAGGTAGTTAAATTCTGCAATTACTCCTCTTTTAAGAATAAGATACTGCCAAATAGGTTCATTGCAGACACTTTAGAAGAATCAAGTTTATAAATAGCTTTAATAAATCCATTTCTGTCCTTTTCCAGAAATTACTAATATCTTTATGTTTTATCTTAATTTGTTTTTTTGCAATAACTCTATTGCCTATACCAAACATATTAGTCATAAAGTAGTTAAGTAATCAATTTGCATAGGTAAGAGATTTTTGGCAAATTCATTTGCCATTGATCTTTGATAGCTCACTTGATGACATTTTGTCAAACTCTTCACATAATCAATAGTATCAGTGCTATTAATTCCTCCGAGAAAGCAAATTTGAAATTACAAAAATGCTAATAATAATTTTTCATATATATATGTTCCTTTTGTATAACAGTTTGTTCATTCCCATTGTAGCAATAAAAACCCTTAAATAACATTTTAAAGGAACACAGAAATATGCCCCTCCTAAAACGAGTAAAAAACTAAAAATTAAGCCAAAAAGTGCCAATGCCCCTTTATATATAGGCTCATCTATAAAACCATACTCTTCATCCACAAAACCAGTGATGCCCTCATCTTTGTGCATCTCAAAGAGTTTCACTATAACTTTGGCTCTTTTTATCTCAGCTTCTTTATCGACAAACATGGCGTTTACTAGTTTTACTTGGTTTGGGGAGATACAGCCTTTTGCATCATAACCCATACTTCTCTCTAGCTCTATCCACTTTGTAAATGTAGTTTCATCTTTAAACTCTTGATAGACAAAACTTACAGGTTTTACACCCATGGCTTTTAGATGTTATGAGAAAGTGTGAGAGCATGTAAGTCATAGTCGGGTTATCGATGTTTATGAGAGACTGTGAGAGTTTCATGTCTGCAAAAGGTCTAGAACTCCTAAGTAAAAGTACTTACTCGTTTGTTAACTGCTAAGCTAGAGAGTTATGCCAAGCATCTGCAGTTTCAATTGAGAGGTGCAGGTCTATCTCATCATTTAAGAGGGCTAATATATTTTTAACTTCTTCTTTATTTCTTATCTTGGGTACACAGAATAGCATCTGGCATAAACTGATTTAAGTAAGTTATCTCTTCATAGCCTCCCTCATCCTAAACTATTCACCCGCACTATAAAGTTTTTTACTGCATTTGTTTGGATTTGTGTTAAAAATCTATAGCACACAAAACAAGAGCAAAAGGTTTCTCTTCTTCGCTTACTCCATCTTCTAGGTTGAGCATAATAGCATCAGCTTCAAGCGA
>JAUZRZ010000063.1 GCA_030949945.1 Sulfurimonas sp. | reverse complement strand
TTACACACTTAATTCAAAAATTCCTAAATATCTTCAAAAAAGATGTTTTATTCCTTATAAAGTTAATATCAACCTTTCATAAATGTTACCTATAGTAACATATATACAGATGATGCTTTCCTTTACACTAAAATAGCTCATAAAAGTGGAGTGCTAATTTAAATTCATACTCTTCTAATATCATCAACATTTACTTTGCGATTTGTCATATTTTTAAGTTTTTGTGAGTTTTTAATGTAGGATTGCAGTGTTCCTGTATAATTACTTATACAGGACAAACCAATATTTGAGGAGGAACTTTTGAAGAAGTTTCTACTTAAGATCGATTTTAAATTTGGAAGATTTAAAATCATCTTCAAAATTGAGGGGCATTAGCCTCTCAATTTCCTCTCATATTGGTATTATAACATTTAAAAGAAAAAAATGAAAATACACATAGATATAGATTGCTTTTTTGTTAGTGCTGCTCGCATCATAGAACCTGAGTTAAATCATAAGCCTGTAGCCATTGGTGGAAGTAGTGATACAAAAATATTCAACTAAAGATGCAAAAAACCAGACTGTAAACTTTGAGAATACGGGAAGTTTTGTGCCTACATTTTATAAGGCTTATGAAGAGAAGGATGACATAGATGGCTTTAGAGATGCTGATGGTAAGATAAGAGGGATTTTAACTACCTCTTCTTACGAGGCTCGTGCTTTTGGGATTAAAACTGCGATGACTATCCGTGAGGCACTACAACTTTGTCCTCACCTCATCATAAAAGCACCAAATATGTCACTCTATCAAAAACTCTCTCATCAACTCCATGAGTTTTTATGTACAAAGATACCGCTAGTTGAACAAGCAAGTATAGATGAGTTTTATGGGGACTTAACGGGCTGGGTTGAGGATGCGGACATCCCTGCGTTTATAGATGCTTTGCGACATGAAATTCTCCATGAGATTAAAGCTTCCTGTCTCTATCGGTGCTGCACCTACAAGATACATAGCAAAACTTGCCACAACTTATGCCAAACCTTTTGGCTCTAAAATAATAGATAAGTATAATTTTGATGCCTTTGTAAATCCAATAGCTGTGGAGAACTTTGCAGGAATTGGTAAAAGTATGAAGCACAAACTCCACTCCGCTCAGATTCACACCCTCGGTGATATTCGTAAACGCAGAGGCACACTTGAGTCTTGGGGTCCCTATGCCAAAGAGCTTTATAAACGCATAAATGGTGAAGTCGATGCACCCATAAAAACTACACACAGACGCAAGTCTATCGGCATTAGCAGGACTATTGACCCTTTGTATGACAGAGGAGAACTTAAACGCAGAGTACATGTTCTCGCACGACATCTCTCTTATGCCATCTTAAAACTAGATGTTATTCCTACTGTTTTTCACTTAGGAATTAGCTATGAGATGAATCAAAAATCCCATAAAAATATCTCAATAGCAGAACTCTTCACTGAGAAAAAGTTTGACTCTTTATGTGTAAGACTTTTTCATGAGGCCGATACTCAAAAAAGACTCAAGGTTATAAGACTCAGTATCACCTGTTCGAGTTTTACTCGTGACTCTAAAAAAGAGCTATCTCTCATCGGATTTGAAGATGATAAAAAAATGAGAACTCTTACAGAGCAGACACAAATTTTACGTGAAAGATATGGCATAGATACTTTAAAATGGGGAGGTGAAATGCAATAAGTTAGTAACTCATTAAATATATCTATGCTACAATATCTACTATGACAAACTATAAACTACTTGAGCAGTTTCGCTCATTTTATTTTCGTAACTATCCTGATGATATGGAGACTCAAATCTCTTACTTTTCTGTTTTTGGTGGTTTAGGATGGGATATAGATACATCTAAACCTATTGAGGCTTTAATACAAGAGCTTATAATAGAAAACTTTGACACATTAAATGAAAAAATAGAAGAACTTATAGATACACAGCCTTCTCATAAACGCCTACTTCAAGCTTTAGCAGTAGGTGATAGAAGAATTTTTTCTGCGTTTAGGCGAGCTGGTCTAAACAATGGAAATGGAGGTGGAGCACTCAACTACCTTCAAGATATAGGACTTATACAGATGGAGTACTCTCGTGAATCACATCCAAGAGAGATAAATCCAGCTGCCAAACTCAAACGCCGTGATGCACGACATAGAATCTCTCATAAGGTTCTTTTCTCTCACCCTTTTGTGCGGTTCTGGTTTTATTTTATAGTACCCCAAATAGCAAACATCAAAAAGAAAAACTATGAAACCCTCCATACAAATATTCAAGCACATTTAAGTAGTTATACAAGTTTAGTTTTTGAAGAGTTAAGTGAAGTTTTACTCAACTATAACCTCAGGGATGCACAGATTATAAGCTCAGGGAGTTACTGGGATGCAAATCTAGAGATAGACATTTTAACTATCACTGATGATGAAAAGATTTATGTGAGTGAATGCAAATGGACAAACCACATCATAAACAAAAAAGAGTTACATAAACTTCGAGAAAAGTGTGTTAAACTCGATATTGTCCCCTCACAGATAATCCTCTTTTCTAAACGCGGCTTTTCAAAAGAGTTAGAGAGTCTTAAAAGTACTGCTCTCGCACTTTATAGTTCCCAAGACTTTAAAGCCTTACTTAAAAACAGTTCCAAAGACAAACTAATAGAGAATTTTATCTAAATCATATCATAGATTATAATGAGCAAAGCCCATTATAATCGCAGGGACAAGCTTTGTCCCTACAACCCCCTAAAGCTATAATTTTAGTTATCTAACTAACTACTTTTAATGCTGTATATGCCTCTTGGAGTAGCTGAAACTTTTGAGTATAGTGTTCTACCATATGAGGTGCTTCATGTATTATTTTATCAGGATGATACACTTTAGTAAGTTTTTTATATGATCTCTTCAGGGCATCTTGACTAGCTCCCACTGGGCACTCTAAAACTGTATAAAAAAGTGTGTTTTCATCTGTCTCATTCGCACATAAATCACCAAAACTAAAATTAGCAAAATCACTATAGAGTTTAGACATAAAATGATTATCGTATGTGTACTGTATCTCATAATGCAAGATATGGCGTTTGTTGAGTGCCCTCTCTAGTCTTGCTTTAGCTTTAAAGTCTGATACATCTATCACAAGTGAGAGGTCAGTTCCTCTCTCTACATATACTTCTAACTGCAGAACGCATATAGTTAAGCACCCACGAGTTAGGCGACTTTAATGAGATAAGCACAGTATCTTTGTCATAAGCATAAAGGTTTACCTTGACTATTTCAGGGTCTTGCAATTTATCTAGTTGTATTTTTATAGGTTGTGTTCCATACTTCAACATACTTCTGAGAAAAAACTCATGGTTAAAGTCATGTATTTTAGCATGATGCGCACTTAGTTGTTGCAGAAACTCTTCACGTACCTCTTTTAGAGTCTCATTACGAAAAACAAGAACAGCTTTAGGTAAAAAAAGCATGCCTCGTGAGTGATGATTTAAAAATTCATTCATCCAAGAAGTGTTTAGTGTCTCAAAATCCGTTGTGATAAGAATGAGATTATTACACAATACAATATTCATTTGTCCTACCTTTTAGGATGGTTTTTTAAGAATATAGCAATTTTAGTTCCACTTTAAAATTTGACTATATCATTAATTTCATTTTATTTATAGGTATTTTGAGTATAATTGCATTAATATTAGACAAGGATTTACTTTGCGCGAAGATATAAACGAAAAATGTGCTGTTGTTGGGATATATGGACATGAAGAGGCTTCTAAGTTAGCTTACTTCTCTCTACACTCACTACAACACCGTGGTCAAGAAGCAGCTGGTATCAGTTCATCTGATGGGAAAAACTTCATACTATTAAGGATCGTGGTCTTGTTATGCGAGTTTTTAATGAAGAAAAACTCTCTACTCTCAGTGGTTCATCTGCTGTAGGTCATACTCGTTACTCTACTGCTGGTGATGACTCTATACTTGATGCACAACCAGTATTTGCTCGTTATGACCTTGGCGAAATGGCTATCGTTCATAATGGTAACCTTACAAATGCCCAAGAAGTAAGAACTGCTCTTATCGACAAGGGTGCAATTTTTCAAACTTTTATGGATACAGAAAACCTTATTCACTTAATCGCAAAAAGTTCTAAAGACAAACTTGTTGATAGAATTATTGATGCTGTTGAGAGAATCGAAGGTGCTTTTTCTTTAGTCTTTTTAAGTAGAACAAAAATGTTTGCTATGCGTGACCGTTTTGGTTTTCGCCCCCTAAGCTTAGGTCGCCTTCCAAATGGTGGCTATATAGTTGCAAGTGAGACATGTGCCTTTGACCTTGTAGGTGCAACTTTTGTTCGTGATGTGGAACCCGGTGAGTTACTTATCTTTGAAAAAGACAAAGCACCTCAAAGTATTAAAGTATTCGAGGCAACACCTAAACACTGTATCTTTGAGTATGTCTATTTTGCTCGTCCTGATTCGGCTGTATATGGTCAGTCCGTTTACCAAATGCGTAAAAATATGGGAAAAGAGTTAGCGAAGATTAAACCAGTTGAAGCGGATATTGTTATACCTGTTCCTGATGGTGGTGTGCCATCTGCTATTGGTTACTCTCAAGCGAGTGGTATCCCTTATGAGATGGGAATTATGCGAAACCATTATATAGGTCGTACTTTTATCGAACCAACACAAGAGATGCGTGACTTAAAAGTAAAGATGAAGCTCTCTCCTATGATAGATGTTATAAAAGGCAAACGTGTTATCGTTGTAGATGACTCTATCGTTCGTGGTACAACTTCTCGCCGTATTATCCGTATGCTTAAAGAAGCAGGTGCTAGTGAAGTACATATGCGTGTATCTTCTCCTCCTACTACCGACCCATGTTTTTATGGTGTTGATACTCCAAGTAAAGAGAAACTCATCGCTGCAAATATGACTACTCAAGAAATCTGTGACTATATAGAAGCGGACTCTCTGGCTTATCTTGATGAAAATTCACTCCTGCGAAGTGTAAACTCAACTGTGGATGAAGAGAAGTACTGTACAGCTTGCTTTACTGGGAAGTATATAGTTTAATGAAACAGATATATACATATGGTGGTTACCTAAAAGATAAGTTTGGCTGTAAAGTTTATAAGGTTGGTATAAATATCTCTGGATTTACTTGTCCAAATATAGATGGTACTGTAGCAAAAGGTGGTTGTACTTTTTGTGAAAACGACTCTTTTTCAGCAAGTACAGATGAAGTACAAGAGCTTAAAAGTTTTCATTTAAACCTTGACTCAAAAGAGAACCCTTACTTAGATAAGCAACTCATACAACTAGAACAACAGTTCTCTGCTATCTCTTCGCGTCAGGCAAGAGAGTATGGTGCAGAGAAGTTTTTAGTATATTTTCAATCTTTTACAAATACCTATGCACCCTTTGAAACCCTCAAAGCCCTCTATGAAAAAGCTCTCTCATTTGATAATGTTGTCGGTCTTAGTATCGGTACTAGGTCTGATAGCATCACGCAAGAGACACTTGACTACTTAACTGAGTTATCAAAAAAGAGTGAGATTTGGCTTGAGTTTGGAATTCAGTCTGTGTATGATGAAACACTTATAAAAATAAATCGTGGTCACGATAGTGCGAATGTCAAAGAGTGGATAATCAAATCTAAAAAGGCAGGTATTAATGTCTGTGGACACTTAATCTTTGGTCTAACAGATGAAACGCAGGAGATGATGCTTGAGACTTCTCGTGCCGCATATGAGTGGGGAATTGACTCTGTTAAGTATCACCCACTTTATGTGGTAAAACGTACTGCCTTAGCGAATGAGTATAACCGTGGTGAGTTTACCCCTATCACAGAAGAAGAGTACTTAGATGTTTTAGTAAAATCTATAGAGATGAAACCTGCTCATGTTCATGTTCAAAGAGTAACAGCAGGAATTGATGATGACTCACTATTAGCCCCACAATGGTGTAGAAATAAAAACACTCAAATAAAAAATATCAACAAAGCCCTCAAAAAAATTGGACTTAAATACTAAAAACCCTTTTTTCATAATTTTTTCATAATTATCTACTACACTATGAGTAGTAGATATTGTTCTATGAAAATATAAAAAAGGATAAAACATGAAGTATACAAAAACTTTAAGTTTAATTGCCGCTAGCACTCTGCTAATGGTAGGGCTAAGTGGTTGTGGGGAAGATACTGTAACCGAAGTGGTTAAGTATGTTGATAACAACATAACCGTGCTGAAGTTGATAAAATCAACTTAGGACATCAACAGATAAGAGAAGATGGGTCCATAGATTATATTGATTATAAAATGTGAGATTCGTCATGCACCTGCAAGTGCAGCTGCCGCTGAGTATCATACAGGCACTGGTTATGGTAGCACTCTTTTTGATTCTCCAAAAAATAAGTGTCAGAACTGTCATAATGAACTTTATGACACATGGGAAAATTCAATGCACGGTAAATCATGGACTGATCCTATTTTTCAAAGTAAGTTTCAAGATTTTTTACGTACTCATATAAACAAAATTGGTGAAAACCCAACAGGTACAAAAGAGTATACTGAGGCAATGATACCTAAGGTGGCCCAAACATGTATCAAATGTCATGCTCCTGGTGCATACTATGCAGGTGATTTTAGTGCTGTTCTCGCAGTTGTAAAAGCAAATGCAACTACTGCTGACTTAAATACTTCAAAATTAACACTTCAAGATAATCTTGCTTCAACAACAACTACATATGATGCAACTAAACCAGCAACAGTAGTAGCCGTTTCCCATACAAATGGAAATCTCTACAAGCTAACTTATCAGATTGGTCATGAATCAAATAACGAAGGTATAACTTGTGCATTTTGCCATAGTATAGAAACACCTAGATTAATTGCTTCTGGTGATACATATACTCTTAAAGCAGATATGAGATCTGGTCCGCACGGTCCTATCATGAGAGCTGCTGGAGATACATTAATACAAAATAACGATGCTTCTAGTCAAGACATGAACAACTTCTTTAGATTATGGGGACCTGAAAAGCCTGTAGATTACAATAGTACTAACAAGAGTACTGATGATGTAACTACAAGAACTGTAGATGGTCGATACACTATGACTAGTGTTGATATTAATGGAACTAATGGGAAAATTCACTATACTGGTGGACCATTTTATGGACCTTTTGGTATGACTGGTAAGTCAAATGAGAATACAGATGATGATACTAATCGTACAGCACTTTATGCGGGAACTACATATGATGTAGCGAACAATAATCATTTTGGAGCTAAAGGTGCTATAACTACTGGTTCAGCTGGGGATCACGGTAAAGCTTTATGTCTTACATGTCACCAACGTTCAGCTGGAGCAAAAACTTCTACTACACACTTTATGGAACTCTGTTCAACTCAGATGGCAATTACAACTGGTGGAGATACAGCAGACAGAGACTCTCTAAGTTCTCCAAAATGTCAAAAATGTCACATGGAAAGAATAGAAGGTAATCTTCTTCACCAATGGGCGAGACCAGATTTAAGTTTTGATGCTACAGAGTTTGAGACAGCAGTAGGTTATGTACTTACTCCAGAGTTTGATGAGAAAGACACAACTATAGCTGCAGGAGAAAATCCACAACGTGATGGTTGGTTTAACTCACATGCTTTCTTAGGTGCTAGTAAGACAGGACATAAAACAAGTGCAACTGCAAAGATAAAAAGTGGTTTTTCTGCTGATGTAACAACAAGTAATGATGGTGCTACACTAACGGTAACTACTACTATTACAAACTTAACTGCTCACATGTTTCCAGGTGCTCACCCTATGCGTCGTGTACTATCTCGTATTATAGTAACTGATACTGATGGCAACATGATTCCAGTCGCTAGTGCAACTGGTATTTCAACTTTTGGCGATATTGAAAATAGTGTGCAACCTATGGATGGGAAAATACTTCATTCTAGTGCATTATCTTCAGTTCCTGTAAATGAGAATGGCAGTGCAGCATTAACTTTTCCTGGTAAAACTCCGGATATGAATGGAACAACAGTTGATACTCAGAAATTTGATGGCACAATAGTTACTATCTCAGGTACTGATAATACTATTACAAATCAATTTGTTGATGGGAATACTACAAAAGGTAGTGTATTTAATTCTGCAATAACTACAAGTAGTGATAGTAGTAACTTTACTCGTATCTATGGACACGAAACAGGTAAATACTATGACCTAGATGCTAACGTATCTACTCCAAGTGTTTTTGTTGTACGTCCAGGATTTGATTCAAATACAGTAGCTAGTGATAACCGCTTAAGTCCAAATGAGACTGAAACATACACTACAACTTATGATATTACTGGTAAATCAGGTGTATCTACGACATATAAAATTTACTATATGCAAAAAGGTGCTAATGGTCAATTTATCGCAGGAACTGATGGCTGGTTAGATCAAGCTGCAAGTGATGCGAAAAAACTACTTGTTACAGAAGTTTATACAAAAACTGTAACTGAGTAACTCGTTCAATTCAAACTACCTTTATGGTAGTTTGAACCTACTTAAAATCTCTAACCTTGCCCCTCAAAAGTAATTTCAGTATAAAAAAGATTTCCTTTTTCATAAGTCACATACTTATACTCTAGCTTTTGTGCAAGTCTTTCAATTATCTTTGTACCTATATGAGAACTAAATAAAATTTCACTACTCGTTGTCGCAATCTCATTTACTATTTTTAGAGTATGTTTTTTAGGGTCTATAAATGTTTTAATAGTTGTACCATTCTCAGTATGCATAAAAATATTTTCAAAAATTGCTCGCATAACTCGACCATTAGCCTCTTTATGAATAAAAAGATTAAAATCTTCTTCTAAATTTGAAATCATTTTTAGCTTTTTCTTCTCTAAAATAGGACGAAACAGTTGCTGCATCATTTCACATTGATTTTGCATAGAAACAGACTCTTTTGCTTTTTGTATATCTTGCTCAATCTCTTTTAAAAAAATAAGTTCTCGTAGCTTATTGCTAATGGAAGATATATCGTTTTTTGCATTTTCAACAAAATCTCTTTTTATCATATCGCTTGTCTCAAACAAAGAGAGTCTTGCTTTTAATATAGCAATTGGTGTTTTAATCTCATGTGCGGCTTCTTTAAATATTTTTTGCTTCTCTTTACATAGTATATTGTTTCTTTGCTGTAGAGTAAAGATTGCTTCTTTTAAAGCATTTACTTCATAACTACCTGCACATTTCTCTATCATCGCCTTATCTGATGTTTCATTATGACAGTAATCAACCAAACATTTCAAAGGAGAAAAAAGTTTTTGAAGTACTATATATAAAACACCTATAATAAAGAAAAATATTCCAGACAAGACAAGTAAAAGATGTCCAAGAACCTTAGATATCTCTTGATTAATATACTCATAAGATGAATATACAGTCAAAGTTTTACCATTAGGTAATTTTTTCACTACACTAAGTATTTGTTCTTCTTTTTGTGTTCTTGGCTTAAAGCTAAACTTTACATATCTTACTGATTCTAAATAATCTACATGATGATAAGACTCATGAACGGAAAATATCTTTTTTAAATTATCTTCAGAATAGTCATAGTATCTGTGTTTAACTATATCATCAGCCATTACATGCATCTTATATAGTAAATCATTTTCCAAAGCTCTTTTGTGATTTAAATATGCAAATGCACCTAATAAAAGAGCAACAAGTACCCCACTAATACTTATATATGCGAATATTGTAGTTTTCAATGAATACCTAGTCAATGATAAAACCTCGTGTCTTAACTGTTCTTATGATAGAGACTGGAATCTTTTTACGAATATTACGGATGGTAACATCTAGTGTGTTTGAGCAGATATTTTCAGGATGCATATAAAGTGCATTTAGTAGTTCATCTTTAGAGACTATTGAACCTTTTTTTTGAAGGAGATAAAAGAAAAGATTACTCTCTTTATTTGAGAGTGCAATATCTTGACTCTGATACTCTAAGGTTTTTTCTAATGTATTACATACCAAGCCTTCTATAGAGACTTCAGGGAGTGCTTGACCTCTTCTCCCTTGTACATATATACGAGCTAATAACTCTTCATTATCAAAAGGTTTATCAAGGTAATCATCTGCACCTAAGTTAAGACCTTCTATCTTATCGCCAATGCTATCATAAGCACTAATAACTATAATACCCGTAGAGTGATTTTTTTCTTTTATCTCCGATATAAGTTCGAGTCCTATATCACTTCCATTAATATTTCTATCAAGTAATATAACATCATAATTAAACTGTGCAATATACTCTCTAGCTTCAACAAGGTTATAAACTACATCAACTCTGAAGTGTATTAACAGATACTTTCCTACAAGTTCTGCTAACTGTAAGTCATCTTCTAGCATCAATATTCTCATTTTTTAAACCTTAATGTGCATATACCTTACTAAATTGTGAGGTGCTCCTAAAATAGGGTGGATATTTAAAATGTACCCTAAAAGATTTTGCGGCACCTGGCTTTAAGTTTCTTGCAACTACAAACTCTTTTGTAATGGATTGTGGTTTAAAGTTAAGATTGTATCTGCCAGTAAAAAAGTCCATAAAACCACTTGATTTATAAAAATTACCACCTTTTACATTTCCAGTGGCATGACCCTTGTTTACAAGCTTTATTTCAAATGTAACCTTACCTATTACATGTTTACCCTCATTTTTAACTATGCCGGTGTATATAATTTGTTCCGTGCTTAAGAGGCGTTTATTTTTTAGTTTGTGGAGTTTGACTACTTTGGTGTACTTATCGACAACTAAAACAGAAAAACCTGCTAAGAAGAGACTTATAATTGTAACTGTAGTGAGCATTCCTATCATTAACTTTTTACTTTCTTGTTTAAAGGCACTCAATACACCTCCAATAAACATTAAAAAAATAACTCCAAAAACGATAAAATGCCAGTAGTTTAAAGCTGTCATCTGCAATCTGCTCCAAGTGAAATATTATAATCTCTTGTATAAGTAAAGGGTTCAACTATTATTTTGAACTTTCGTGTTTGGGATACACCTATGTTTTCCTCTACTATCGACATCTTTTTAAATGGTTTAAATTTTTTAAGATAATTTTTATACTTATTTGATGTCACCTTGTATGCACTTGCGGTTATTTTACAAGTAGAGAAGTCTCTTTTAGACTCATTGGTAATTGTGCCTATGACCACTACAGCTTCACTAAAACTCAATCTCTTTTGACTTATAAGTTTTACAGAATTTTTAAAAAGATATTCATGCATTTTGAGATAACCTAAGGTAGGTCCTAGTGTCAAGATAGTAAATGCAAGTAGCACAAACACAACTCCAAAAAAGAGTCTTTTTCGAAGGAGTATTGCGAGCATAATGAAAAGTAAAAAAAGAAAAAAAGACCCAGCAAATAAGATGTAGTCATACATAATAAGAGCATCAATAAATGAAGTAATTTTACTTTTCATAAAAATTATTAATCTTTTCTAGCGTTTTTCTCAGCTATGCCACTCATATTAAACCTACGAGCTAGCTCTTGTTTAATTCTATCGGGGGAGATATTTTTAACAGCTAAAGCGACAAGCATATGATATGTCAAATCAGCAGCTTCATAAATCATCTCAGCTTCATCATTGTCTTTATAGGCAAAACTAAACTCACCAGCTTCTTCTACAACTTTTTTCAAAATTGTATTTTCACCCTTATGAATCAACTTTGCTGTCCATGATGTTTTAGGGTCTGCAAGTTTGCGCTCTTGAATGGTATGGTAAAGAGTATCTATTACACCATAAGCAGCAGTAGTATCAACTTCTACCTCAGTAGTCGCCTCGCCAGATTCTAGTTCTGTAAAAAAACAAGATTTACGACCTGTATGGCATGCTACACCCTTTTGTGTTACTTTGATAAGAAGAGTATCATTATCACAGTCAAGACTAAAGGAGTGAATCGTTTGAGTATGTCCACTTGTTTCACCTTTTTTCCATATGCGTTGTTTAGAACGAGAAAAATAGTGAGCAATTTTTGTGCTTAGTGAAAGTTCTAATGCTTCCTTATTCATATAAGCCATCATTAGAACTTCGTTTGTTGTAGAGTCTTGAACTATAACGGGAAGAAGTTCGCACTTCTCCCAATCAACTCTATTTAATGCTTCTTGACTCATTACTTAGCCGTAGTTCTTTGTCTAGCATTTTTAGTATCAACCCAGATATTTGGAGTTGATCCACCAGGTGTTAAGAAGATTTTAGCATCACGGTTTACACTAAGAGCCTCGTTAAACTTCCCTTGAACTTTTAACTGTTCTAGTTGCAGTAGTCTTGGTGTTAATGACTTAGAGATAAGAATATTTGCTTTTGCTTTTGCATCTGCTTGGATAGTTACAGCATCTGCCTTACCTTTAGCTTCAATACGAGCTTGTTCTGCTACACCACGTGCTTCTGCTGCACGTTTTAGTGCTTCTTGTTTTACACGTTGAACATCTTGTTCTGCTTTTTGAACTGCTTGTTTTGCTATTTGAACTGCTTCAATTTGCTCTTTTACTTTTGTTGGTAAAACAATGTCACGAAGCTGTACTGACTCTAAAATAACTGGAGAGTTTGTCTGTTCTGAGACACTTTTTTCAATTCCAGCTTGAATTTCAGAACCTAAGTCATTTCTCATTTGAGTAAGTGCTTCAGCATCATACTTTCCGATAACATTACGAACTACATCACGAACAACAGGGTTGATGATTTTATCTTCCCATGAAAATCCCCAGTTAGAGATAGTCTGTGCTGCGAACTCAGCATTAAGTCGATACTGAACAGTAAGTTCAATAGAAACAGGAAGTGAACGCTTATCAAGAACTGTCACTGCTGGCTTAGACTTAATACCTGAAGCATTACTGTTTGTCTCTATTCGTGAAGCATAGTTAATAATACGAACTTTAGTATCAACTACATAAACTTTTTGAATCACAGGAATAATAAAATGTAGTCCTGGCAGAAGTGCTTGATCTTGATACTTACCATTTGTACTTAAAATTCCACGTTGACCCTCTTCAATAATAGTAAAAGGTTTTGCTAAAACTAACATTACAACAACTGCTATTATAAAATAAATAACTCCTGACTTAGCACCAAAATCTGGCATTTTTGGCATTTGTGGAATATTTCCACCTCCACCTGAACCGCCTGAAGACTTCTTAGCCCCACCTTCACTCTTTTTTTTGTTAAAATAATCATTCATATCTGATGCCATTGTTTATTTCCTTAATTTTATTTCATAAAATGAAGTAAACCTTCATTTGATAGTCCCATAAAGGAACAAAGTCCCTTTATTACGCTTGCGCCGCTGTGGCGACTAAAGTTAAAATCTTCTGTTTCTTAGTCTATATATGTTAAGTAATGTTCGTATTTTTTATTACGTCCAAAAACAATGTCAAAGTAAGTTGACTGAATTTTTTCTGTCATCTCTCCACGACTTCCACAGCCTATAGTTCTTGCATCTACATTTGCCACAGGTGTTATCTCCGCTGCTGTTCCTGTTAAAAATGCTTCATCTGCCACATAAACCTCTTCACGAGTGATACGACGACGTGTTACTTTTATGCCAAAATCTTCCGCCATCTCTATAACCATTTTTTGAGTGATGCTTGCTAAAGAGTTGTCATTTGGAGGTGTGATTAACTCTCCATTTTTCACCATAAAAAAGCAGGCTCCTGATGCCTCAGCTACATAGCCTTGATCATCTAAAAGCAGTGCTTCATCATACCCACAGTCTATAGCTTCATACTTTGCCATTTGTGAGTTTAGATAGTTTGCAGTTGCTTTTGCTTTTCCCATATTAGAAGTGTTAGCAGGTCTTGTCATAGATGCAATTTTGAGTTTAATCCCATTTTTAAGTCCATCCTCGCCAAGATAAGCACCCCACTCCCAAGCAGATAGTACAGTCTCAACAGGAGCATCTTTATGATACACACCCATAACACCATAACCCAAAAATGCAAAAGGACGGATATAAACATTATCACCAGTAAACTCATTCATTTTTACTAAATCAATTTGAGCTTTATTCATCTCTTCTACAGAGTAGGGAATATCTATCAGCGTCATTTTTGCAGACTCTTTAAGTCTAGTTGTATGCTCGTTTAAGCGAAAAATCGCATAACCTTTTGCAGTTTTATATGCTTTTGTTCCTTCTATTACACCGTTTCCATAGTGTAGCGTGTGCGAGAGTACATGTACTTTGGCATCTTCCCAAGCGATATACTCTCCGTTCATCCAAATATATTTGGCAGCGTCCATAAATTCTCCATACATTATAATTAGGCTTATTCTATCTAAAATGATATTTAGATAGTATTAACTCTAAGGATATTTGTATATAATTACGATTACTAAATTCTATTAGGATAAATAATTGGCACAATATACTCACTATAAAGATGTAAATCAAGAGCAACTTCAAATTGATATTGAAGAGATAAAAAAAACTATTGTAGTGGGGGAAAAAGATTTTCAACACCTACTAAAACTTGAAAGATGGGGTCGTTTTTCAACACTACTGGGTGCATTTATGATAGCAACTGTTATTATAATTGATTCATTAGATTTAGGAATCTCTCAGTTTGCCTTCTGGTTCATTGGCTTAGTCGGTGTGACTCTTATGGGGATTGGAAATGTGTCAAGATGGGCAAATGTAACCCACCCTATTCTGCATGGAGCTTACGACAAAGTTCCAAATATCCCTTTTCGTTACACAAAAAAAGGTTTTGCAGCTGGAAGCAGAAGATGGCTCGATTGGCTTGACTGGATAAAACCTGAGGCATGGGCTTATGAGCATAATATCATGCACCATTATCACCTAGGAGAACTAGACGACCCTGATAATGTAGAAAAAGATGTAAAATGGATACATGATATGAAAGTACCTGTTTTTGTAAAGTATCTCATTGTATTTATTTTTGCCACTGTTTGGAAAATAGCTTACTATGGACCAAATACATTAAGAATTTTAGAGAATAAAGAACGTCTAGGTAAAGGTTTAGAACCAACTATGGCATATGAGCTTTGGCCAACAACAAAGAATGGAAGAGAACTATGGAAAAACTATATCTTACCTTATGGACTTTTTCGTTTTGTGTTTTTACCACTTCTCTTTTTACCATTAGGTATGCAAGCAGTTGGGTACGCCTTGATTTTTATGCTCTTAGTTGAACTTTATGCAAATCTGCACTCATTTCTTGTAATCGTACCTAACCACTCAGCAGAGGATATATACCAGTTCTCTACACCACATAAAACGCAGGGTGAGTTCTACCTTAGACAGATTATGGGTAGTGTAAACTATAACACTGGAAATGATCTCATAGACTACTTACATGGCTTTTTAAACTACCAAATAGAACATCACCTCTTTCCAAATATGCCCCTTTCATTTTACCAAGATATGCAACCTATAGTAAAAGATATATGTAAAAAGCACAACTTAGAGTACCGTCAAGAGTCTGTATTTAAAAGAATGTTGATGACTTTAGAACTGATGGTAGGAAAAACTAAAGTTCTTCGTATAGAGGGTGTATAAGCTAAAAAAGCTTATGCTCTTTTAAAAAAATATGCTATAATAGTGTGTATTAAAAGTACACACTATAAAAGGAGCATAAAATGTCCACTCTAACAGTACGTAAAAACTTTACAATGCTAGATGAAATTTCAAAAAAGTTAGAATTTTTATCAAAAATAATGCATAAAAAACAATCCCAAGTTATACAGGAGCTCATCCTTAAAGAAACTAGAAAATACGAAAAAGAAGATAAGCTAAAACGATTAGAAGCTATGCACGGAAAACTTGATGGATTATTAGATACAGTAAGTATTCAAAGCATAAAGACGCAAAATGCATAAGGTGTTTTTTGATGCAAATATTATAAATGATATTTATGACACAAAAAGAGTCAATTCTAAAAATAGTTTTTCGGCATTAAAGAAATGTTTAGAGAATAATATCGAAGTAACAACATCATGTGACATTGTTACAAATATTTACTATATAACAGCAAAATATACAGATAAAGTTAATGCACTAAAAGCTTTAGAAGATGTTGAATCAATTTTTACAGTTTTACCTTTTGATAATAAAGTTTTAAAAAAAGCCATAGAGTTGATGAAAGCTGATGATGATTATAATGATTTAGAAGATACATTGCAGTATGTTTTAGCTCAAGAGAGTGGTTGTGATATTATCATAAGTAACGATAAAAAGTTTGTTTCAAAAGAAATCAAACTTTTAAACGCACAGAACTTTACTTTCTAGTACTCTTTTATTGCGTCATTGATTTGAATATATGCCTCAATAGGAGTGGTCTCAAAATACTTTATATTGTGTTTCTTAGCAAACTCTCTTGTCATATTTTGAATCTTTAAAAGATTAAAACGCGGTGCTTTTGGGAAAAGATGATGCTCTATCTGAGTGTTGAGTCCACCATAAAACCAGTGAACAAATACTCCACCTTTTAGTGAGCGCGATGTTCGCATCTGCAGCTCCATCCAAGAGAAATTTTTCCCCTCTGCATAGTCAAATACTTCACAGCCTAAATGATTTGTAATAAAACCAAACGCAAGCCACGGGGAGAGTACAAAGTTCAGGGTAAGCAAAACAATAAGTGCATCTGTTAATGGTAGGAAATAAAATATCGTTCCCCATATAAGTGGTATGTGCATAAGCATAAGAGCCAACTCCCCCATAGCTTACGTTTAATGACATAGTTATATGACTGTACGATAAACGCAGCATACATAAAAAACATTGCACCCCAAAAAATGATGTGTTTGTATTTCTTTATAAAAGGGCTATTTCCTTTGTTGTTTGGAGTAAACGCACCATCTAAATGCCCAAATATCTTCATCTTTTCTAGTACATTACACCAAGTATGATGGTTTATATTGTGTTTATGGTCCCACCATGAAGAGCTATTTGAGAGGATGAGAGCTGAGAATGGATAAGAGAGTTTAAAAGAGAGACTCTTTCCTTTAAAATACTGTAAATGTAGTATGTCATGAGAAACAAAAACAGCTCGAGTAAAGATAACCACCATAAAAAGACCAAGTCCAAAGGCTGCTAAATGATTATGTGGAGTAAAAAAGTCCCAGTGGGATACTGCAATAAAGACAATAGCTAAACTTACAAAAACAGCTAACATCTCTATACTACCCCGAATCGGAACCTTATCTAAAAGACCTGCCTCACCCACCTTCTCTTTGAACTTCCCAAAAGTCTTTGAATCAATTGCTGTAACCATATTAACACCTATAAAAAATTTATAATAATTATAACAAGATTTTACTAAAAAAGAGATAATTACTTTGTTACCATTTTGTCACTAAGTAGAAACACTTTAGTAATCAATCTAGCTTTATAATTCCCTCATATTTTAAACAATCAGGAGATTCTTAAATGAATAATTTAAAAGTAACAACACTCAGTTTAGTAGCAATAGCAGCAATTAGTTTCACAGGTTGTGGTGGTAGTAGTTCTGCACCAGCAGCAGTAGCTACACCAAATTGTGATGCATCATATTCAGTACTACCTAGTGATATTAATACGAACCTTACTCTTGATAAGACTAAAGTCTATGGTTTAGATGGAAAAGTAAAAGTGACGAATAGTGCTGTTCTTAACGATTCCTGCTGGTACTACAATTGCTGGATGTACAGCTTCATCTTTTATGATAGTTACTCCAGGTTCTAAAATAGACGCAAATGGTACTATGGCTGAGCCTATTGTTTTTACATCTCAAAAAGACCAACTAGGAAACTCAGCTAATAATTTAGCTGGTGAGTGGGGTGGACTTATTTTAGCGGGTAATGCATATACTCACTATACAAACAACACTTATGAAGCAGATCCAACTGTAAGTTTTGGTAGTTCAACTCATGATAATGATGCAGAATCTTCAGGTACATTAAACTATGTTCTTGTTAAACACTCAGGATTTGAAGTTGAAATCGGTAAAGAGCTAAATGGTCTCTCTTTAGCAGGTGTTGGTTCAGGAACTACTCTTACTAATATTGCAATTGTCGGTGGACTTGATGATGGTCTTGAAATCTGGGGAGGAACTCCAAACATTACTGGACTTTATGTTTACAATGCACAAGATGACTCAGTTGATACTGACTTAGGTTACCGTGGTACCATAAAAAATGTTCTTGTAAAACAAGTTAATGTTGACAAGACAAATGCTTACGATTCATCAACTATGGAATTTGGTAATGATAATGACACTATAACAACGGATGATACAAATGCAACACAACCTACAATAGTAAACTTTACAGGATATATTAAAGGTGGTGGATTTTATAATAAATATGATGCTGGATTCAGATGGGATAATGTACAGTTTATCAGTAGCAAAACAGCAGACCAATTTCAAGTTGTATTTAGAGGTGTTGATTCTGCTACAACAGGAGCTAAACATATAGACGGTAATGTATCTTTTTACAATACTGCAGTTACATTTAGTAATACAGACGGTACTACTTCTAGTGATGTATATTCTTTAATTAATACTAAAGACACAAATGCAACTCATAATGCTTATACATATTTTGCTGGTGGCATAATAGATATTAACGCTACTGCAGGTAATTTACTTCTTGATAACAACTCATCAGGTGTAGATGAAGCAATTGTTTGGAAAGGTAAAGCTGGTTCTAATGATCCACTAGAGTTTTAAACCACCTATCGGTTTTATTTAGATTAAAGGTATTCCTTTAGTCTAAATTACTCTTATAATAAATTTATTTTCTACATAAACTTGTTACCAACTTGTAACTTAAGTGTAACCATAAAGTAATTCAAATCCTCTATCATTCCACTATCTTAAACTATGTGGAGAATCCATGTCTAAAAAAACAATTAGCATCGCTTTAGGTCTGTTACTTTCAGGTTCAGCTTTGATGGCGAACAACGATAAAATGGCAGAATCTTTAATGAAACTTCGTGCACAAGTAGAACAACTTGATTCACAAATTGATGATGAGAAATATGCTTATAGAGCAAGTATGAAATCTCTTTCTATGCAAAAAAGTGAACTTGATTCGATGGTGTCTCGTGAAAGTCTTAAAATAAAGCAGATTCAAAAAGAGTTAGCAAAAGTTAAAAAATCCATCCAAGAAGCAAGTAAAAATTCTATGGGTTTAACACCTATAGTTAACGATGCTATTGATACACTTGTAGCAACTATCAAAACATCTATTCCTTTTAAAACAAATGACAGAGTAGCTTCAGTTCTTAAAATAAAAGAACAACTAAAGTCTTCACTTATTACACCCCAAAAAGCACTCGCTATGGTTTATAACTCTTATGCAGATGAAATCCGTATGACAAAAGAGAATGGCATTTTCAAACAGACTATTAACCTTGATGGAAAAGATAGACTTGTTGAAGTTGCTCGCATTGGTACGGCTATGATGTTTTTTAAAACACCTAGACAACACAGTAGGCTATGTTTCTAAAGATGCAAGTTCATGGAACTATAAAACAGAGTTAAACAAAGAGAGGCAGTCCCAAATACTTAATATTTTTGATGCTTTTAAAAAGCAGATTCGTACAGGTTACTTCAGACTTCCAAATGCATTAGTACTAAGTGAGGCAAAATAATGAAAAAAATAATCTTAACACTACTCTTAACTGCAGTAACACTTTTCTCATCAACACAGATTGATCAAGCCTATGCAAAAGAGTTTGCATTTTTAAAAGCACAAAAAAACATGCTTACTAAAAGAGTCAAAGAGATAAAATCTGCAAATGCTCATAAAATAGCACAGGCTAAAAAAGAGATAGAAAACCTTCAAGCTAAAGTTTTAGCTAAAGAGACACAAAGTCAACTTCTAAGTGAAAATCTATTTCAATCACAACAAAACTTAGAGACCATAGATGATGACACATCTCTAATAGAATCTGTAGTTTCACAGGGTGTCTCTTCTTTAAAACCTTATAATGTAGAGATAAAAGTACAAAAGAGTAACTACCCACAAACACTCAAAGACATCTTTTCTAAAACTCTAAAATTAACAAAAGATTTATCAAGTATTAGAGTAGAAGATGGTGAGTTTTATATCAACGATGGTTCAGCACAAAAAGCAAAACTCATACATGTAGGAAATATTGCAACATATGGTGTAAGTTCAACAGTTTCTGGTGCATTAGTACCAGCGGGTGAGCATAAGTTTAAAATCTGGAAAGATGAGTTTTCAGCAGCTTCTGCTAAAGCACTTTTAAATCATACAAAAATCGATGATTTAAGTATCTTCATTTACGAAAATGCGAATAAAGAAATTTCAGACAAAGAAGAAAAAACACTTTTAAGTATTATTGATTCAGCTGGAATCATCGGTTGGGTAATAGTAGCTCTCGGTCTTATCGGTTTACTCTTTTTAGTTCTAAGAGTTATCTTTTTACTTACAAGCATTGGTAAAAAAACACTTGCACAAGACACTTTAGTAAATCTTACAAGCAGTGGTGTTGAGAAGACCTTAGAGTTCTTAAAATCACAAAAAGGCTCAAATGCTAGAATCATGAAAGCTACTGTGAGAAATATTGACAGAGATAGAGAACATATTGAAGACATCATTTCAGAAGCTCTTATCCATGAAAGTACACGTTTGGACAAACTTAACTCTACTATTTTAATCATAGCAGCAGTTGCACCTCTTCTTGGTTTACTCGGTACTGTAACAGGTATGATTGCTACTTTTGACATCATTACTGAGTTTGGTACAGGTGATCCTAAACTTCTCTCAGGTGGTATCTCAATTGCACTTGTAACAACCGAACTAGGTCTTATAGTTGCCATTCCACTTTTACTTGGTGGAAATCTTTTAAATAGCTGGGCAGAAGGGATTAAAGACAATATGGAGCATTCAGCTTTACATATTGTTAATGAGTACTCTAAGCAAAAATAATGGAAAGCTTAATCACTCTGTTTAACCAGTTTAATGCCTATATGAATAGTGGTGGTGCACTTATAATGTACCCACTTTTCATACTAGTCTTTACTCTTTGGTATGGAATGGGATATAGATATCACACTATCCAAAGAGGAACAAAAAAAAGTATCCGTGTACTTGTACGAAAGTTTGCAACAGGTAAAGGGGTAGAACCTCGGGGTTTTATTGACTCTGCTGTAGTAGAGGGATTAAAAATCAGAATCTACACAAAGAATTCAAAAACTTTGAGACAGCTCCTTGATGATGCTTTTTACTCTTATAGAAAAGATTTATCGAAGTATAAAAATCTTGTAAAAACTGTTGTTGTTGTAGCACCGCTCATTGGTCTCCTTGGAACAGTTATTGGGATGATAGAGACATTTGATTCTCTCAGCTTCTATGAGTCTTTTCTCTCAAAGCGGGGGAATTGCTGGTGGTATATCACAAGCACTATTTACAACACAGCTTGGTCTTGTAGTAGCAGTACCTGGTTTAGTGATAGGAAGAATATTAGATAAAAAAGCTGCCAATATGGAGCTTGATTTAGAACAACTTACAGATATATTATGTAGCGAAGGAAATTTACATGAGATTTAGAAGAAAAAAGGATGATATTAGCGAAGTAGATATGTCGCCACTTATCGATATGGTATTTATTTTGTTGATTTTTTTCATGGTAAGCTCAACTTTTACAAAAGATATGAAACTTGATTTAAACAGACCAGGTGCATCATCTGCAACTAAGTCATCAAGTAAGGTAATTCGTGTTTACATTGATAACCAAGCAGAAGTTTATGTTGATGCACAGCCTATCAAAATGTGGGCTGTTCAAGGAAAACTTAGAGAACTGTTACGTGCTTCAACTGAAAAATCTGTTTTAGTTATTACAGACGACTCAATAGCCGTAGAAAAGCTTATAGAACTTGTAGATCAGTGTAGGCTATCTGGTGCTAAAGATATTGCTGTTGCAACGAAGAAAGAAGTAGGATAATTGTGAAAAACACTAACTCTCTATTTCGCCATATTAAAGCCTTTGGGTGGTCAATATTTGGACTCTTTTTTGTTTTTATCATTGTGATTCAAATGAATGAAGATGGTATGTTACCCCATCAAAAAAAGAGTGCCATTAGCACTAGTTTTGAAGTACAAAAAGTTGTCAAGCCAAAACCAAAACCTAAGCCAAAACCAAAACCTAAAAGAACAAAGCCTAAACCGCATAGAACAACTTCTACACCTAACATGAATTCTGCTCTAAGTGGAATAGATACAGGACTTGAGTCTTTTATGAGTGATGATATGGGAATGGATGATTCACTTTTAGGAGATGTCAATAAAGATGTTGTTATGAGTGAAGGAAGTGTAGATGTAGCTCCTGTAGCATCTGAACGTTCAGCTATGGAGTATCCAAAATCTGCAAAGAAAAAAGGAATCAAAGGTTATGTACTTTTAAATCTTTTAGTAGATGCAAATGGAAATGTCATAAAGGTAAAAGTTTTAGAAAGTGAACCAGAAGGTGTTTTTGATGCTGTAGCTATTGCCGGTGTTAAATCGTGGCACTTTAATCCAGGTCAGTACAAAGGCAAGGCTGTAAAAGTCTGGGCAAAACAGAAAATCAGATTTGATTTTCAATAGGAAATAGATAGATGAAAAAAATAATACAAATACTATTAGCACTACTTTTATCTTCTGCTGTGTATGCAAGTACAAAACAGAATAATGACGATGTAGACTATGTAGCACTTGCAACTCTCCTTATGAAAGATGCTCACTACTCTCGTGCTAATGAAGCACTTACACATGTTAATCTTGAAGATGAAACTCTTGACAAAGCTCAGTACTACACACTCAAAGGTCTCGTTGACTTAAAACTCAACAAATACAGAGAGTCAAATAAGAACTTTCAATTAGCGATAGATAATGGTCAAGTAGAAAAAAGTATTTATCTCTATATGGCACAAAATAATTTTAAACTCAAAGATTATGAAGCAACTATTGATGCTCTCTCTCATGCAAAAGAGCTTGTAGAGTCAAAACCAAAAATAATGGCACTCAAAGCAGAATCATACTTTAGACTTACTAAATATAATGATGCACTTATAGTACTCAGTAGATTAAATGAACTGCATCCTAAGTATTATGATGCGTATAGACAAAGATTTTCCTACTTTATCAAACTTAAACTCTATCAGAGTGCGCTTACAGATGCTCAAGTTTATCTTACTCATGCAAAACTCAATGACAGAATTACTATCTCTTTTATTAATGCACTTAGAAAAGCTAAAGAGATAGATAAAGCAACTCTCTTAGCTGAAAATGCACACCTTCAGTATAGTGATAATGCTACGGTCACTGTACTCCTAGCAAATCTCTATATAGATAAAGATATGATTCAAGCAGCAGCAGATCTTTTTGATGAAGCTTCACTTCAAGATGAAAAGTATATTAAAGACTCTGCAGAGATGTTCCGCCGTGCTAAAGATTTTGTACAGGCACTCTATAAAAACTCACAAATTCTAAATACCAAAGAAAAGTATAAACAAAAAGTGGCTATCTACTTAGAGTTTGGAAACTATGAAAAAGTAGTTGCAACAGAAAATGCACTTAAAAGAAATGGTCTTTTAAAAGAGCAAAACATACTCTATGCACTTGCTTACTCACTTTACAAAATAGGTGACTATAAACGCAGTGAAATATATCTTAAAAAAATCACACAAAGCGATCTCTTTCAAAAATCTATAGAACTTAGAAAAAATATGAATAAATGTAAAAACAACCACTGGGAGTGCACACAATGAAAATAATTTTTAGTATCTTACTACTATTATCAAGTCTCTATGCTTCTTCAATTGGTAGCTTCTCTCTAGTAGTTTTACATGATGGAACTCCTTTAGAAAATCAGAATTTTATTATTCTCAATCAGGATAATAAAAACATACTCAATGCTACTACAGATGAAGATGGATATTTCTTCACTCAACTAGCTTCGGGCAAATACCAAGTACAGTTACTTGCACGAAAAGATGGGAAGGCTCAAGCTTTTGTACGTAAAAATGTCATAATCAAAGCCAACGAAGAGTCTCAAATAATTGTCTCACTTAAAAAAGACAATAGTGTAGCTTTTATAGATAGTGAAGCACCAGAGGACTCAAACACAACTCAAGTACAAAAAATTCAAAAGGTACAAGAGAGAGGAGTAGTTGCACTTACTTTAGTATCAAGTGAAGATAAGAAAAAGATAGCCAATGCTACACTCTTTGTAAAGGTTCAGACATTGAAGCCTCTACAAACTCTAAAGGTTATGTAGAGTTGAAACTTCCTATCGGCGAGCAGATGATTACAATCATTCATCAAGACTTTAGTGCACAGACTATTAAAGTAACAGTGGTATCTAAAGAGCTTGTAAGTAAACTTGTAGAACTCTCTCCAGCAGCTATGGAACTAGAAGAGTTTGTTGTATTAGCACCTCATGTAGAAGGAAGTGTTGCTGCATCTGTAGCACAAGAAAGAAATAGTGACTCTGTTGGAAATGTTTTAGGAAGTGAACAGTTTAGTAAAAGTGGTGACAGCACAGTTGCATCTGCACTCAAACGAGTCAGTGGAATTACTATTGTTGGAGGTAAATTTGTATATGTGAGAGGATTAGGAGATAGGTACTCTACAGTTATGCTTAATGGCTTACATATTCCATCGCCAGAGCCAACTAAAAGAGTTGTTCCTCTAGATCTTTTTCCAACATCTGTTGTTGAGAGTATCACTATACAAAAGTCTTATACAGCTGATATTCCTGCATCATTTGGTGGAGGAACTGTACTCATAAAAACAAAAGAGATTCCTAAAGATGAGGGATATATTAAGCTGGGACTTGAGATACTTGAGCAATAATTCTACTGGTAAAGAAGCAACTACAAGTAGTGGAAATGCAACTCCTCTTCCTCCAAGTGCTCTTAGTGGTGGGAATAATGTTGGAGGGAATACATCAATTACTCGAGATGTAATTAATGCAAGAACACTCAACCGAGAAACCATTACATTAAACCCAGGAATGAAAGTGGAACTCTCTGCTGGAAAAAGTTTTAATATCTCTGATAATTTTATACTTGGAGCATCTGCGACACTTTATTATAAAAACACATCTGACAATGACACAGTTGCATCAGATAAATATTTTTACGATGGAAATATACAAAGTGTTTATCATGATACTAAGTACACAAACTGATATCACAACTCTCAATACTGAACTGGGTGCTATGTTAAATATTGGCAACAGCTTATTATAAAAACAACTCAATTAAGTATACCTTTTCCAACACCAATAAAATAACAGATAGAACAATACTCAGTTCAATTGACTACACTGGTTTGAATCAAGATAGAGAAAACATACTATGAGTATGTAAGTAAAACTGTTACCACAAATCAAATAACTGGTAGGAATGATTTAAGATTCTCAAGTTCAACGGATGGTTATTTTGATAACCTTGTCATAGAGTGGGCAGGAGAGAGTGCCACTGCACTAGAGAGAGCCTGGAAGGTGTTGAGTACAACATACCTACATCAAACTTCTGGTTTAAATTGGGATAGAAAGACTTGCTATTATTACTTTGACCTTGAAGATGAAGTTACTAACTATAGAGCTGATTTTTCACTTCCTTTTAAATTTAATGATAATGATAACTATACAAAAGCTGGTATATTTATGTACTCAAAGATTAGAACATTTGATAGTCGAAGATTTAAAATGTTCTAATGTAATAATTTTACTGATATGCCTGAAGATATAGATACTATTTATGCAACATACAGTAATGACCTGAATTTTCTGCATCTTACCGTGTGTAAGATTCTTATCAAGCCACACAAGATGTTAGTGCTTTTTATATCAAACAGCTGCTCTCGGTCACTCATAATTTTGACATAATAGCTTCACTAAGACAAGAGAGTTCTACACAGCAACTAACTGATGCAGCTGGGACTTATGACCCACTTGTAAGCAATGATATCTTTCCAAGTTTAGGCTTAACATATAGATTTGCCAATGATGATATGCAGTTAAGATTTGCTTATGCTGAGACCATTAGTAGACCTGACTTTAGAGAATTTAGTAATACAATTTATAAAGATCCTGTCACAGAAAATACAGTATTTGGTAATCCAAATTTAAAATCTACATATATTACTCATATAGACCTAAAATATGAGTGGTACCTTGCAAGCGATGAGCTATTTTCAGTAGCACTTTTTTCAAAAGAGTTTATAAACCCTATTGAAAAAGTCATTAGACTAGATGATTCTCAAGATAATGTATTTCAAGAGACTTATCAAAATGCTGATTCTGCAAGTAGCTACGGTGTAGAAGTTGACTATAGAAAAAGATTTCAATTTATTCATACATCATTGGACAAACTACTTTTCAGTTCAAATGTAGCACTTAATAAAGTCCAATATTGTCTTAAATAGTGACCCGAGTAATCCGTTTACAAGTAGACTGACAAACTACAGATAGAGCTATGCAAGGACAATCTCCTTATGTTAGTTAACCTTGGTCTTGGCTATGATGATGCAGATAATGGAAATAGTGCTCTATTTTTATTTAATCAGATAGGCAGAGCGTATAGTTGCTCTTGGAACAGATAATAATGAAGATACATACCAAGAAGCTTTTGCTAAACTTGACTTTGTATTAAAGTATCAAATAAGTGAGAAAAAAGACAATGATTTATTTGCTTATGCCTTCAGGTTTAAAGCTATAAACCTTCTTAATAGTGCTCAAGAACTTAAACAAGGAGACAATATTGTTTCAACAACACAACCAGGAAGATATTACTCCTTCAAATTAGACATCACATACTAAAAAATTGTAACCAAACAGTAACACAATGTAACTATAATATAACTATATAAATGCAAGTAAAGGTTTGATATGAGTAGTAAAATTATTGTTGTAGAGGATGAAGAGGATTTACTTGACCTTATTGAGTATAACCTCTCCAAAGAAGACTTTGATGTTGTTGGCTTTTTAAATACTAAAAGAGTTGCTTCACTACTAGAAGAAGAAGATATTGACCTCATCATCATGGATAGAAACCTTCCAGGGATTGAGGGGAGTGAGTTTATTGAATCACTCCGAAAAGATGGTATGCAAGTGCCTGTTATCTATCTCAGTGCCAAAGATAAAGACTCTGAGATTGAAGAGGGGTTTTTACGTGGTGGAGATGACTACATGACAAAACCTTTTAATATGAAAGAGCTTATTCTTCGTATTAAATCCATTCTCAAAAGAACCTCTAAACAAAAGATACAAGGTAGTATCCGTCACCGTGATCTACTTTTAGATATGGATGCTAGAACACTTAGTGTAGATGATAAGTTTGTAGATATAACGAAACTTGAGTTTGACCTGCTTTATGAGTTTATTATAAATAAAAACAGTATTTTAGACCGTGACTACTTACTTCAAAATGTATGGAGAAGCTCTGAAATCAACCAATACAAAACTGTAAATGTTGCCATCACAAGACTCAAAGATAAAATAGACCACAATAAAACAAAGAACTACATACAAACTATCCGTGGTGTCGGGTATAAACTATCATAATGGATAAAATATGAAACAACAGATACTTATAGTAGATGATGATAGCGACATGTTAGAACTCTTAGAGTACAACCTTACTTCTGCTGGTTTTGATGTTCTAGGTTTTTTGAGTACAAAAAATGTACGTACTGCTCTTTTACAAGAAAATGTTGACTTAATTCTTATGGATAGAAACTTACCTGATATTGAGGGGAGTTATTATATTGAGATGCTTAGAAGTAAAAATATTAATGTACCTGTTATTTTTCTCTCTGCTAAAAATTCTCCTGAGGAGATTAAAGAGGGATTTTTAAAGGGTGCTGATGATTACATAACCAAACCATTTGACATAGAAGAGTTAGTGCTACGAGTAAAAGCTGTCCTGCGACGCTCAAGTAATGAACTCAAAGATGAACTTGAAGATATAGAGTACAAAGATATGAAACTTGATCTTAATATGCATAGAGCATACATACACAACCAAATTATCACACTTACAAACCTAGAAACTTCTCTACTCCAAATCCTTCTCAACAATCGTGGAAAAGTACTAGATAGAGATTTTTTACTAAAATTTGTATGGAAAGATAGTGAAAATATTCACCCAAAAACTGTCAATGTTGCCATAAAAAGATTAAAAGAGAAGATAGACCCACACAAAGATAAAGAGTATATAAAAACTATTCGTGGTGTGGGGTATTTGATAGCATAATAAGACTCTGTAAAAAGTCTTATTATAAGGAGAAATGAAATTTGAAATTTTGTTTTAGAAGAACCACTGTGAAGTAACTCTAAATTTTGTTACATCTTCGTTACCTGTATTAATCTCATAAGTATCTTTTTGTGCAACCAAACCAACTTTTGTTGTATTTCCTCTAAGGTACCAGTTTACACCAGCTAAAGCAGAAGTAACGCCATAACCTGCTTGTCCATCAAATCTATCCCATGACTCATATCTTACAAATGGTGCTATAAAGTGAAAGTCAGTAAATACATACTCACTTGTTGCATACCAACCAGTTGATGTTCCAGTCTCAACAGCAGTAGTAGAAGCCCAGTCCTTCACTACATCACCAAACTTAAAGTACTCAGCTTGAACCATAAGACCCTTATAGTGCATAGATGCTTCAACATTTATAAGTGTTGGTGCTAAATTGTAAGCTTGACCATTCGTATTGGTACCTTTCATAGTAGGAACAGTCCAGTAAGCAGCACCTAGAGTAAAGTGTTTTCCTTGACCCATATATGTTTCAGTATTTTGCAACTCTTCCCAACCATCAAATGGAGAAAGTTTGATTTTACCACCAACAAAAAAACTTTGATCACTTAACTCTCCTGTAGAGCCTTTACTACCATTTGCATCTTTTACCTTACTTGGACTCGTTGCTGCTCCAGTTGCTATTTGGTACTGTATCTTTTTGTTCCAGTTACCATACATTTGTGCATTTGTACCACGACGGTTAAGTGAGATATACTGAGCTGCTTGGTCTGCTACAAGTGGTCTATCATAAGCTACAACACGAGCTGACTTGATAGTTTCAGTACGAGAAACATCTATCTTTGCACGGTAAAACTTGAAGTTAACTAGAGAAGTTCCGAATGGTTTTTTTACTTTTAAGTAAGCATCACCAACATTAAAACCATTTTCGGCATTATCAAGACCTTTATTTGCTTTATCATTACGAACATCCATTGTAAATGAAGCATGTTTACCAAATCCAGCTGCTACTTCAAAACGTACACGACGAAGGTAAGCATCCATAAGAGTTGTTGTATCATTAGTCGCATTGTCCGTAGTACTAGTACTCTCAAATGAACCTTGAATACGTACACCTGCCTTAAGCCACATATCTGAGTTATCTTGAGCAGTCATTTTCATGTTAATATGAGTCTCTTTTCCAAGTAAGAAGTCTGGAGATTTTTCATTTACGATAGTGATAATTTTTTTTGAACCACTTAATGCAGACATATCTAAATCAGTACGATCAGCTGCAGGTGTAGTAAACACTTGACCATCAGCATTTTGATAAAGCTTAACCTCACCTGCGTTTGCAGATAAAGAGGCAACAGTTAAAGCAGCGATTGCTGATAAAACAATTTTTTCACAAAAACCATTTAGTGGTTTTTTGCGCTGTAATTTATTACTTGTCATATGGGAATTCCTTAATATTTTTTTGAATTGTGGTATTATATTACAGAGCGATTACATTTTGGTTACATATGAAATCAATTTTGTAACCAAACGACGACACTACTTGTAACTAAAGCGTAACCTAAGTGTTTTATACTTGCAACACTTAAAATATTAAAGGATTATACAGATGACTAAACTTATAACAGTAACACTAGCTAGCACACTACTCTTTACCTCATTAAATGCAAATGATGTACTCAAAGGAAGTGGTGCTTCATTTCCATATAGTGTTTACCAAAAATGGATCAAAGCATACAACAAAGAGACAGGTATCAAAATTGATTATATTAAGAAAGGAAGTTCTAAAGGTATCAAAGATGCTAAGGCTCGTGCTGTTGATTTTGCTGGTACAGATAAGCCACTGAGTCCTAAAGTTCTTAAAGCAAATAAACTATACCAATTTCCAGGTGTTGTTGGTGCTATTACTATGGGATATAATCTTCCAGGTATCAGTGAACTAAAACTCTCTCGTGCGGCAACAGTTGCTATAGCGTCAGGAGAGGCAAAGTACTGGGATGATGCAGTTATTGCTTCAGCAAACGCAGGTCTTAAACTTCCACATAAAAAGCTTACATTTGTTCACCGTGCAGATGGTTCAGGAACTACTTATAACTTCACTTATTACCTCTCAAAAGTAGATAAGACATGGAGAAAAACTTACGGAGCTAAAAAGTCACTTAACTGGCCAGGTGATCACCATATCGGTGGGAAAACAAACTCTGGTGTGGCTGCACTACTAAAACAGACAAAGTACTCAGTGGGCTACATCGACTATGCTGATGCTTCAAACAATGCTATAGCAATGGCAACAGTAGAAAACCGTGCAGGTAACTACATCAAACCAACACTAAAGTCATTTCAAATAGCAGCTGCAAAAGCTACACTTGACCCTAAAAAAGATTTTTATGCAGTTATAGCTGACCCAAAAGGTGCAGAGTCTTACCCAATGGTAGCTGCAACTTTTATCTTAGTCCCAGCAGAAAAACCAGAACAGAACAAAAAAGTTACTGCATTTTACAACTGGTGTTATGAAAATGGTCAGGGTATAGCAAAAGGTTTAGGTTTTGTTCCATTACCAAAAGCACTAACAGATAAAATTCACACTTACTGGAACGACAAAGGTATAAACTAAGCACATTTTTTATAAATTGTGCTAAACTACCACACTATGGAAAATATTTTATCATATTCATTCACTTTTACAACAAGCTCTACCACTGCTATAAGTGGTCAATATCAGAATATTCTCTATCTTAGTTATGAGAATAATTCTAAACATTTTGTACAACTAATTCAGTACCATGAGAACAGTGATAATTCCATTGATTTGAGGCATATTAGTATTAAAGTCGATAGATCCTATTTTTTAGAAATAGCCAATGTATGTATAAGCGATAGAGACAGAAGAAGACATTTTTTCTCTACCTTAGGCAAACGCCGCTTTGGTGCTTCAAATAAACATCTTGATTGCTATTTTACTCATACATCTTATGATGAAAACTCTCTTCACTCCACATATCTAAGTCACTATGAGTATCTCGAGTTTAACCCTTGTCACACCATAACAACAAAGTATGCAACAAATAAATATCGTGTTTATATTCAAGAAGAAAAAGATATTAATATTGTTTTTTTAGACCAACTCAACATTAGCCCAAGAAAAAAAATACATAAAATTTTCTGTCTTGATATTACTAATGATGAACTAGAGCTATACAATAATCTAACAACTCCAAATCAACAGAGTAAACTATCTTTTTAATAAAATAGGAAAAAACTATTTTAAAAATTTAGAACAAAAACATCTTAAAAAAACAAAACATTATAGTAGTAATGAAGCCTTAGCACTCTCAATGCTCATTACAAGTTCTAAAGGTATGCAGAGAAGTTCCAGTATACAAGATAATGCTCCTTATCGAAAACTACAAGAAAAAAAGGATGAAATACAAAAGAGGACTACAACTCTTATACAAACGACTCATTCACTTCTAAAAAACCCCTCAAAAGAGATAGAAGAAATTTTTGCTCTTAAACTTAAAGATTTTATTCTTCATTTAGAAAGTATAGAGGGTCTCGAAGATTTTTTACTACAGTTTGAAGAGATTTATGGGCTTGCTGAAACGAACACCTTCTCTTACCTACTCTTAAAAAATGATCAAAGCTTAGAAGATGTAATTTTATATCTATTAGAGGTATTTGATATGTGGAGCCAACTCTTATATTCACAAGAAGAAGATATTAAATCTTTTAATTCAGCATCTATAGATTTAACTGATACTTTACGCCACTTCATTGATGTATCTTACAAATTTAAACATGAGTACCAATGTCTCGATGCCGAAGCAGAGGTACAAAAAGAGGGTGAGGAGAGTTTAGAACAAACTACTGAAACTTCGCTTATCTCTGCTACTTCAGCAAAAAGCTATTTCTCAGAAATAGAACTCGATTCAGAAGTGTATGATGAACTACTAGAGCTTGAACGTGAGATAGAAGTGCTAAGTTATGCTGCATCTTATACAGAAGATATTACTGTTTCACTCATCAATTTTTTTGATGGTTATACTAGAGTTTTAAATCCACTCATGGAGTTTAAAGATCTCAGTTATTCACTTATGGTGTTAAACCAAAATCTTTCAGAGTATAAGATTGATGAAAATAGTGAAATGCTTCTTATTTTAATGAGGGGACTTATTTCTGACCTGCTTGAGTGGAAAAGAACAGTACTTGTAGAGCAAACAGCTGAAGATATTCATTTTATGGATAAATCTTTTTACTCAAATATCGCTCAAATTGAGATGTCCCTACTTCCTATTGACTTAGACGATGATGAAGGTGATATGGAGTTTTTTTAGGCTCTGTAATCTTATTGTAATCTAATTCTAGTAAAATCACACTATGGAAAAAATATTTCAAAAACTTGCCCTCTCAAGTGCATCCCTTGTTTTTATACTACTCATAGGTATATTTATCACTTTATATCTTGCAGCAAAGCCTGCCATAGATGAATTTGGATTTGACTTTATCTCTAACCCTGAGTGGAATAAAAATGTTTCACTACAGATGAGTCCCGTAGCAGAGACTTCAGATGATATGATTCTTGATGAAGATGATGCGATGATGTTAGATGAAGATGATATGATGCTAGATGATGAAGATGACACACTTAGCAAAACTATTTACGGTGGTTTAGTACCTATAGTTGGAACACTTCTAACAACCCTTATAGCCCTTTTCTTTTCACTCCCTATCGCTATGGGTATCGCTGTCTTTTTAGCAGAAATTGCACCTAAAAACATATCAGATATTGTCGGAATAGCTATTGAGCTTTTAGCTGCAATTCCTTCTATCATTTTTGGTATGTGGGGACTTTACTATTTTGCACCCATTATAGCTGACCTCTTTGGAGGGTATCAAGTCTCACTTCTTACAGCAGGACTTGTTCTAGGTGTTATGATACTTCCCTTTATGGCAGCAATTACACGTGATAGTATGAACACAACGCCAGCGGTCTTAAAAGAGTCTGCTTATGCACTCGGTGCTACTAAGTTTGAGGTTATAAAAGACATCATCTTTCCTTACTCTAAAGTTGGAATTATTGGTTCTATCATCTTAGCACTTGGTCGTGCTTTAGGTGAGACTATGGCTGTTGCGTTTCTTATCGGAAGTATCTTTGTACTCCCATCGAAGATTACAGACCCTACTATCTCTATTCCAGTAGCGATGGCAAACAACTTTGGTGAAGCGAGTGGACTTGGTGAATCAGCACTTTTTTATCTAGCACTCATACTCTTCATTATCTCTTTTGCCATTATAAGTATCGCAAAATTTTACTTCCTTAAAAAGGCTAGATAATGAGATTAATAACAAATAAAATATTTTTAGTATTAAGTGTCATCTCAGCACTTATCGGTCTTGCATTTTTAGCTTGGATACTGACAACACTTTTTATCAAAGGTTTAGGCTCTTTTCACTTTGGACTCTTTTTAAACGACCTTAGCGATGGTGGTCTTCGTAACCTTATCATTGGACAGTTTATTTTAGCAGGTCTAGCTTCCATCATAGGAATTCCACTAGGAATGGCTGCTGGTATTTACATACAAGAGTATGGTCGCGGTCGCTATGCAAACTTAATTCGTGATCTCTCAGACATCATGATGTCAGCTCCTTCTATCGTTATCGGTGCCTTTGTTTATGCAATTATAGTTGTGCCAACAGGTGGAACAAGTGGTTTTGCAGGAGCTATAGCACTCTCCATCATGATGATACCAGTTGTTATAAATACAACTGACAATATGCTCTCTCTTGTCCCTCGTGAACTACGCGAAGCTGGAATTGCCCTTGGTGCATCAAAGTATAAAGTTATCATCGACATCGTTATAAAAGCTGCAAAAGTTGGGATAATGACGGGAATACTCCTTGCGTTTGCTCGTATTATCGGAGAGACTGCTCCTCTACTTTTTACATCAGAGACTTCTAACTACTTTAGTCTTGATTTAACAGAGTCTTTTCCATCTTTAACAGTAAGTATCTACGACCTTGCAAATGAGCCTGAAGAGTCTAGTCGTGACCTTGCATGGGCAGCATCTTTTATACTCACAGTTTTAGTACTTATCATAAATTTAAGTGGTAGATTTATCACAAGAAACAAAAAATAGGAACATATATGCCAGTTATAAATATTAAAAATTTCTCTTTTACTTATCCCGGAGTTGATTATCCATCACTAAAGAATATCAACCTTCCCATTAAGCGTAATAAGATTACAGCACTCATCGGTCCTAGTGGTTGTGGAAAATCTACACTTCTAAGAAGTATGAACCGTATTCATGACCTCTACCCTGGTAACAAGTACGAGGGTAAAATAGAATTTACTGATCATGATGATAATACTAGTGATATTTTAAATATAAAAAAAGAGAATGAGTTTATAGAACTTCGCCAAAAGATTGGAATGATTTTTCAAAAGCCAACACCTTTTCCTATGAGTATTTTTGATAATGTAGCTTATGGTCTTAAAATCGCTGGTGTTAAGAACAAGACAGAATTAGCCGATAGAGTAGAGATAGCACTAAAAGGTTCAGCTTTATGGAAAGAAGTTCATGATAGACTAAGTAAGTCGGCTATGGGATTATCAGGTGGACAGCAGCAACGTTTATGTATCGCTCGTGCGGTTGCTGTAAAACCAAAGGTACTTCTTTTTGATGAGCCAACATCTGCTCTTGACCCTATTTCAACTGGGGCTATAGAAGAGTTGATAGTTGAGATGAAAAAAGATGTAAGTATCGCTATCGTTACACATAATATGCAACAGGCATCTCGTATAAGTGACTATACTGCGTTTATGTATCTAGGTGATTTAGTGGAATATGACAAAACAGAAAATATTTTCTTAAACCCTAAAGAGAAAAAGACAGAAGATTACATTACTGGCCGTTTCGGTTAGAATACAAAGGAATACAATATGCCATCAAACTTTCAAACAAATTTAGATGATATAAAAGAGAAAATATTACAAATAGGTAAAGGTCTTTTAGAGGCAAATATCCTTATACAGTCTGCTATAGGCGACTGTAATGAGAGTAAGTTTCAAGAAGCAAGAAGTCATATTAAAAACATCAACTCTAAAGCAGATGAGATAGATAATAAAATCATCAAAGTTTTAGCACTCTATGCTCCAGAGGCTAGAGACTTAAGACAGGTAATAGCATATCTAAAAATCACGAATGAACTTTCACGTGCTTGTTCAAATACAAGAAGTTTTATTCGTGGGTTTACTGATGTATGTACAGATGTAGAGGTCTCAACTATCAATGAGTATGCAGTTCCTATGCAGATTTCAACAGTCAAAGCAATAGAGCTTACACTTACCATGCTTGAGTGTGAAGATGAAGATGAGATTCAAGAGATTTATAATGATGTTCTTATAGAAGAGAGTAAAACGGATGACCTTTATGAGATGGTCGAGAGAAACCTCTCCCTTCAAGCTGATGGCTCTCAAAGTTTTGAAAAGTTTCATAAAATGCTAAGAGCACTGCGTAAAAGTGAAAAAATTGCTTCTCGTACTATCAGTATCGCAAACCTCTTGGTCTATGCGAAAGTTGGTGGGAACTTTCATAATTAACTAATGAAGCAAACAATATTAATCGTTGATGATGAAGAGGATTTATTGGATCTGATTGATTACACACTAAAAAATGCTGGGTATGACACCATCACTTGTGTTAATACAAATAATATACGAGCCATTTTAGATGAAGAGGATATTTCCCTTATTTTAATGGATAGAAATCTTCCTGGGGTTGAGGGGAGTCAATTTATCCAGCTCATTAGAAAAGAGGGTTACAACCATCCTGTAATTTATATCAGTGCTAAAAGTGAATCTAGTGATATTGTAGAGGGCTTTGAACGCGGTGGCGATGACTACATAACTAAACCTTTTAATATAAATGAATTTAAAGCACGAGTAAGTGCTATGCTACGCAGAACAAGTAAAACACAAGATGTAATAAAATACAAAGATATTATCTATCAATGCGACAAGTAAAAGCTTTAGTATTGAGGGGAAAACAATTAAACTTACACAACTTGAGAGTGACCTTCTTTTAGAGTTTATAAAAAACCCTAAAATCCTTTTAAGCCGTGATGTACTTCTTAGAGAGAGTCTGGGGTAATACAGCAAATAGACAAGCAAAAACAGTAAATGTAGCTATTAAGCGACTTAAAAAAATATAGACCCCCAGAGCAATAAAAATTATATACAAGCAATTCGTGGAGAGGGGTATATCTTTTGTTAAAATTTCATCACTTAATGGTACAAAAATTTCTGCTTATCTTCTCTTTGCTTTTTTTAGCTATGGGTCTTATTACTTACTATTGGGTAAAAAACTTTTATATACAACAGACCAAAGAGTCTCTGCGACATAATATAGAACTCCTCTCTTTAGCAATCCCATCAAATAAAAATCTTGATGACTTAGCACAAAACATCAAAAAAATTTAGACCTACGTTTAACACTTATAGCCCTCGATGGCACAATAATTGCAGAGTCTCATAAAGATAAAACTCAAATGGATAACCATAAATATAGAGAAGAAGTTGTGGCATCTAACACTAAAGAGTATGCCTCTAAAATTCGTCACTCCAAGACTATAGATAAAGACCTGCTTTATGTAGTCAAAAAGTTTCCAGCTTCGCCTAAGCCTATGTATATCCGTGTCTCAAAAGAGATTAAAAGTATAAATCAAGATATTTTATTATTAGGGGAGCAGATACTTTTAATATTAGCACTCTTTTTTGCTGTAATCTTTTTCATCACTTTTAAAATTAGTAAAAGTATTGAGCGAGAAGTAGATAAAATTGTCATCTTTTTAAGCTCTATGACAAAAAAGAAAAAAGAGACTTATATCCGTTCTACTCTCTCTGTAGAATTTTATAACATCACTGCCCTTCTTACAAAAGTAGCACAAATTCTTGCAAAAAAAGAGAAACAAAAGAGTAAATTTACCCAAAAACTTCAAAGTTCAAATAAACAAAAAAGATGATATTATCTCCGCTATTAGTCATGAGTTTAAGAATCCTATTGCCATTATAAATGGCTACTCTCAGACTCTCCTTGATGACCCCCCAAATCAATCCAAATATCAGACAAAAGTTTATAGAAAAGATATATAAGAATGGTACAAGACTCAGTGAACTTATAGATACACTTAGACTCTCATCAAAACTAGACAGTGGCCTCCAAGAGTTAAGTTATAAAACTATCAACCTTCATGATCTCATCCATGAAACTGTAGAAAACATTAAACTTAGTTACCCTAAAAGAGAAATCATTATACAAGGGGATAAAGACATCACTATAAAAGCGGATGCATCACTTTTTAGTATAGTAATTACAAACCTAATAGAGAATGCTTTTAAGTACTCAGAGGATGAAGTTGTCGTCACTTTTACCAAAGAGAGATTTAATGTTATTGATACTGGAATTGGTATCTCCGCACGAAATTTAGATAATATAACAAATAAATTTTATCGAGTCAATAAAAATACATGGAACAACTCTCTTGGTTTGGGTCTTTTTATAGTCAGTAATATTTTAGCACTTCATAATTTCTCACTCAAGATACAGAGTGAGGAGAATCAAGGCTCTATGTTTAGTGTGAGATTTTAAGTAACTAATGTTACGGACCATAAGGAGCTAAGCCCCTTATAGTCGCAGGGACAGAGTTTGTCCCTACAACCCCTAAAGCTATAAAAAAAGGGGTTTTTTAAGAAAAGTCAGTTAAGTAACCTTTTTGTAATAAGAATGTCATATACTTCCTTTATGAATGACTTAACAAATATATGGTTACAAAAATTAGAACATCTAGATATAGCATTTCAACCAATTTTAAATATACACACGGGAAAAATATTTGCTGTTGAAGCACTACTACGTAACTTTAGAAATGTAGGATTTAGATCTATCTTTGAACTTTTCGATGCAGTCTACAAAGAAGGAATACTCTACTCATTTGACTTAGCCTTACGAGAAAAAACTTTTAAAAATTTACAAAAATAAAAAACTATGAAAACATAAAACTCTTTTTCAATCTTGATAATAGACTCTTAGATATGCCTGATTTTAGTGTTGGAAATACAAATGCCATACTCAAGAGGCTTGGTATTAAAAAAGAGCATATATGCTTTGAAATATCAGAACGCCACGAAATTTCTGAGTCAACAAGCATAGAAAAAGTTATTGCACACTATAAAGAGGAAAATTTCTGTATTGCCATTGATGATTTTGGAGTTGGCTACTCTGGATATAAACTTCTGTTTGATTCTACTCCAGATATTATTAAAATAGATAGATATTTCTTGCAAGATATAAACACAAACATGAAAAAGCAGCTTATGCTTAGAAGTATAACAAATCTTGCTATTCAACTAGGAATTCAAGTTATTGCTGAGGGTGTAGAAACTAAAGCTGAACTGCTTACATGTAAAGATATAGGTTGTCACCTAGTTCAAGGATATCTTATTCAATATCCAACACAAGATACAGATGAGATTATAGAAGTCTATCAAAATATTATAGATATTTTAGATAGTTCAAAAAGAAACACTCAAAATAAATCTACCTTAGAAAAGTTCATTGAAAAAATAAAACCACTCTATAAACACCAACAGATGAATGCTGTAGTAGAGTACTTTAAGAAAAACCAAACTACTCAAATCACTCCTGTAATCAACCAACTGAACGAACCAGTAGGTATTTTTTATGAAAATCAAATTAAAGAGTACCTTTACTCACCTTATGGCATATCTCTTTTACATAATGATACTTCAGAAAAATCAAAACTCAAAAATTTTATCATTCCATGTGCAAATAGTGATATAAATAGTAGTCTTGAGACAATAATAGAACTTTTTTCAAATAACCCTGAGTCAGCAGGAATTATCATTACAAAAGACTCTACTTATTATGGTTTTTTATCTGCTAGAGCTATCATTAGCATAATGAACGAAGAAAACCTTATCATAGCACGCGACCAAAATCCACTCACAAAACTACCTGGTAATAGAATGATTCAAAAGTATATATCGGATGTTGGAATGAGTAATAATCCACATATGTTATGCTACTTTGACTTAGATAACTTTAAAGCTTTTAATGATGTCTATGGCTTTCGTAATGGGGATAGAGTGATACAACTTTTTGCTGATATTATGAGGAAAAACCTTCCATCGGATTTTTTCAAGGCGCATATAGGTGGAGATGACTTTTTTGCAGCAAATAAAATTTATGAAAACTCGCAAACATGTCTACAGAACATTAAAGAAGTTGTAGCAATTTTTTGTGAGAGTGTTCGAGAATTTTATTCCCAAAAAGATAAAGAAAATGACTATATTTTAGCAAAAGATAGAGATGGAGTGCAAAAAAAGTTTCCCCTACTGACAGTGAGTGCATCTATCTTAATACTAGAACATGAATACAGTAGAGATGTCCCAAATAAAATAGGTGATATACTTGCTATGCAAAAAAAAGTTGCTAAGGCAGAGCCTCAACATATTGCAATTAGTAGTATAATATAATCATTTGCATATTTTTTAATCATATTAAAGATTTTATTGTTCAATAATCCGATATAATATTCCTAGAAAAAATCAGGAGAAATTAATGGGTAAATTCGTTAATAGTATAGAAGAATTCTTTACATTTTGTGAAGAGAATGATGTTCAATTTGTAGACTTTAGATTTACAGACATTAAAGGTGCATGGCACCACATTAGTTACAAAATGAGTGCTGTAACAGCTGGTCAACTTGATAATGGTCTTCCTTTTGATGGTTCTTCTATCGAAGCATGGCAACCAATTAATGAGTCAGATATGCTACTTAAAGCTGATGTTGCGTACTGCATTTTTAGATCCTTTTACTGCTGATCCTACTATTATCGTATTTTGTGATGTTTATGACATTTATAAAGAGCAAGCATATGAAAGATGTCCACGTTCTATCGCTAAAGCAGCACTTAAACATGCTGAATCTATAGGTATTGCGGATGCTGCATACTTTGGTCCTGAAAATGAATTTTTTATGTTTGATTCTGTAACTTTTGTTGACAACATCAATGAAGCTGGTTACAAAGTAGATACTGAAGAGGGTGAGTGGAACTCAAACAACCCATACCCAGATATGTATAACACAGGGCACCGTCCAGGAACTAAAGGTGGTTACTTTCCAGTAGCTCCAACAGATTCTGCTGTAGATATGCGTGCAGAAATGATGCAAGTTTTAGAGCAAGTTGGTCTTGAAGTTGTTTTAGGTCACCATGAAGTTGCTCAAGGTCAACATGAGATAGGTATCGTTTACTCTGATATCATTGGTGCTGCTGATAATGTTCAAAAGTACAAATATGTTGTAAAAATGATAGCTCACCTCAATGGTAAAACTGCTACATTTATGCCAAAACCACTTTATGGTGACAATGGTAATGGTATGCATGTTCACCAATCACTTTGGAAAAATGGTAAAAACCTTTTCTATAACGAAGGTGCTTATGGTAACCTTTCAGTGAAATGGCTCTTCAGTATGCTGGTGGTATCTTTAAACACTCTGCATGCAGTTGCTGCATTTACAAATCCTTCAACAAACTCATACAAGCGTTTATTCCCAGGTTATTGAAGCACCAAGTATCTTAACTTACTCTTCTCAAAACCGTTCTGCTGCTTGTCGTATTCCTTGCGGTGCAGGTGAAGGTGCTACTCGTTTAGAGATGCGTTTTCCTGACTCTACTGCTTGTCCTTACTTAGCATTTGCTGTTATGATGATGGCTGGACTTGATGGTATTAAAAACAAAACTGTACCAGTTGGTCCAATGGATGAAGATTTATTTGAACTTTCTCTTGATGAAATTCGTGAAAAAGGTATTCCTCAAATGCCACATACACTTCGTTCAGCACTTGAAGGTCTTATTGCTGATAACGACTTTCTTAAAGCCAGTATTTACTGATGAGTTTATCAATGCTTACCAAGCACTATAAATTTGAGCGTGATGTTTGGCCAGATGAAGGTCGTCCAACTGCTTATGAGTTTAAAACTACATACCAGTGCTAATCATAAAATGAGGCTTATGCCTCATTTTACTCTTTCTCCCTTATCCTCTCTAATTTTTTATACTTTTTAATTTTGTAAAATTTTGTTATAATCTATTTAATATGAAAAAAAATCCATTCACACCTAATAACCTAGTAATAAAACGAAGAGAAAATCCTAGAGGGAAATATTCTCATCTTAACACCGAAGATTTATTAGATGCTGTAAAACAGAGTGCCCACTCCACCCATCGTGGAGACTTAGATATACTACTTGAAATATTTTTAGATAGATATAACGAAAAACAAATGTCACTTGACAAACTCAACCATACCCTTGAAGAGAGAATAGAACTTCAACTCAAATTAGCTCAAGATGCACAAAAACGGTATGAACAACAGGCAAAAATGGCAGCAATGGGTGAGATGATGGATGCAGTTGCACACCAGTGGAAACAACCCCTTAATGCTATCTCTATGATGTCAGATATGTTAATTGATGATTTTAAAAATGGTTTGGTAACTTCAGAGTATATAGATGAGTTAACTGATGATACACAAGGTCAAATCAAACATATGATTAGCACTCTTAATGAATTTAGAAACTTTTTTAGACCACGACAAAAAGAGGAGAACTTTGGTATAAAACGCTGTATCCAGTCTGTTATGGTATTAGTCAATGATGAGTTTTTACAAAATAACATTCAAGTAAATATACTCAGCAGTGAAGAAGTCTTACTTTATGGTAATGAAAATGAGTTTAAGCACCTTATCCTTAACATCATAAACAATGCAAAAGATGCTTTTAATGATAATAATATACAAGAACGCAGTATCGATATAAAATTTTACAAACAAGATGACTCAATTTATATAGATATACAAGACACCGCAGGTGGAATACCCACTAATATAATCAATGATATTTTCAAACCAGAAGTAACTAGCAAAGCAGAGGGAAAAGGTACAGGTATAGGACTATATATGAGCACTCAAATAGCACAAAAAATGGGAGGCACACTCAGTGTCAAAAACTTAAATAATGGTGCCTGTTTTTCACTAAAAATATGATCTTTCCAAACTTAATTTCACCGACTAACTAAATAAACTCTTTATAGGAGGATGCCCATCTGTCAAGGCATTAGTACTATCTGTATAACCAAAGATTTTATATAGCGTTGCAGCAATGCTAAATGGTTCTATATATGCTCCAATAGGCTTTAGAAAAAGTCTATTAGAACCTTGATTGTCAACTTCTGTCTCTCCAACTACACCTTGGTGATTAAGGTAGTCTCTACCACCAATTACATAGAGGTTTTGTAAGTTTCCATGATCCCAGCCATTTGCAGTGTTTAGATTTACATTTCTACCAAACTCACCAAAAACCATTATGCTAAGGTTTTAGTTTTACCTAGACCAGCCATATGCTCTACTGCTGACTTTAAAGATGCAAACAGTTCCATACTTCTAGAAACATAATCTATAGCATTATTATGATCATCCCATCCACCTGCGCCAGCTGTTCCGAGTGTTATAACTTTTGTCGTAGGGTTAAGATGCATAATATTTATCGCTGTTTCTAACTGTTCTGCTATTTTACTTCCTGCAGGGATATCTGCATTATCTATATATGCGCGTGGTATTAAGAGTAGCTGCCTTTGTTTGAAGTTGAGCTATGTGCTCACTCAAGCCAGCTCTTTCGGTTAAATGCTAGCCCAATAGCTTTATTTTGATGGTAGGATTGAGAGAGTGTATCCATATCAGTGTTAAATTCAGGAGTAAGATAGTAAGGTCTCTTTACTCTTGTATATGGGTTACTAAAGCCTGCATCTAAACCGGCTGGACTTATATAAGGGGGGTAATAGCTCTGTACCAGATTGGTAAAATAAAGAATTTCCTTCAAATGTTATAAAGGGAAGGACTGTGCTTGAGTCTATAGCTTGATTATCTGAGAGTATTTTACCAATATTTGAAACTATACCTGCATTTTTATTACTTATATCAAATGAACCTTTTTGATTCTCTTTAGTACAAGTACCGTGTGCCTTACTATCAGCAATCCTCTCTATCTTTGAGAAAAAACAAGACCTAAATATTGTCATATCTCCTGCATCCATCATTGTTTCCATATGGAGACCACCCGCTTCTGTCCAACAGTTATTCTGTAGTTGGAGTTATTTTAAAGTAGTTTTTATACTTGTTTTGAGAGAGTGATTCAATCTCTGTAAGATTAGTCAAATTCCCAGCCAATTGACTTGCCCCACCATATGTGAATATAATAATGGTTTGTGCACCTGTCTCAGTAAAAGCAGTATCTGCATTTGCTCTTGATGGCAGAATAAGTGCAGCAGAAGCTACTAAAGACAGTTTTATAAAATCTCTTCTTTGCATAGTTACTTTACCTCTCTTTGCATATATGTAATATCCAATCTTGAAATATAATCTAGTATCATAAAGGCTATATTTCTTTTATATTCTTCTCTTTGAGCATCATCAGTATTGATATAGAAACATAAGATATGGATGCTTGAGAGTACCATCCACATCTAGCATATACTTCTCAAACATCAAAAGTTCTTCTGAAGTGGCCTTTCTGGAAACTATTGATGTAAATATATAATCTATAAGAGACTCTAAGCTCGCTTTTTCATCAGTATCATCATAAATGAAGTTTGTATTTGCTATAAAAGAATCACTCCATCCTTCATTCTCCCATCCATAATCAGTAGCATTTAGGTCAGATTTCGACTCTTTTATAAAAAACATTTTCTCTTATAGTTTTACTATATGTTGCAAATGAGAGAGTATCTACAGGTGCACCTGAAAGTCTTCCTAGTTTGTACTTCATACTTGCTTGTCCCATGTCCTCTAAACTCAAATTTTGATGACTTCCTGTGCAAAAATCTCTAATAGTCAGTGTAGTATGCTGATACTCCATCTTTTTAGCCAAGGAGAAGAAGAGCTCTTCTGCATACTTCACTCTAGAGTTATTTAAAAGGTACTCTTTAGAAAAAAGAATCTCTTTTAAAACTTCCTGCCATGTTTCATGTCCCGACTTAACGATAGCAACTGTTATATCATCTATATCTTTCTCACTGTAATCTGTAAAGAAAAAAGCAACTAACCTTTTAGTAATTCCATAAGTGAAATTATCAGAATCAACTAATGCTTGATAAAAGCTATATCCATCTGTAATATTTTTATCAAATAAATACAATGTTTCATTATTTTCGTAAGTTTCATCAATCACTAGCTGATTAAACCCATTATTATTCCTTCGCACATTGCTCCAATTCTGAAGAGCTTGACCTGCAATAGGAACATGTGAATCATTAAAGTCTAAAGCAAAGATCTCTAACATCTCTCGTCCATTATCCTCAGGACTTCTAAATCTTCTCCAGTTACTTTGACTTATCATATGTTTATAGGCGATATCTCTCATGCTATCTCCATTTTCTAAACCTGATACAATTCCATTATAAACTAGGAGCTATATCTTCCATGCCAACTGAATCTAACTCATAAGCAGGGGAAAACATAATAGTTTGAGTGAGTATATAAGCAGTCCAGTTATGAAAAAAATATTTATCCAAGTATGGAGCAGCATAGAGTCTAGCAGATATATCATATGCTTCTTGAGGGATAAAAGGACTATAGTAACTATAAAATATCTCAGGGTCTTTGATATAAGATTCAAGAGCAAATTTTATCTATCTTTTGAGTATTAAGTTGTTTTTTTAAATCATCAAGAAAGAACCTGAATCAATTTTTTCTTGAAGTGTTGCTAAAGGATAACCATAGAACATACTACTAAGTAGTTTATCAGCAACAATAAGTTTGTTCTCCTGTGATAAAGCACTAAACTCTTCTATCTGTTAAACTTTCAAGTGTATAACTAGTTTGAGGAAGAGTTGGAGAGGAGTCTTGATCTACTACTACTCTCTTTACCCCCACAGGCATTAAAAGATAAAAGTAAAATCACGCCTACACCTACAGTAAATAATTTAAAAAAATTCATAAAACAACCCCTTACAAAACTTCATTTACATTAAATGATAACACTTCTACTGTTTGCCAAGTCGGTACAACAACTTTAGTACTGTAACTACAATATTTTCATCTATCAAGCCTGTGGTTATAACAACAAATTAGCTATAATTCGCCTCTAATAACAAATGTAAGAGTCTGTTATTAAAAAATTTCAAGTTAAAGGATTCATAATGATGAATTGTGATGCCCCTGTGGTACAAATTCCTAAAGGTAAGTATAAAGCTTACCCACCAATAGAGTTACCAAATAGAGTTTGGCCTACTAAAACAATTGTCAGTGCTCCTGCATGGTGTAGTGTTGATTTACGTGATGGTAATCAAGCACTTATCAACCCAATGGACATGACAAAAAAACTTGAACTTTTTAGACTCTTACTCAAACTCGGATTTAAAGAGATAGAAGTAGGATTTCCTTCTGCTTCTGCTGTAGAGTTTGACTTTTTACGCCGTTTAGTTGATGAGAATTTAATCCCTGATGATGTTACAATTCAAGTATTAGTCCAAGCTCGTGAGCACTTAATAGCTAAAACATTTGAGGCACTCAGAGGTGTCAAAAAAGCTACCGTGCATCTTTATAACTCAACAAGTGTTGCTCAAAGAAAGATAGTTTTTGGTAAAACAAAAGAGGAGATAACTGCTTTAGCCTTAGAGGGTGTTGAGATTGTAAAAAGGTATGAAAAAGAGCATGATGGAGAGATATTTTTAGAGTACTCGCCTGAGAGTTTTACAGGTACTGAGCTTGAGTTTGCTGCACAAATTTCTAATGCTGTTACTGCATCTTGGGGTATAAGTCCTTCGCGCAAGGTAATCATAAACTTACCTGCAACAGTTGAAATGGCTACACCAAACATCTATGCAGATCAGATAGAATGGATGAGTAGAAACCTAGATAACCGTGAAAATGTAATCATCTCAACACATACTCATAACGACAGAGGAACAAGTGTAGCGAGCTACGGAACTTGCACTTTTAGCAGGGGCTGATAGAGTTGAGGGTACACTTTTGAGTAATGGTGAGAGAACTGGAAATGTTGACATTATCACTCTAGCACTTAATCTTACTACTCAAGGTATAGACTCTAAACTTGATTTTACAAATATTGATGAAGTTTTAGAGATAGTTGAGAAGTGTACAGAGATACAAACACATGTAAGACACCCTTATGTAGGAGAGCTTGTTTATACTGCGTTTAGTGGGTCTCATCAGGATGCTATTAACAAAGGTTTAGCGTATCAAAAAGAGAAAGATGATGCTTTTTGGGAAGTGCCTTATCTTCCAATAGACCCTGCTGATGTTGGTCGAACCTATGAGTCAGTTATCCGTATAAACTCTCAGTCAGGTAAAGGTGGTGTCGCTTATATTTTAGAAAAAGAGTTTGGATATCAACTACCAAAACCGATGCATCCTGAGATTGGAAAAATTGTGCAAGAGTGGACAGATAAAAAAGGAGAGGTTTTAAAGTCTCAAGAAATTCTTAAAATATTTGAAGATACATACTTTAATGTTAAAGAGCATATATCTCTCATTGACTTTACACTTACATCTGATAAAAGCACCTCAAAGTGTAGACTCACTTATAAGTATAATGGTAAAGAAATCACATCACAGGGAGAGGGAAATGGTCCAATAGATGCCTGCAAGAAAGCACTTATGAAAAACTATGCAAATGAGTTTAGCATCAACTCATACTCTGAACACTCTTGCGGTGAGAAGAGTAGTGCCACTGCTGTAGCCTACATAGAACTACAAACAGATACAATTGCTTCTTGTTTTGGAGCAGGTAAAGATAGCGATATAGCTACTGCTTCTATCAAAGCAATGTTTTGTGCACTTAATAGAGCTTTTTCCTAACATTTGTTTCAGAGAAAACTTTTAAGTGCCTGACATTTATTCTTGTCAGGCACTTACTACCATAAAAGCTCTTCCTCTGGATCAGCTATTTGTTCTACTCTGGGTGGTCTTGAAATATCACTAAAATACTCTATATGTTTCCCAACATGCACCTCGGTAATTCCCTCAGGAACATCAAACTTTCTTTTTAGTTGAGGATAGAGTTTTAGCATTCTTTCATAAAAGAGTCTAAACGCAGGTCCAGCTATCTTACCACCTGTTTCGCGTTTATACATAGGTGTGTTATCATCATTTCCAAACCATACTACCGTTGTAGTTGTAGGAGAGTATCCCGCTAACCAACCATCTACATTTGAGTTTGTGGTACCTGTTTTTGCTGCAAGTTCTATGCCTTTAACACGAGCGCGTCTTGCTGTTCCACGATTAACAACATCACGTAAAATTGTAGTCATAATGTAAGACTGAGTGGGAGTTGAAGTTCTATGACTACTCTCATGCATCTCATAAATAGTCTCACCCCCTTTGTCAATTCGTTGTATAAGATGTGCCCTCATCTGCAAACCAGCATTAGAAAAAGATGTATATACTTGTGCTAGCTCTAAGGGTGACATAGACATCGTTCCTAGCGAAATAGAGAGGTCATTAGGAATATGTTTTATATTGAACTTTTTGAGCTCTTTGAGTAGGTTGTTTAAACCTATGTCATTGACAAGATTAATGGTTGCAAGGTTACGTGAATGGATGAGTGCTTCACGAAGTGTCACTAAACCTTTATAATTTTTCTCATAGTTTCTAGGTCTCCATTTCAACTCTTCACCATTTTTCTCATATGCATATGTTTTAGCTATATCCACTAACTCTGTAGCCCCACTAAAGCCTAAGTCTATCGCCACTTGATATATAAAAGGTTTAAACGCAGAACCTGGTTGTCGTCTTCCTTGAGTTGCACGGTTGTATGAGCTAATTTTATAGTCTCTACTTCCCACAAGTGCTAATATATTTCCTGTGGCAGAATCGAGTGAGACTAAGGCACCATTTAACTGTGATACATTTACATCTTGTAGTTCAAAGAGTTCATCCTCACTTGGATTATCTATCGCTTCATATTTTGCTAACTTTTTTAACTCTTTAATTTTATAATTCTCTATGCGCTTGAGTGATTCTTCATAAGCAAAAGTAAGGGATTCTCTCGCAGTAGATTGTAATCTCAAATCAATAGTAGTATAAATCTCATAACCACCTGTTTTTAAGTCACTTATATTCATATCTCTAAAACGACGGGCAACTTCATCTACTATAAATGGTGCCCTGTTTTGTGTGAGTGTAGTGTTAAAAACTTCAGGATTTTCTACTAAAGCACTCTCATAAGTACTCTCATCTATCCAACCGAGTACATACATTCTTTTTATCACACGGTTTGCTCTACCCATAGAAATATCATAGTTTTTTGTGGGTGCATAAGTGCTTGGTGCCTTTGGTAAACCAACAAGAATAGCCATCTCTTTGAGTGTTAAGTCCTCTAAGCGTTTATGGAAGTAACCATCAGCCGCTGTTTTTATACCGTAGTAACCATGCCCATAATATATCTCATTAAGATAACGCTCAAGTATCTCCTCCTTACTTAAAACAGTTTCTATTTTAAGAGCATATATCGCTTCTTTTATCTTTCGTGAGAGTTTTTTCTCTCGTGTAAGCAGTACATTTTTGACTAACTGTTGAGTAATGGTACTAGCACCCTCAACAGCTTTTCCTGCACGAATAACTTTAATCGCTGCACGAAATATCGCATCTATATTTATCCCAGGATGTTCAAAAAAAGTTGTATCTTCTATGGCAACAAGTGCTTCTATGATACGAGGGGGGATTTCATCAAAACTTGCATAGTATCTATGCTTTTTATCAAAAATATTAGCAATTTTTTTACCATCTTTATCATAAATTCTACTTGTAACATCTGGTTTATAATCTGCCAGCTTTGAAATGTCATACTCAAAAGCATTTAAGAAATAAACCAGCAAAAAGAAGGGGGATAAAAACCCTATAATGACTATAGTTAACACTATTTTTTTGAAATATTTTCTCATACTCTAAATTCCCTGTTGGTAAAATTTGCTTCTATTAATGTTTTAGTATATTTTTCTTGTGGCGAATGAATAACTTCATCCATCAAACCACTCTCTATAACTTTGCCCTCTTTTATAACACAAATATACTCACATAAACTTTGTGCAGAAGAGATGTCATGTGTAACAAAAAGCATTTTAAAACCCTCTTTGCCCTGTAGCTCTTTAAGTAAGTCTATAATCATAACACGAGTTTTTGGGTCTAGAGCTGTAGTAGGCTCATCAAGAAGTAAAAGTTGTGGCTTTTACTCAGTGCCATAGCGATTACAACACGTTGGAGTTGTCCACCTGAGAGTTCAGGCGGAAACCTATGAAGTAAATCTTCACTCAAACCTACACTCAAAAAGCTCTTGGACTCCTCTCCTCATCCACAAAACTGGACATGTGGATTTTTGTAAGAGGAGAGAGTGCTGTAAAAGGATTTTGTGGTATAAATCCTACACTTTTTCCTCCAACAAGCTCAAAATCTCCACTAGTTTGTAACTCTAAACTCATCTGCTCGGGCAACATTCCTAGTAGTGCTTTTAGAGTTAAACTCTTTCCGCTACCACTCTGTCCAACGAGGGCTAAGGAAGAAGATATATCAAATGTAATGTCAACTAAGACATCACTCTCTAAAATAATTTTGAGCTTATTTATTTTCATGACTTTATTTTAGCCAAATTTTGACATACTAATCGTAACTCATCTCTACTTTGACCCAAACGGGCTATGAGTCTGATGATGGCACTAGGTACTGTAGGCTGGCGTATTGCACCTACACTATATCCTAAAGCGCGAAGTGTTTCTTTTATCTCTAATACTTTTTCATTATCTCCTATAATAATAGGCACGATTAAACCATCTATTTTCACACCCAGCTCTTTTTTAACTATCTCTTGTCTTGCTTGTATCTCTTCTCGAAGCTCTTTTGTGTTTTGCAAAATATATTTTAAAGATTGATGTGCTAAGAGAGTATCATACAAGGAGAGTGAGGTTGCATATACTATAGGTTTGGCACGATTAAGTAAAAAATCAATTAATATGCTCACTTGCTAATATAAATGCCCCAAAACTTCCATAAGCTTTTCCGAGTGTTCCCATCTTTATATGGTTAGCTTTTGGAGTAATCTCATACAAATCAAAAACACCCATAGGTGTTCTCCAACAACTCCACTACTATGTGCTTCATCTACGATTAAAATGGCATTAGCACTATCACATATCTCAAAAACTTCTTTTGAACACAAGTCTCCATCCATAGAGTAGATACCCTCAACTGCTACAATACTACGTTTAGCCTTTGACTCTTGAGAAGAGTTGAGAGTTCATTCATATCATTATGTTTAAAAAATGTAACATTAAGTCCATTCATTTGACTCGCTAAAACCCCTGAGGCATGATATAACTCATCCATAAAAAGTACATCACCTTTTCTCACAAGTGACTCTATGAGTCCAATATTTGCATTAAAGCCACTCTCAAAACCTACCCCTGCTTCAAAAGAATTTGCCTCACAAAGTGCATCTTCGAGATCTTTATGTATCTGATGATAGCCATTTACCAGCATTGATGCTTTAGAGCTATGTGCTTCTAAGTTGCCGAGTATTTGAGTGGTTTGTGTGTGGAGTGATTTAACATGAGAGAGTCCAAGATAATCATTTGAAGCAAAATCTAGCAATCTAGTATCAACAACTTCTCTTGTTCTATATCTCTTTGATTTACGAAGTGCACTTAACTCTTTCTCGTAAAACATCATCCAATAACAACCTTATTTCGTCCTGTATCTTTTGCTCTATAGAGTGCCAAATCTGCACGTTTAAAAAATTGTCTTAGACATCATCACTTTTTCATATTGCACTATCCCAAAACTCATGGTTATAGGGGTTATGACTTTGTGTTCTTGTATAAGCATACGCAACTTCTGCGTTAAGATGTACGCCTTATCTTTTGTTGTATGAGGTAGAATTAAAACAAATTTATCATCTCTAATCCTAGAAAAAATATCTGCTTTGCGAAGATTCTCATCAATAAGTAAGGTGTATTTTTGTAGTATTTCATCTCCTATCTCATAGCCTAGGGAGTTATTTATTTTTTGAAAAAAGTCTATATCTAAAAGTACTAATGAAAAACCTTGTGTGTATCTCTGCTAGACTAATCTGCTCTGTTAAACTATTGCTTAAAATATTTCTTATTACCTATACTTGTCAATTCATCTTGCATATTTAATAAAAAAGTTTATGTTTTGTGCTCTCTTGTTCTGTTATATCATCTGAAAGTGAGCAATGTGGCACAAACATTTTTCTTTTTATCTAAAAGAGAAGCGGATATACTGAAAATAGAGAGTTTGCAGCATCTATTTTCATCTTCACCTTAAACTTCTGCATCTTTACGATCTGCTATAGCCTCTAGCCACAGCATTATATCATCTCTTATTGGCAGATAGATACCCTCCTTCTAGTCTCAAAACTCCGACATACATTTGTGTTTTTGGTAAACTCTTCTAGATTTTTATTAGTTTTTAAAATAATGAAAAAATTGTTTTGTTAGCTAGTAAGAATATATTTTTAAGTTATAAACAACTACTATATTTGTTGAGTTGTCAATTATCTTTTTTATAGTACAACTTTTGTTGTACAGCATTTTTGAGATAATAAATATGCTATTACAGCAGTTAGTATTATAAAAAATAAGACACATTGTACACGTTAACTTCAAAACACTGGTCCATTCTGACTACCCCGCTAAATGTTTTTAGAACTTCCACACCTGCAGACCCATCGCTGTTGACTCATACCCTCTGTACATTCTTTGACAGATAGGACTCACAAAAACCCTCAACCATACATGCACCAGCCTTCTCTCCACTCTCTGAAGTGGCAAAACGCGAAAGGCTTTTAATGATAAATGGAAAATGGCCAAACACCCAAATTCC
>JAUZRZ010000062.1 GCA_030949945.1 Sulfurimonas sp. | reverse complement strand
GATACTTATAAGATAGAAGTTGTAGGACGCAATATAGAAAAATTGAACAAATTTGAAGAAAATTTAGGTCTAAAAATAGACAAATTTTTATTTGATGATTTTGATATGAGTGCTAAAACAATTATGCTCTGTGTAAAACCTGCCAATGTTGAAGAAATTAGCACAAGACTCACTGGTCGAGCAGAGGTTATCTACTCAGTTTTAGCAGGAACTACACTAAAAAAACTCCGTGATAACCTGAGCTCAAACGCAGTGGTAAGAACTATGCCAAACCTTGCAGCCTCAGTTGGTGCTTCGATGACTACACTTACAGGTGATGAGACTTATAAAACTGAAGCCCTAGCACTTATGGGTGCGATAGGCTCAACTAGATGGCTTAGTAGCGAAAAAGAGATTGACATTGCTACCGCCTTAGCTGGAAGTGGTCCTGCATATCTAGCACTCATTGCCGAAGCACTTACAGATGGTGCGGTAAAGCAGGGTCTTAAACGCGATGATGCTATGGCAATAATGCGAGGACTTTTTGGTGGTTTTGGAGAACTTATTCAAGATATTCACCCTGCTCTACTCAAAGATGGGGTAATGAGTCCAGGAGGAACTACTGCTGCTGGTTATGGTGCTTTAGAAGAGGGAAATGTTAGAAGTTCTTGTATGGGTGCAATCGAGAAAGCATATAAAAAAGCACTGGAGTTATAAATTATGAAAAATATTTTTATTCTAATCCCATTTTTAGCTCTTACACTTTTATCTGCAAAAGATACACAAGTTTTTTGTTCAGACCCTAGTCCATACATAGTTAAAGATAAGGCTCAAAAGTCTAGTTATAAAAATTGTAAACGCAATGGTATGACTTTTTGGTACAAAGATAATGGAAGCATCAAGTCAAAGGTAAACTTTAGTGATGGCAAAGAGAATGGACTCTATACTTCCTACTATGATAACTCCAATATAAAAATCATTGTTAATTATACAGATGGGGATAAAGATGGCATCCAGAAAAACTATTATGATAATGGTGTTCTAGGTTCTATTGTGAAGTACGTCAAAGGAAGACGTGAGGGTCTTATGATAGATTATGATGCCGAGGGCTATAAATATTCAGAAGTTTTTTATAAAGGCAACTATAAAGTTGGACTCAAGAAATACTATGATAAGAAAGGTAATGTAGTCTCTACTGAAGTTTATAAAAATGGATAGAAACCCTGTTGTGGTAAAGATGTTAGAAGATAAACGAAAAGAAGTTTTAATTGACTTGTCTAAGTATGGACTAATGCCAAAAGATGCACCAATAGAGGAGAGAATGCGTTAAATCGCACCTCTTACAACTATTTAAATATTATAAAAAGCTCAGTATCTCTTTTTCAATATCCTCTTTATCTATTACACTATTTTGTGCAACTTTTTTAGAAAAAAGTTCTTTAATCACTTCGGGTATCTCAAGTGATGCCGTTTTACTAATTGATTCTAGTGCTACAATATCTTCTACGTCTATTTCACCCGTTAGTGCATTTGCTATCACAGGTGAAAACTTTGTCCACTCTGCAGTTGAGTAAGCAATAGTTTTTATCTTAGGGTCACAACATGTTTCATAAGACTTCAAACAAGTAGCAGTATGGGGATCCATAAGATAGTTCTCATTCACAAAAGTATCTTTTATATAAACTACCCTCATGCCCCGTACAAAAGTCTGCATCAAATTGTGTTTGTAGCTGTTCTAGCTCTTTGGCATTTAGTTCATAAAAGTTTTCTGTTTCAAGTTTTTGCATCAACTCACGAGTACGCTCGTCTCCAAACATATCAAATAAAACACGTTCTATATTTGATGACTTTAAAATGTCCATAGCAGGAGAAGTAGTTCCCGTTACCGATGCACCTCGTAAGTCATATTTTCCAGTTTTTATTAGTTTTGTAAGAACATTATTCTCATTTGAAGAGATGATTATTTTCTCTACAGGCAGACACATTTTTGAAGCATAGTAAGCACCAAGTGCATTTCCAAAGTTTCCAGATGGTACATTAAGATATACTTTTTCACCCATAGAAATAGCATCTTGACGTACAAGTTCTAAATAGGAATGAATATGATAAATAATCTGAAATATTATACGACCAAAATTTACAGAATTTGCCGCAGAGAGAGAAACATTTTTACTCTTTAGCTCTGCATTAAAGTCATCATTTGCTAAGAGCTTTTTTAAAGCATTTTGTGCATCATCAAATACACCATGAATACCTATAACTTTTAAATTTTTCGCATCTTCAGTTACCATCTGTAAACGCTGAACATCACTTGTCCCACCATAAGGATAAAGACAAGCAACTTGTACATTTGCTCTATTTTTAAAAGTCTCTAGTGCCGCAGGACCAGTATCTCCACTTGTAGCAGCAAGTATAAGGTAGTTTTCACCACGTTTTTGTGCGATAGATGAGAGAACAACACCAAAAGGTTGCAGAGCCATATCTTTAAATGCACGAGTAGGTCCATGGTAGAGTTCAGAAATATAAAGATTTTCTTTTACTTTTACAACTGGAACAGGATTGTTTTTATCATCAAAAGAGTCATAAAGAGCAAGAGCATCATCAATTACATCTGATTCTATATCTATCTCAAAACGTTCTAACATATCTTTTGCAAGTTCTTTATATGAAGAGTTTAGATGTTTATCTAAAAATTCACTTCCAAGGTTTGCTAAACTCTCAGGTACATAGAGTCCACCAAAAGAGGCTATTGGAGCTAAAATAGCTTCTGAAAATGTAACCGTTTTAGGTCTAGATATATCAATTCCACGGGTCTGTATAAAGTTCATATTTTTCTCTTTATTTTATTTTCAAAATTATAGCCAAAAAGGGTTATAAAGAATTTAAGAATCTATTTAAAAACTAATATTATAGACTATAAGGAGCGAAGCCCCTTATAGTCAGCAGGGACAAAATCTGTCCCTACAACCCCCTTATAATGGAGTATGCCATTGGTTAGCATACCTAGAAGCTATAAAAAAGAGGCTTTTTTAAGATAACATCATTTAAAAAGTCTAATTGGATTAATATGGTAAGATTTTTGAGTTACTTCAAAGACAAGTTCATCTTCAACTCGCCCTATTGTATAGCCTTTTTTAATCTTAATTCCCTTTTTAATATTTGGACTAATTTGCGATAGGTTTGCATAAATAGTATGGAGACCATTTTTATGCTCAACAATTACAATATTATTTAACACCGCTGTTTTATCTGCATAAACGACCTTCCCATTAAATACAGTTTTGACTTTTGCATTTCTACTCTTTGGTTTTAAAGAGATAGACTCATTAAATATTTTTATACCGTAGATAGGATCTGTATATGTGCCATATTTTTTTGTGATAGTATAAGAGTCTAGTGGTGCAATAGTTTTAGAACCTCTATACCTTTTTGTTTTTACCGCCTGATAAGAACTTCCATGTGTCTTCACTTTTACTGGGTATTTATCAAGGACTATTTTTTTCTTACTAAACGCTGCTTTTCTTTCTTTCTCGCGTTTTGCTTTTTTGATCTCATCAATTTTTACAATATTTAGCTTAGCAAGTGTACTTTTAAGTGTATTTTGTCTTCTCAGTAATGTTTTTAACTCTTTTTTATAGGCTGCTTTTGCCTGTGTTAATTTTTCAAGGGCTTTTTTATTGGCAGTTTTTGTTCTAAGAAGTTTTTTTCTTTTTGCATCTATGTTAGAGATAGCCACTTCTAAACTACTTGCATGTTTGTTTAAAGAGTCAATATCTTTTGCATTTGAGATAAACTCATCACTTAAAGATACCGCTTTTGCTTTCTCTTTTTTGAGCATACTTTTAAGGACTTCAGACTCTATGAGAGAATCCGCATTTTGAGAACTTGTCTCATCTAAAATAAGTGAAAGAGAAACACTCTTGGCAATTACAAAGCTTAGTTTATCTTCTATCTTCTCTTGCAGTTCTTGCAATCTTTTTTGAGATTTTCTCATCAGTTTTAACTGAGAAGTATTCTCTTTATAACTTAACTCTTTTAATTGTAACTCTTTTTTTAGTTCTTTTAAATACTTCTCTTGCTTTTGTAAAGCTCTTTTTTGTTTTAAAATCGCTCTTGCAGTCTGTGACATTTTTTTATTGAGTTTAGAATAATTTTTTGAGTACTTACTTAGTTTAGAGCTTGTCTTACTTATCTTTTTATCAGTAGAAGAAGCTCCGTAAACCAATGTAACACTTAATATAAAGAGTGCGACTAAATGCATCATACCTCTTCTTTATGACTAATGACAATAAAAGTAGCGAGAAGTGTTGAGAGTACAAGTGAAACACTTAACATAATAGAAAAATCAAAGACTGGATCAAATACAACTACAGAAATACCAATATTTGAAAACTCTTCTTGCACCCATGACGAGGCAGAGATATATGAAAACATAAGAAATGCCAAGGCACTTGCAATCAAGGCATCCACAAAGGCAAGTCTAAATAAAACTGCAGAACTTAGCCAAGTAGGAGCACCAAACAGACCCATAATACTCATACGTTCACTATGTTTAAACTGCCATATTTTCAACTCTTTAGAGATAAGCAAGATAGTGATTATTCCTACACTCAAGGCAAAAACAGATATAACAGTTTTAAAAAGTAACAAAAGTTTATAGGTAGTGTCATGACTTTTTGAAAATGTCTCAACTTTGATAATACTTGTATCTCTGAGTAAGGCTTTTGTTAAGTTATTTACTTCATTAGGTGATGGATAATGCAGCAAAATTAATTTATAAAATTTTGGTAATGAAAGTTTTAGTAAGTCAATATTTTTTTTACTTATTCCTGAATTTAGCTTTTTTATTATCTTATCTGGTGATAACAAGACTATTTCTTTTATGAGTTTATGTTGATTTTTCATTATTTTAGCATTTAAGTTTTTTTGACTCACAACAACTAAAGAGTAATTTTTTGAAAGATTTTGTTTATATGCATTAATAGACCTATCAACTACGATGAATGTCTGTAGTGAAAAGAGAATACTTAGTAGTGCTATAACTAAAGAGAGATGATTTTTAAGTGACTTCATGAAGACTCCCATACTCAATATGAAAATGTTTATAATCAATTCCCATACTCTCTGGAATATGGTGTGTTACTACGATTACTGTTGATTTAAGGTCTGTATTTGCACCCTCGAGCAGGTTCCAAATAAGTTGAGATGAGTAATCATCAAGGTTTCCCGTAGGCTCATCTGCTAGAATAAGTACAGGGTTATGAGAGAGTGCCCTTGCCATTGCTACTCGTTGTTGTTCTCCACCACTTAACTCTTGTGGGTATTTTCCCGCTTGATGTTTGAGGCGCACATGTTTAAGAAGAGTATCGACTTGATTTTGCTGAATTGTTTTGTCATATCCACTTATCATAAGCGGTAGCATAATATTTTTCTCTATAGTCCACTCTTTAACAAGTTTATAGTCTTGAAAAACTATACCTGTATGCTTTCTAAGTAAGTTTAACTTAGACTTTGTTACACCTTTAAGCTCAACACCTGCAACAACTAAACTCCCCTCTTGAGGTTTTAGTGCTCCATACAGAGACTTTAAAAGTGTTGATTTTCCACTACCACTAGCACCCGTTATAAAAACAAAACTACCAGAGTTTATGGAAAAACTTACTTTATTGATGATAGTTTCATCTTTAGAGTATGCAAGTGAAAGGTTTTGGGCAACTATAACTTTATCCATTTAAGACCTTATCTAAATTTTTATGTGCTCTCAAATTGCTTTTTGATTTAAGTGGTAAGTCGGGATAGTAAGAGACACTATCTTCTTTTATAATCAGATACAGATGCTCTGGTCTATCAAAGCTTCCCATTGAAAGCCGTAACATTATACCATCATCAAGAGTATATGCACGTTCAAAGTGAATAAATCCACTCTCAAATCGCTCTGTCGTTTTATGAAGTTTTAAAAGCTTCTCAAACGAGGCTTTCTCTTTTGAAAATTCAAATGAACCTTCTATACTTAAAGGTTCAGACTCCTCTTCATTTATCATCGTTACATCATAAATATTTTTTTCCATCTTACGCCATCTATCTTCATACTTTGAAACGATAGCTATATCTTTGTTTTTATTTATATGTAGAACAGTTTTATTAAAAGCTATAAAAGTTTCATAAGAGTAAGCATAGTAGTTCTCACTATCTGTGCGAAGTTCTAATCTTCCATCTACTTTTAAAACACGTCTTGCTTCTTCTATAAAAGAAGTACTGATAACTCTACGGTGAGGTTTTTTATCCCACGGTACAGGAAAGTGAACATATACTTTTCCAACAATATTTGATGGAATAAGCTCCATAAAAAGTCTCGCATCATAATCCAAAACAAGTAAGTTATCAAGCTCTTGAATAGCGACTTGTTTGAGTACTTGTTCTATTGAAGGACGATGAATTTCAATCCCTATAAAAAGTATATCTGGATTCCCAGCTGCTTGATGAAGTAGGTGACGACCTGAACCAAAACCTACCTCAACACGGACTTCTCTATCAACTGGAAACTCTTGTGCAAAGTATTCTATCTTTTTTAAAGCTGTTACTTTTTGAAGATGTTCATTTTTAGCACCACTTAAAACATTTGATGCTAACACATTTAAGCCTGCATGCTGGGCATAAGCATTAAGTGCTTTATGCACATTATGTATAGATGCTGGACGTGTCAGTTTATCTGTTTTAAGTAGGCTTCTATCATCCTCTTCTTTGACTAAAAGAAAAAAATCTTCATTCTCAACAGTTACAGAAATTAGCTTTTCATTCACTGCATTTGCATTAGTAGCAGAAAAGTTAAATGCCACTTCATTATGCGAAGATGGATAAGATATTTCTTTGAATTTTTCTATATGTAAATGAGGCATTACAGACCACTCATATCTAAATCTACACTAGGAGCTACAATAGTAGATTGTATCTGCACTTGTTCCTCTTTTGCTTTTACTTTTTCTTCTTTAACTTTTGCCTCTTTAGCAACTGCTACTAACTTATCTGTCTCCGGTATAACTATTTTAACCATAGCACTTTTATCTGACTTAATACCATTCTTATCCACAGAGTAAACAACATAAGAGTAAGTACTACCAGCCTCAATACTTGTATCTATAAACTTATTAGCTTTTATACCTCTAAACTCTTTGGTGCTCTCATCAAACCACCCTTTTTTAGTTGTTTTTAGTACAGTAAAACTTACAGAACGAGGATCACTCTTACTCCAATAAATCTCAATACTCGCCCCAACACGTTTAGCTTCGACTATAGCAGGTGCAAGAGGAGGCGTTAATGTCATACCTAAAATAGTAGTTTGCTCATTTAGACTCTCTAAACCATCTTTATCTACAGCACTTACTCTATAAAAGTAGCTTTTTGCATGTTCTTTGATTTTATCTATAAAAACATTATTATGAAGTTTTGCAATAAGCTCATACCCACCATCTATATTTTCACTGCGATAGAGATAGTAAAGTGCAAAATCTTTTTGCACAGACTCATCCCAAGTTAACTTAATCTTATTTGGCAAATTTTTTGTTGCGTTTAGATTTGTAATTGGTTTTGGTAAGGCTTTTGTTACTACTTTTACTATAACAGATGGTGTTGAGACTATCCCATCATAAGTAATCGCTCGAAGTCTATACATGTACACAAAGTTATCTTTTAACTCTTCATCTATATACTCAGCATTAAGTCGCCCCTCTATTGTATCTAGTTCTTCCCACTTCTCATCTTGGAGTGTTTTTCGCTCAATTATATAAGCTTTTACTTTTTGATTTGTGTGTGGTCTCCAGATGATTTTAGCAACTCTTGGCATACCTGTAATACTATGTATCCACGACACTGACTCAATTACGGGAAGTGTATTAACAACTATTTTCTTTGAGATTGGACCCTCAGCATTCTCCGTAAATGTTTTAAAAGCATATACATATCTTGTGTCTGCTTTAACATTAGTATCAACATAATGTGTTGAGAACCTATTATTTATTGTAGTGTAGTATTTTAGCTTACTTTCTTCCTTAACACTTGCACCCTCAACATTTGGGCTCTTTTTGTAAACATAAATCCCTTTTACTTTAGGATTTGTAATACTATTCCACTCAAAAGCAACACTCTTTGTTCCAACAATCACACCCTTTTTTGTTAAAGTAACTAAAGGAAGTGTTTGATCTAAAACTGCACTCTCTCTATTTGCGGGTTTTGGTCTGCTTCCACATCCACTAAGAATTAGTAGTGAAAGAGTGAGCGATATAACTACTCTGCATAACTTCATTTAAACTCTCCAAATTAAATTTTTTATCAATTTCATTTTTCATATATGTGTCAAAATCTGCACTAAATGTCATCACTTCTTTAGTAGTAGGATGTACAAAATAAATCATATAAGCATGTAGCAAAATACGTTCCGCCTTCTCCACTTTTGGACTAAGTCCGTAGATATGATCACCTATTATATGGCGGTTTATTGTCTCTAAATGCACACGAATCTGATGCGTTCTACCAGTAAAGAGTTTACAAGCAACAAGTTGGTTTTTCTCATCTGTGCTTAGGGCAAGTTGTTTGAACATAGTTTTTGCATTTTTTGTATGCTCTAGTCCACATGACATTTTTAAGCGATTGTGGGCACTACGACCTATATTTCCCTCTATAGTAGTTATATCTTCTTTAAGTGGGGGATTTAAAACTGCTATATAGTAACGTCCCATACTTTTATCTTTAAGCTGTGCTGATAAAAACTCATGAGCATCATTGTTTTTTGCTACAACCATAGTTCCTGAAGTTCCCTTATCTAAACGGTGAACTATTCCGTTTCGTTCTTCTCCACTGATAGTTGAGAGTCTAATTCCTTTGTGTTTGAGCCAATCTACTAAAGTAGCATCTTTTACACTAGGGGCTGGGTGCACCGTAAGACCACTTGGTTTATTTATAACTAAAAGATCATCATCTTCGTAAAGAACTTCAACATCAAAGTCAACTTCTAATGCTTCTTCTATTTTTGCTTCTGGAAATTTTACTGTTACTTCTTGAGCATTTTTAAGTTTTACACCCGGTCTGGCTACTTGTTTTTCATCTACCCAAACACATTTAGCTTTAATAAGACCTGCAATTTGAGAGCGAGTCTGCCCTATTTCTTTAGAGAGGAATGTATCTAATCTCTCTGGGTTTTGACATATATATTTTTCTATTTTCATTTCTTTTAGCTACCTTTATGATACAATTCTTCTAATTTATTTTTGGAGTTATAAACTTGTGGAGATTTGATAAGAGTATTTTAACACAATTTGACTTTTTTTCTATCATTCTTATCATTCCTTTGGTCATTGGCTCGCACTTTCTTATAGGAGAAGCAGTTCCTGCACTTGCACAAAAGCAACTCGCCTATGTTGGTGTCGCTTCTTTTGTATTTTTACTTGTGTTTTTCCTTCCTATTAGACGCATGTCATGGCTTATTCCTATGATTTATTGGGCAAATATTGCTTTACTTTTGGGTGTTGAATTTTTTGGACATGCTAGACTTGGTGCACAAAGATGGATAGAAATTCCATTTATCCATACTACCATTCAGCCATCAGAGTTTGTCAAACCAGCTCTTATTCTTATGCTCGCCTACCTTATAAATAAACTTCCACCTCCACCAGAGGGCTATAGACTTAAAGAGTTTGCAAAACTAAGTTTTTATATACTACTACCATTTTTTCTCATTGCAAAAGAGCCAGACCTTGGAACTGCCTTAGTTCTTTTACTTATAGGTTATGGTGTTTTGTTTTTTGTAGGTATCTACTGGAAAATTATGGCTACAATTGCTATAAGTGCAATTCTCTTTATCCCTATCGCTTATAATTTTATACTACATGATTACCAAAAAGTACGTATTAATGATTTTTTAAGCGAAAAGCCATCATATCATGTGCAACAGTCTATTATTGCAATCGGTTCAGGCGGTTGGACTGGGAAGAAAAAGGAAGAGGCGACACAAACGCAGATGAAGTTTTTGCCTATTGCTACAAGTGATTTTATCTTTGCTTTTGTAGTGGAGAGAACAGGTTTTATGGGAGCATTAGCACTTATTATGACATATGCAATTCTTATTATGCATCTACTTAGTCTTGCTATATTTAACAAAGACTACTATATTAAAGTTGTAAGTGCCTCTATTAGTTTTATGATCTTTATCTATATGGGGGTTAATATTTCTATGACTATAGGATATGCTCCAGTGGTTGGAGTACCCCTGCCCATGTTTAGTTATGGAGGGAGTAGTTTTTTAAACTTTATGGTCCTGTTTGCTATCATGCAAAACCTCTTAACATTTCGATATAGAGATATGTATGATAACCGTGGTACTAAAAGTTTTCTCTAAAGGAGATACAAATGGATAAATATATAAGAAATAGGCTTGAAATTGAGATTGCAAAAGCTTACTACACAGCTAAAAGATATAAAGCTGTATCTACATTTGCTATTTTATACTTTGAGGGTGAACTCACAGTAAGTGACTTAGGTAAATATATGAGAGTATCTGACCATCTTCTACAGATTGATGATAATCATTACTTTATAAACTATACCTTTACTGAGCCAAGTGGTGCTTTTAAAGCATCCCAAAACCTCATACTTTATCTGGATAAACATCTCGGTAATGAAAAATCTTGTATCGCATTAGATACATTTGATGTTACACAATCAGCTACTATTGTTCTTAATAGGCTTACACAGATACTTGCTGCAATAAAAGAGAATGCTTATTCTAGGATAGAAGATGAAAATATTTTAAATGAATTATTTCAATAAGAAAATTGTAGGTTGAAGTGGCGCGGTGGAAGGGACTCGAACCCTCGACACCCTGCGTGACAGGCAGGTACTCTAACCAACTGAGCTACCACCGCGCATATAAGTAAAACACCAAATTAAGTGGCGACCCCTAAAGGATTTGAACCTCTGTTCCTACCATGAAGTGATAGTGTCCTTGGCCACTAGACGAAAGGGTCACAATACTTTCATAAACAAAAGGTTGTCAATGTAATAATTTTGAATTAGTTGTGCAGAAGTTTTAAGTGAAGCATACGCTAGTATGTAAGCTTAAAGCTGAAGTGCAAATAATCAAAATGGTGGGCATTACTGGACTCGAACCAGTGACATCTACCTTGTAAGGGTAGCGCTCTACCAACTGAGCTAAACGCCCATTTAAAACTTGTAAAATCTAAATGGTGGGCACTACTGGACTCGAACCAGTGACATCTACCTTGTAAGGGTAGCGCTCTACCAACTGAGCTAAGCGCCCATCTCTTTTTGTTTTACTCGTCGTCATTTCTTCATTCGGATACTTAAAGTATACCTCGTTCAGTCATTCCTAGATTAAAATCAAAAATAAACTAAAAGTTTTTTTGATTTAGTTGTGCTTAAGGTTTTGGTGAAAGATACATCAAGTATCTGAGTCAAAAGCTTCAGTGCAAATAAACAAAAAAAATGGCGCGGTGGAAGGGACTCGAACCCTCGACACCCTGCGTGACAGGCAGGTACTCTAACCAACTGAGCTACCACCGCATATTTATTCCTTACTCTTCGTCAAAAATTTATTCATATACTATTAGTATAATTCATAAAAAATTTCCTTGATTAAGAAAAAATCAATTTTAGTTTAAAATGGTGTCCTGTGATGGATTCGAACCATCGGCCACATCATTAAAAGTGACGTGCTCTACCAGCTGAGCTAACAAGACATTTTGCCTCTTAATGTTAAGAGGTCGAAATTATAGACAAATAGGTCTTAGATGTCAAGATGTTTTGGCACAAATTTAGAAAAATGTCTCTTTATCAATGAGAAGAAGCATTTTTATTGCATAAAGTGCACTCTGATGCTGTATATAATTTCTATCCCCATGAAGGAGTAAATGCACTTGCAGATGTTCTGATTTACTTCTAACACCTATATATACAGTTCCTACTGGCTTCTCAATACTACCGCCACCATCTCCTGCTATTCCACTGATAGAGATAGTATAGTCAGCACTACTGACATTCATCACACCCTCACTCATCTCCTCTACAACATTAGCACTCACCGCACCATACGCACGAAGTGTCTGGTTTGAAACAGCTAGCCAATTTTCTTTTAAGTCATTTGAGTATGTGACAAGTGAACCATCAAGAATTTTTGATGCACCATTCTCTTGTGTAAAGTAATAAGCGAGAAGACCACCAGTACAACTCTCTGCAAAACTCACTTTTTTACCTACACTTGATAACTTTTCAATAATATATGTAATTATGTTTGCAGATACTATAAGTTTTTTTGGTAAAAGTTTTTTTGCTCCATAAATAAACTTACTTATCTCTCCATATCGTTTAGATGATATATCTATTCGTGAGAAACCTTCTACCTCTTGAGTTACACTAAAGCTTACTTCATACATCTGTGCGATTGGAGTTAAAACAGTTACAAGCATATCTTCTTTTTCTTCTACAACATATACAGTTGCCTGCGTTTCATTCGATGGCATCAAAACTTGAGGCATTAACTCACCCTCATCAATCTGCATAACATTTACAATAGTGTTGTTGTACTCTAAAAGATATGACCTTGGTTCAAAGAGTGATGCTTTTTGGGGAATAAGCATATCAGCATTTAAAACTTGATTATCACTCGTAACTGTACATATTAGTTTGCCAATGGTTGAAAAGTTCTTTTTACTTGTAATGATGATAATTTTATCACAACTATTAAGTCTCTCTTCTAAGTAAAGAAAAAGTGAGTTGTCATTACTCTTAAAGTATGTAGTAAAACTTATAAACAGACTCTCATTCTCAATGCGACGCAAGACATATTCTTTTAAAGAACGGTTGTAAACGAACTGATTTCCAATAAATATTAAATGTAATTTCATAAGCTCATTATATCACTTTTAGTAGTTTTTGATATACAAGTCCTTAGTCAAAAATAACACCAACTTCAGAATATCAAAAAAAGTACTGGTAGTCCTTTTTTTAATATTCCCTTCGGGCGAATAAAAGAGAGTCCTATTTCGTCGTTACATCTTCTTGAATTAGCTACGGCTAGTACTGCGAAAATGTGCCTAAAACTAGAACTCTCTTTATTCACTGAAATGGGTATTTTACTGGACTAAATATAATCCAAAAAATTCTACATACTATTATGGGGCTTATATGGATTATAAAGACACACTATTATTACCAACTACAAGTTTTGCAATGCGCGGAAACTTAATAAACAACGAACCTAAACGTTATGCTGCTTGGGATGCCCAAAAAGTTTACGAAAAGATGAAAGCAAACCGTAAAGATGCTCCTAAATTCACACTTCATGATGGACCTCCTTATGCCAACGGTCATATTCACATCGGTCATGCTCTTAACAAAGTACTCAAAGACATCATCATAAAACATAACTATTTTAATGGTAAATCTGTGCGTTTTACTCCAGGTTGGGATTGTCATGGTCTTCCAATAGAACAACAAGTTGAAAAAAAACTTGGTGGAAAGAAGAAAAAAGAGTTACTTGAGACACACGAGATTCGTAAGCTTTGTCGTGAGCATGCTGCAAAATTTGTAGATATTCAAAAAGAGGAGTTTAAAACTCTTGGAATTATCGCTGATTGGAATAAACCTTATGTGACAATGGACTATAGATTTGAAGCAAATATCTTCCGTACACTTTGTAGTGTAGCTAAAAAAGGTCTTTTAATAGAACGTTCTAAACCTGTTTTTTGGTCTTGGGCTGAGAGAACCGCTCTTGCTGAAGCTGAAGTTGAGTACGAAGACAAAGAGTCTCACTCTATTTATATCGCATTTGAGATGAATGATGAATGGAAAAAATTTAATAATTTCCCCAATGCTGCACTTATAATTTGGACAACAACACCATGGACAATTCCAGCTAATACTGGAATTTCAATACATCCAACAGAGGACTATATCATTACTAGTGATGGATATATAATAGCAGAGGCACTCTATGACACTTTATACGAACAAGGAGTTGTCAAAGGTCGTATTGAACGTAAAATTCAAGAGTTTGAACTCACTGGTCAAAATGCGATAAATCCTCTTAATGGTCGTAATTCAAAAATAGTAACAGGTACACATGTTCTTATGGATAGTGGTACAGGATGTGTTCATACTGCTCCTGGGCATGGTGAAGATGACTACCGTGTTGGTCTTGTGAATGATTTAGAAGTTCTAATGCCAGTAGATGAAACAGGTTGCTTTGATGATACGATAGTTAAAGAGAAGCTTATTCCAAATGCAGAGGAGTTTGTAGGTCGCCATATCTTTAAATCAAATGATGATTTAATCGAACTAATGGGAGATGCTGTTCTTAAAGTAAGTAAATTTACTCACTCGTATCCTCACTGCTGGCGTTCACATACTCCACTTATCTTTCGAGCAACAAGACAATGGTTTATCTCTGTAGATGAAAAACCTGAAGGTCAAGATACAACACTTAGAAATATTGCACTCAGTGAAATAGAAAAAACAATGTTTATACCTGAGACTGGAAGAAATAGACTTACATCTATGGTTGAGAACCGTCCTGATTGGTGTATTAGCCGTCAACGTGACTGGGGTGTTCCTATAGCATTTTTTAGAGTAAAAGATACAGGGAAAGTTATCTTTGATGAGAAAGTTTTAAACTATGTTGCTATGATTTTTGAAATGCAAGGAAGTGATGCTTGGTACTCTATGCCAATAGAACACCTCCTCTACCCTGGTGCTGGTTACAAGGCAGATGAAGTAGAAAAAGTAACTGATATTTTAGATGTATGGTTTGACTCAGGATCAACTTGGAACTCTGTGCTTAAATCTCGTAACTATGATGCAGGTGAATACCAAGCAGACTTATATGTAGAAGGCTCTGACCAGCATCGTGGTTGGTTTCAGTCTTCACTTTTCCTCTCATCTGCAGTTGAGCATAAAGCACCTTATAAAGCTGTTTTAACACATGGTTTTACAGTTGACGACAAGGGCGAAAAGATGTCTAAGTCTAAGGGCAATGTTATCGCTCCAGATAAAATTTTAAAAGAGTATGGAAGTGAGATACTGCGTTTATGGGTAGCTTCAAGTGATTACCAAGGTGACTTAAAAATCTCTCAAGGGATTTTAAAGCAGATAAGCGAGAACTATCGTAAACTAAGAAATACTTTTAGAATTATGCTTGCAAATATTAATGACTTAGAATCTCTTACTCCTTATGAAGAGATGGGTGAGTTAGACAAGTGGATACTCAATGTAGCACAAAATGTTTTTGCACAAGTTCATACATCATTTGGTGAGTATAACTTTGTTCAGGGTATGAGTACACTTAACAACTTTATAGCAAATGAGTTAAGTGGTATGTATATAGATATGACAAAAGATTCTCTTTATTGTAATGCGAAAAACGACCCAAGACGCAAAGCAAGTCAGAGTGCTATGAGTATGATTACAAAGTCTCTTTTACTTCTTATGGCTCCTGTTTTAACATATACTTGTGATGAGATTATAGAGCATGCACCAGTTATTATTAAGGGTGATGCTGAGTCAATATTTGACCTTGTTTACGAACCTATCACTGCTGGTGAATTAGCATTCGATGCTGAGTATATGACTCAAGCACGCGAAGGGTTTGGTTCAGTTGTAGATGGACTCAAAAAAGAAAAATTATCAAGAGTACTTTAGAACTCATTATATATACTGAATCAAAAACTACCTTAGATATGAATGCAACTGATGCAGAGGATTGGTTCGTTGTATCTGGTGTTTTTGAAGATCAAGTAGAAGAAGAGATACTTGGTAGCTTTAAAGTAGATGCAGATACATTTACAGTTGCAAAAGCAACTGCCTACAAATGTCCAAGATGTTGGAAATTTCAGTCTAAGAAAGAAGAGTGTGCTTGTAAACGCTGTGAAGAGGTAATTGTATCGACAGGTTTAGATTCCAGTAAAACACAAACTGACGAGAAAGCACTTGCCTAACTTCGCAGAGCCCGTTACATTAGAATTTATCGGGCTTACTGTAGCCTTGATATTTATTGGTGTTGGGCTTGGAATATATTTGGTGAAGAAGTTTAAGTAGCTCTTTATAACATCAAATATTAATCTAAATCTTGTTAAAATAGAAAAAACAAATTTGGATACATATATGAAAATGATAATGGCTAAATCAAAAAATGCACAAGATGCTTACAAACTTGTTAGAGGTTTACAAACAAGGTTTGCAGATAAACTTTCTGCTCTTTCACATGAAATTGGAGAGAAGAAACCTTTTGAAGAAGTGATTTGGTTTCGTGATGATGGGATTCATGGTGGAGGGAGTCGCTTTGAGGCTCGTGACTACCACTCTGTTTAATACAGGAAGTGTAAATGTTTCTCAAGTGCATTATGATGATATGCCCGAGAAACAGCTAAGTTCTGCTACCGCTATCTCGACTATCATCCATCCTCGTAATCCTCATGTACCTTCTGTTCATATCCACATAAGCCAAACTGAGATGCGTGATGGCACAGCTTACTGGCGTGTTATGGCGGACTTGAACCCTAGTGTGCAACATAATGAAGATAAGGTGGCGTTTGATAATGCTTTAAGAGATTTAGCTGGAGGAACATATACAGAGGGAAAACTCCAAGGGGAAAAGTACTTTGACATTCCTGCCCTTAGTCGTAAACGCGGAGTATCACACTTCTATCTTGAGAACTATTTTACAGCAGATAAAAAGCAAGACTCTCTTTTAGCACAGAGTTTTGGTGAGGGTATCATAGATGCCTATATAGACATAATCACTCTCGCGTTTGAGCAAAGAAAAGAGATAAGAACAGAGGATAAACAGACACAATTAGACTACCACACACTCTATCTTTTTCAAGTACTTACACTTGATCGTGGTACAACATCAGGACTTCTTGTACATTCACAAAATGATGTAGGTATTATGGGTTCTCTCCCAACACACATAAACAGAGAGCTTCTACTTTCATGGGCTGCAAAAGTCCAAACGCCACAAGATGAACTTGTAAAAAAACTTGCATCTGTGATAGGTGAAGATGGGGCTATTGATGTGCCTACAAAAGAGAAACTCGCACAAGTTGTACGAGAACACTACACACTACATAAAGAGGCACTTTCACTCCAAGCTAGTGGAAATAGTGTTCCTCCAACAGTTGACAACCACAAAGCATAAATATACTTAGACTTTAGTATGTAACCACTCGCGTTTTTGATAAATATACCAGTAAACGAGCCCTTTTATAAGGGTTTCGATATTCATAATGATAAATATAGCCACAACTCCATAACCCATTTTATATGCAATATATGAGGGAATGACTCTTAATATCCATAAACTTAAAACATTTATCTTGAGTGTTGTTTTTGTAGCACCTGCACCTCTAATGGCTGAAGAGTATACAAAAACTATTGCGAGTGGAATTTGTGCTAGTCCAACGAGTATGAGATACTTTGATGCTACGGCTACCGTGAGTGTATCTTTAGTGAAAAATCCAACTAAATACTCTGGAACAAGTATCATAACAAAGCCAACACTTCCCATAAAGACATAAGCAATTCGACCACTTATAATCCCAAAATCATAAGCTTTATCATAGTTATTTGCCCCTATACTCTGTCCTATAAGTGCCATTGCCGCTATTGCAAAGCCAAAACCTGGCATAAACGCGATACCCTCAACTCTCAAACCAACTTGGTATCCTGCTAGTTCTGCTGTTCCGTATGCTGTTATAATACTTACAAAAATTATAAAACTCATACTCGATATACCTCTATCGAGTGCTGCACCCCAACCCACATGCCAAACGCGAATCAAATCTTTTACTCTTATAAGTGGTAAAAAGTCGAGTTTTGAGTTCATCTTTTTTATCAAAATATAGTAGGCGAAAACATTAAAACTGTAAGCTATTATTGTAGCAATAGCTGCACCTTCTATGCCCATCGCCTCAAAACCAAAATGCCCAAAGATTAAAACATAATTGAGTCCTGCGTTTACAGATGCTGATACAAGCTTTATGTAGAGTGAACTTTTTGTATCTCCTGCTGCTGAGAGTGCATTGTAAAGAAGGTTATCTATAAAAATGACTACTAAGCCTAGAGAAAGTATTTTAAAGTACATGCTCCCCTGCTCTACTACATCAGGAGCGGACCCCATAACTTCATAAATAAAACTACTTCCAAAATATCCAGCGACACTTACAAAAAATGAAAACAGTATGGCAAAAATCACGAGTGAATATAGTAGAGATGAGGCCCTGCGTTTACGACCCTGACCAATGAAACGTGAGATAAGAACATTTCCTCCCACTACATATAGAGTCATTAGTACATTTATTATCATCATAAACTGCATACTTAAACCAACTGCGGCAAGAGCTGCGGTTGATATAACACCCACCATTAGCATATCTATCAGGATTTGAAGTATATCTACAAGGTGCTTGAGTGCTGCAGGAAGTGCAAGTTTAAATACCTGCTTTGTATCATTTGAGATTAGTCTAAGTATTTTGCTACCTCTTGAATCTCAGCTATCAGTGCCTCTTTTGTCTCAAAGATGAGTGTTGTACGATCTTTTACATCTTCATTTAAAGGTGTAAAATCAAAGACAAGTACATAATGGACAATCTTTACCTTATCTCCATAAAGTTCTTCCCACTCTAAACTCATCTCAGCAATCTCCCCTTGCATATCTACAACAACTGCTGGATAAAGCCTTGTAATATTATCTAGTTCTAAGTCTCCCTCACTCGATTTATATATCATTTTTCTGCCTTATTTATATTTATATTTTTATTCATTTTTCCACTTTTCATCTTTAAAAATGCAAGCAGTCCAAATGTGACCCCGACAAATATAGAAGCCACTCCCCACATATCATCTCTTTGATAAGCCATAACTATCCAACATATATCAGCTAAAAGATAAACAGCTACCGCTTCATATATCTTACCCTTGAAGGTTAAAAATGCACCTATATTTAAAAGTAATCCACCTATAACAGCAAAACTAATCATGAAATTTCCTCTAACTTTTCTCTATGAAGTACCCAAGCATAATAAGCACCACCGATAATAAACATCATACCCATAATAACAGCTATCGACTCTAAAGAGAAATCATCTGTTGCAAGTAAACCTATCATATAAGAGGTAAACGCAGCTGAACTTAAAAACATCATATCGTTATAAGCTACTATTCTACCATAGTACTTCTCATCAATATTTTTTTGTAATAGTGTATAGGTATAAGACCATAATGTTGTCGTAAAAAATCCAACTACAACACTCGCAGCTAAGGAGAGATAAAAGTTATGCATCATATATGCCCATAACCATACTCCAAAACCTTGACCAATAAAAAGATAAATAATTCTCTTATTGTTTATCCATTTTCCTAAAATAATGGGTCCAACTACTAAACCAACTGCACGAGCAGAGTGCATAAGTCCAAGTGCCAAAGAAGTAGCAATAATTGAAGCATAGTACTTCTCAACCATCAGTGCGACAAGAGCATCAAACGCAGTTAATCCAACAAAAGCATGTACTATCATCAAATAAAGAGCCTTGGGTGTTTGTTTAAGATATGAAAAAGTATCTACCATCATACTCAAAAATTTCTCTTTTACAGGGTTCATAGTAACTTGTATCTCAAGTTTAAAGAGTAAGAAAAACGCAAGTACAAACATAAAAGAGTCAAGTAAAAATGCGATTTTTACACCAAATGCATAAACTACAAAACCACTAATAGCCATCCCTAAGGTGTAAGAGAGTGACCATATAATAGAGTGAATTTCATTTGCTTTTTGGAGTTTATTTCCATCGAGTATTTTAGGTAAAAGTGACATCTCTGTTGTAAAATAAAATGAAGCTGCTGCCATCTTTAAAAATATAAGTATATAAAGTAAGTATAAGTCAGAGACCTCTGTGATAAATATAAGACAAAATGTTGCTAAAATTTCGATACTAATAAGTGAGAGCATAAGTTTTTTTGGATTTATTCTATCGATAATTACACCTGAAATGGGAGCCTGAATCACTCCAGCTAAAAAATGTAACATTGCAACAAATGCTACAACTTTAGCACTTACATTCATCTCTAAAAGTAGTGTATAAATCGCTACATTTGAGAACCATGCACCAAAATATGAAATAAGTTGAATTGATGAGAGTCTTAGTAGTACTGGATGTGATTTTAATAGGTTTATATAATCTTTCATTAATGCAAGACTATCATAAAAAAAGAGAGAAATCCAAAAAAAGTATAAATTTTATTAAAGTTTCAAAATATTCAGTCGATATTACTTCTAATATCTATACTTAAAGCTTAAGGAGCACGTCATGGATGGCATAGCAAATGTAGCAAAACAGCAACAATCACAGGTAATCACACCTCAAACTCAGGCAAAAGTTGCTCAAGAAAATGTTCAAACACAGACACAAGAACAAAATATTGTAAAGGAACTACAACAAGAAGTATCAAGTTCTGAAAGAAAGATTAATTCTTCAAAAGATGTTGAAACTTTAGTAAAAGAGCTCAATAAAGCCCTTCAGCCTATGAATACTAATCTAAAGTTTGGTGTTGATTCACAAGATATATTTTATGTTTCTGTTATTGATGCACAAACTAGTAAAATGATTAGAAGATTTCCAGCTGAACAAGCACAAGATTTTCTTCCAAAAATGCAAGAAGTTACTGGTATTTTATTTGACTCTAAAGGGTAAAAAGTTCTATCCTTTAAATCAATCTTCATTTACTCTTATATAATTACTCTACTTTAAGAGTCTGTCGGATTAATCTAATTTAACTGAAAAAGCTGAAATTTTCTATTCAATTAGATTAACCCGACAGACTCCTAGTTTCTTATAAGCATTATCTCACATTTTTTTTGATATAATCGCGTTAATTATTACTCTATTATAAGGTTATCATATGAAGAAAGAAGTAAAAAAAGTAGTCCTCGCATATTCTGGAGGACTTGATACTAGTGTTATTTTAAAATGGCTACAAGAAGAGTACAAGGCTGAAGTTATTACCTTTACGGCTGATCTCGGTCAAGGAGAAGAGGTTGAACCTGCTCGACTAAAGGCACTTGCTAATGGAATTAAACCAGAAAATATTTTTATTTTAGATGTTCAAGAAGAGTTTGTTAAAGACTATGTGTTTCCAATGTTTAGAGCTAATGCTATTTATGAGGGTGAATATCTTTTAGGAACTTCTATAGCCCGTCCACTTATCGCTAAGAAACAGATAGAAATAGCAAAAAAAATGGGGGCAGATGCTGTTAGTCATGGAGCAACAGGAAAAGGAAATGACCAAGTAAGATTTGAGCTTGGCTATCTTGGACTCAATCCTGACATCACAGTAATCGCACCATGGAGAGAGTGGGACCTTAACTCTCGTGAAAAACTTTTAACATATGCTAGAAAACATGGAATAGAAATCGATGCAAAACATTTAGATGCTGAGGGTAATCCAACTGTTAGCCCCTACTCTATGGATGCAAACCTTCTTCATATCTCATACGAGGGTCTTCACTTAGAAAATCCTATGAATGAACCAGAGGAGTCAATGTGGTTATGGTCAAATTCTCCTGAGAATGCTCCTGATGAGAAAGAGTATATAACTATTAGCTACAAAAATGGTGACCCTGTTGCACTTAATGGGAAAGAGTTAAGCCCTGCAACAATGCTTCGTACACTAAACGAATATGGTAATAAACATGGTATTGGTAGAATTGATATCGTAGAAAATCGTTTTGTTGGTATGAAAGCTCGTGGTTGTTATGAGACTCCAGGTGGGACAATTATGCTAAAAGCACACCGTGCAATTGAGTCAATTTGTCTAGACCGTGAAGAAGCACATATGAAAGATGGAATGATTGCAAAGTATGCTGAACTTATCTATAATGGCTTTTGGTTCTCACCGGAACGTGAAATGCTACAAGCAGCTATTGATACAACTCAAAAGTATGTACAAGGAACTGTTAAATTGAAACTTTATAAAGGAAATGTTGAAGTTGTAGGACGTGAATCTGATATCTCTTTATACTCAGAAGAGCATTCAACATTTGAAGAAGATGAAGTTTATAATCAAAAAGATGCAGAAGGCTTTATTCGTTTAAATGCACTTCGTCATATAATATCTGGAAAAAAAGAGGAGTTAAATAATGAGTATGATTAAAATAGATATGAATTCACCTGAATTTATAGAGAGAATGGAAAAAACTGTAAAATTTACAGATAAAGTAATTAAACAATTTGGTTGGGAATATAACCCACAACAAGATGTAAACGAAGGTGTACAAATGGGTCTTGCTCGAAACAAGATGATGTACAACAAACTTTTTTGTCCCTGCTTTATGGTAGAAGAGGTAGATGGAAAATTTAAATCAGTTGATGATAGAATTTGTCCTTGTACACCTGCTATTGAAAAAGAGATTCCCCAAACTGGTTCTTGTCACTGTGGTATCTTCTGTACTCCAGAGTTTGCAGCTGCAAAAAGAACTGAGTTAGGACTAGAAGAAGCTGTTCATACTCACTCAAGAGGCTTGACTAAAGAAGAGTGTGAAACACTTGTAAACCAAGCAGAAATTGATTCTGATGAGCTTGTAGCACTTCTTGAAGCTAGAGAACTCGGTATGGTTGACTTTAAACTTGTTGATGTAAGAGAGCATATGGAGTGGGAAATGGGTCACATAAAAGGTGCTGATTCTTTAGTACCAACAAGTAGTTTTTATCAAACACTCGAAGAAGCAAAACTAGACAAAGATGAAAATATTATTCTTTACTGTCATGTAGGTAGCCGTTCTGCTCATGTAGCTCGAATTATGCCTGATTTAGGTTATAAAAAACTAGGAAATCTTACAGGTGGTATAGTTTCTTACAGTGGAGAAATTGAAAGATAATGAAAGTTTTACTCATAAAAGATGTAAAAAGTCTTGGAAAAGCAGGTGAAGTAAAAGAAGTTAAAGATGGTTATGGTAAAAACTTTTTAATTGCAAAAGGTTTTGCTAAGGCTGCAACTCCAGAGATTTTAGCACAACATAAAAAAGATGAAGAAGAAGCTGCTGCTAACTTAGCTGCTGATATTGCTCTACAAAAAGAAAATGCTCTTAAGCTTGAAAAAGCCGAAGTTATTATCACTAAAAAGATGGGAGACAATGGTCACCTTTTTGGTTCTATCACAAAAGAGGAAGTGGCTCATGCACTTTTTGAGCAGCATGGTATTGCTATTGATAAAAAGCATATCACTGATAAAAAAGTCATAAAAACTGTTGGAGAACATGACTTAGACCTTAAACTAGGTCATGGGATTCATGCAACTCTGCATGTAGATGTTCAAGGCGAGAAGTAAAATGTCTTTTTTTATCTCATCGATAGGTGTAGCTTCAGTGAGAGGAATTGAGACTGAATGTATTCAGGCTCAAGGAGACAAATAATAATGTTTGATGCTACTACTATACTTGCATACAAGTCAAAAAACAAAGCAGTAATAGGCGGAGATGGGCAAGTTACTTTTGGGGATTCAGTTCTCAAAGGTAATGCTACTAAAATTCGTACTCTTCACCATGGTAAAATTCTTGCTGGATTTGCAGGTAGTACTGCAGATGCTTTTAATCTATTTGATATGTTTGAAGAGTTTTTAGATAACAAAAAAGGGGATATTTTAAAGTCCGTTGTTGAGTTTTCTAAGGCTTGGCGCAAAGATAAGGTTCTTCGTCGCTTAGAAGCTATGATGATAGTTTTGAATCAGGATCATATTTTTATACTTACGGGAAATGGTGATGTTGTTGAACCTGAAGATGGAGAGTTAGCGTCTATTGGTTCAGGTGGAAACTTTGCTATATCTGCAGCACGAGCTCTTAAAAAACACTCTATGCTTGATGAGGAAGAACTTGTCAAAGAGTCTCTTCATATCGCAGGTGATCTCTGTATCTACACAAACCATAACATTAAAACTTTAACATTAGAGAGCAAGTAAAAGATGAACTTAACACCCAAAGAGATTGTAAAATATTTAGACCAGTATGTTATTGGTCAAAATGCAGCTAAAAAGACTATTGCACTTGCTCTACGTACAAGATACCGTCGTATGCAACTAGATGAGGTAATGCAAAACGAAATCATGCCTAAAAACATACTTATGATTGGTTCTACTGGTGTTGGTAAAACTGAAATATCACGCAGATTAGCCAAAATGATGAGTGTACCTTTTATAAAAGTAGAAGCGAGTAAATATACTGAAGTAGGCTTTGTTGGTCGTGATGTTGAGTCAATGATACGAGACTTAGTTGTAAACTCTATCAGTATTGTAAAAGCAGAAAAAGAAGAAGAAAACAGCTCTAAAATTGACAACTATGTATTAAATAAAATAGTTGAAAAACTTTTACCCCCTCTTCCTTCATCAGCTAGTGAGAGTAAAAAAGATGATTATCAGCGTTTACTTCAAGGAATGGAGTCACGTGTAGAGTCTGGTGAGATGGATGATAAAATAATTGAGCTCGACTTAGCAAAACTCAACGTTGAGTTTGATGATAGTGGGCTTCCCCCTGAAATGGCGAAAGTGCAAGAGTCATTTTCTAAAGTTTTTGCAAGCATAAATAAAGAAGACAATAAAAAAGAAGTAACAGTAAAAGATGCAAAATCACTTCTGCGACAAGAAGCAGCACACAAACTACTTGACTCAGCAAGTATAAATGCAGAGGCTCTTCGTCGTGCTGAAAATGGTGGTATTATTTTTCTTGATGAGATAGATAAAATTGCTCTAAGTGAAAAGTCCCAAGGACGCAACGACCCATCAAAAGAGGGAGTACAAAGAGATTTGCTTCCTATAGTTGAAGGAAGCAGTGTCTCGACTAAATATGGAACTATCAATACCGATCATATTCTTTTCATAGCTGCTGGTGCATTTCATGTTAGTAAACCAAGTGATTTAATCCCTGAATTACAGGGACGTTTTCCACTGCGTGTTGAACTTGAATCATTAACAGAGGAGACACTCTATGCGATTCTCACTCAAACACAAAACTCTCTACTCAAACAGTATATTGCACTTTTAGGTGTTGAGGGAATGAAACTTGTCTTTGAGGATGATGCTATAAGAGCTATAGCACAACTTGCACATCGTGCAAATGAAAACACTGAAGACATTGGAGCGAGACGTCTGCATACAGTTTTGGAAAATATACTTGAAGAGGTGAGTTTTGATGCCAATGAGCATAAAGGTTCAACTTTTACTATTACCAAAGAACTCGTACATGAAAAATTAGACGAGGTTGTTGAAGATGATGACCTCTCTAGATATATATTATAAATAAAAGGCACTATATGACAAAGGCTGGTTTTGTTTCTTTAATTGGGCGTCCAAACGCAGGAAAAAGTACTCTAATGAATTCACTTTTAGGTGAAAAAATTGCTATGGTTAGCCAAAAAGCAAATGCAACAAGACGACGTTCTAATGCAATAGTTATGGTTGAGGATACACAAATAATTTTTGTAGATACTCCAGGACTTCATGAACGCGAAAAAGTACTCAACCAGTTTATGATGGATGAAGCACTCAAAGCGATGGGTGATTGTGACCTCATTATCTATCTTGCACCTGTGAGTGATAGTGTAGAACATTATCAAAAATTTCTAAAATTAAACAAAAAAAGATTAAACATATTATAGTCATAAGTAAAATAGATCAAGTAAAACAAGAAAAACTTTTTAAAACAATCGCCTCATACAATCAATTTTCAGACCACTTTGAAGCACTTGTTCCTGTAGCTATACCTAAAAAAGTAGGACACGAAGACCTTCTCAAACTCATAACTAAAAACTTACCTGAGTCCCCTTTTCTTTTTGACCCCCAAGATTTAACCAGTGAGCTTGTTCGTGATATATACTCAGGATTTATCCGTGAAGGTATATTTGAAAATGTAAGTGATGAAGTTCCTTATGAGTCTGATGTAATCATTGAAAGTATTGACGAGGAAGAGCATGTGGATGTTATTACGGCTATGATTATCATTGAAAAAGAGTCTCAAAAAGGAATAATCATTGGTAAAGGTGGTGATTGTATCAAACGTATTGGTAAGGCTGCTAGAGAAAAGATAGAAAGACTTAGCACAAAAAAAGCCTACTTAAACCTACAAGTAGTAGTGAAAAAAGGCTGGACAAAGGATGTGAACTTTTTAAAAGAGATAGGCTACGACAATGCAAAATAAAACTATGCAGTTATTGAGTATAACATTTTTTTTTCTACTACTCAATAATTCTCTTCATGCAAATGCCTTAACTCAATACAGAAAAAATGGCATCCAAAACATTGCAAAACAGATGGATTTAGACCTTGCAAATGAAAAATATTGGAATAATTATATTCAAGATATAGATACACATTTTGGCTACATCGAATCATATAAAAATATTTTAGCATGTGATAAATCAAATTCTACTCTTACATTATATACCAAAGATGCAAATAACTCCTACACTATCATCAAAGACTATAATGCATTTACAGGTAAAATAAAAGGTGATAAAGCAAGAGAAGGAGATTTAAAAACACCAACTGGTATTTATAAACTTGTCAAAAAGCTCTCTAAAGTAGACTCATTTTACGGACCTATGGCATTTGTAACATCTTACCCAAACTCTTACGATAAATACCTTCGAAAAATGGTTCTGGTATTTGGATTCATGGACTTCCTTTAACTCAAGATAGAGACAGCTACACAAAAGGTTGCATAGCTATCAACAATCCTAGTATCGAGTGTTTAGACAGACATATAGATATAAAAGAGACTATCCTAATTATTAATGAAGAAAAACGCCAAAAGAGTGTTTCTAAAGAAGCCCTTGCAAATGTACTTGCCCAAATTTATGCATGGCGATATGCTTGGCTATATAATGATATTAGCACTTATTTAAACTTTTATGATGAAAAATTTTTACGTTTTGATGGGATGGATATAAATAATTTCAGTAAATATAAAACAAGAATTTTTAAAAAAAATGAAACAAAAACTATTCTCTTTAATGATATCAATGTAATTCCATATCCTGGCACTGATGATATTTATAAGGTGACTTTTTTTGAAACTTATAAATCCAATAGCTTTTCATTTACAGGGGAAAAAGTACTTATACTTAAACTTCACAATTCTAAAATAAAAATCATTACAGAGAAATAGATGAAATATTTTTTTATACTTTTTATACTTTTAAGTACTCTACTTGATGCTAAAATACAACTCATTAAAAAAGAAAGTGGTGATTCAAATACTACACTATTAGTCATTGCAGGTATACATGGAAATGAACCAGGAGGTTATTTCGCAGCTTCTCTACTTGCAACAAACTATACTATCACATCAAAAAATCTTTGGATTGTTCCAAACTTAAACTCTCAAAGTATTATAAAAAACAGACGCGGTATTCATGGGGATATGAATAGAAAGTTTTCTTCTGTTAAATCAGGAGATAAAGATAAAGAAATAATCGATGAGATAAAGAGGACTATTCTTTCACCACAGGTATCTTTAGTTTTAAACCTTCATGATGGACATGGTTTTTATAGAAAAAAGAACCAAGGAAGTATTTTTAACCCTAATGCATGGGGACAGACTTGTGTTATAGACCAATGTGATTTAAAAATTGAGCAGCCTTTTGGAAACTTAAATGATATTGCTATTAAAATCAAAACTAATATGAATAAAAAACTTCTCAAACGCCATCATAGTTTCGATGTAAAAAATACAAATACCAAATATGATGATGAAGCCATGCAGCTTTCACTCACGTACTTTTGTGTTACCAATCAAAAACCTGCATTTGCTATTGAAACAAGTAAAAACCTCTCTAATTTAAGTCAAAAAGTTTTCTATCAACTTCTTGCTATTGAAGAGTATATGAAAATAATGGGTATAAAATATACAAGAAACTTTGAGTTAAGCGAAGAAGGAGTGGCGAAAGTACTCACAAACTACGGTACTTTAGGTATAAATAGTAATATTTTGTTAAATTTAACTGATATAAAAAAATCTTTAAGCTATATTCCGATAAAATCAAAGAGTAATGAATTTAAGTTTTCACATCCGTTGGGAAAACTTAAAAAAATAAAGGGCAGGTATATGGTCTTTATTGGTAATAAGTTAGTGACACAGTTAAAGCCACAATACTTTTCTTTAGCTGAAAATTGCCAAGATAAATTAGATTTTGTAATAGACGGAAAGAAAGTTTCCCTCTTAAATACTTCAAATTTTTATGTAACTGCCGATTTTAAAGTTATTAAAAATGAAAAACAACGTGTGAACATTATTGGTTATCAAGCTAAAGGTCATATTGACGAAAGCAATGTCACTATCTCCTTGAGAGATTTGAATAAAAATTATTCAGTTGACAAGCAGCATAAAGTTTATAGAGTTGAGTTTTATAAAAAAGAAGAATTTTGTTCCATGTTAATGGTTCATTTCAAATAGGAAAATAGTTAATGAGCACACAAACACAACACTCTTTCTCCAGTGTATTATCAGTTAACCCCTATAACGATACATACATCAATGGTGTTTCAAGTTTTTTAAATGTAGAAAATTCACCAGAATTTTCAAAAGATCAAATTGCAATTTCTTACTTAAATACAAAAGAGTTTATTAATGCTCAAATTGAAATTAGTAAGAATATTCCGGATGAAGATCTATTCGATGCTATTAACTCCAAAGCATATGATGAATTAGCACTTGATAATGCTGTTGAATATCAAATTCAATATATTGAAACATTTAATAATCTTGATGAAGACAATAGACACTTCCATGTTTTTATAGTAGATCCACTAGAAGTAACACAAACTTTTATTAACACTATAGAAAAAATAAAATATCTTGATGTTATCATTCCAGCACCACTTTTACTGAAGTCTCTTTATTCTAAAGAAATTATTGATAGTGGTGGAGTACACTGTTTCATTTATTTTCAAGAAAATGATGCATTTATCACAATTTATGGTGATAAAGAATTTATCTATACAAAATCAATTAAATACTCCCTCATTGATATGCATGAACGCTTTTGTGAGTTGTATGGTGAACGTATTGAGTATTCTAGCTTTATAAATTTTTATACAAATGAAAGTTTAAAAGATACAGATAGTGACTTTAAAGAGTACTTTATTAAGCTCTATAAAGAACTCTTTGCAAATATTAACGATATTTTAACATATGCAAAACGTGCTTTTGATATAGAGAGTTTTGATCATGTTTATATTGGATCACAACTTGAGACTGTAACAAAACTTGACGAAATGCTTGAAGTCGAACTCAAAATTAAATCTAGTGAATTTGACTTTGATTATGGTTTTGAAACTAATGGTATATATATTGATCAACTTCATGCACTAATGCATATTTATACTACGTTAGGAGAGGATCAAAGATATGACTCAAACTTTACTGTCTATCACCGTCCTCCTGCATTTGTAAAGAGAGAGAGTGGTAAACTAATTTTATTAATAGCTGCCTCACTTGCATTAGCCTTTGCATACCCTATTACATATTGGATTCTCACATATGCACAGACTCTTCAAGAAGACATCTTAAAACAAGAGTATAAAGAAATTCATAATATTAAGATAACTAGACAATCTACTATTAAGAATAAAGAAGCAGATAAGGCCAAAGCTCTTGCACTGCTAGAAATAGAAAAAAAAGAATATATAACAAAGAAAAATACTCTTATAAAAATACACGATGTTAAAGTAAACTACCCTATGAAAGCAAAGCTACTTGCTACTCTGACAAAAGACTTGAACAAGTTTAGAGTAAAAATGGAATCTCTTTCATACAGTGAGACAAATACGACTAAAACATTTCAGCTTGATCTAGTTTCGTCTAGAGATAGAAAAATAACTAAACTAGTCCAATATCTAACAAAAACTTATGAAAATAGATTTAAGTTTGAGCTAGAGAGTATAGACTATGATGATGAAAACAAACTGTATTTCTCTCAATTAAAGGTGAATATATTATGAAAAACATATTGCCAAAATTCAATATAGAAGACTATCTACATGATATAGATAAAATATTTGCACAAAAACACAAAAAGATACTTATATGATCTATACGATGATTGTTGCAGGTATTTTTGCTTTTGCATATATGTTTTTTTGGGATAGTTCATTTAACAGTTTTGAATCTGTTAGGTCAAATGTAGTGAACTTAGATAGAAAAATTAATGCTGACAGGTTATATCTACAAGCTAATCCAGAATCTAAAATAGTTCAACTCGACAAAGAAATTCTAATAACTAATAAAAAAATGCTAGCTCACAAAGACAATAATGCCTACATAAAGAGTAAAATAGAAACGATATCATCACTTATTTATGATGAAAGAACATGGGGTGAATATTTAGACTCAATATCTAAAAATGCTCAAAAATATCATGTGAAGATAAAAGCTTTTTCTAATACTTATGCTCAAACAAACAGTGCATTTGGGCATATATTGGATATTAGTATTAGTGCTACAGCAAACTATAAAAATACTTTTCTTTTTATAAACTCGCTCGAGAAGAGTGAACTTGTTGTCGATATACATGATTTTAATATTAAGGCACAAAATAGTCTAAACAGTGATTTAAATATTTCAGTTTGGGGGATTACATACTAATGAAAAAAAATATTTTAACTTTATCTATCCTGATTAGTACTATATTATTATCTAATGAACTCGACTGGGTTGACCAACAAGTCAATGCAATAAAACCTTCTCGTGTAGGTATGAAATCAACTGATATTTATAGACTTAAAAACCCTTTTGTTTTTTTAGAAAAAAACAGAACAACTCCACTAAAGACGAGTAAACAAAATCAGCCAAAAAAAGACATAAGTCCTAAGGTAGTAAAAGCACAAAAGGTAAAAACTGTAAATAAAATTTTATCACTTGGTGCAATTTTGAATAACTCAGTTATGATTAGTGGGGAATGGTATAAAATAGGGGATATGGTAAATGGCTACAAAATAATTGAAATAAGTCCAAAGTCTGTACTTTTAAGTAAACATAAAAAACAACTACTACTCTCAACTAAGAGTAATAGCAATAAACTCAAATTTCTAAATAAGTAGGATTGAAAAATGAAATATATAAAAATGTCAATACAAGCAACACTCTTAGCACTTCTGCTTTCTACAAGTGCAATTGCAGACTGTTCATACGAACTCTTTAGTATTAGCTCTGTTAAAGAGACTAAAATCATTGACTTTATTGAACAGTTAAGTGATGAGTGTGGTTTTAGTATCATAGTAACTGATCCAAATGCTGAAAAGTTTTTACATACACAGTTAAATAAAACAAACCTAAAGAATTTAACAATTGATGAAGTTCTTGATATAATTCTTGCAGAAAATAATCTTTCATATTCATTAGAAAACAATCTACTTAAAATCTCTTACTTAACAACTAAAGTATTTGAGATTGACTATATACTTTCTCAAAGAAAAAGTACTGGTAGTACAGATGTGACACTTAGTTCAAACTCAGCAACACAAGGTGGACTTGGTGGTCAAGCTGGTGGTGCTAGAGCTGGTGGTAGTAGAGCTGGTGGTGGTCAAGCTGGCGGTCAACTTGGTACAACTCCTGCTGGTGCACAAACTGGTATTAAAATAGAAAGTACTGATGAAGTAAAATTTTGGGAAGAGTTAGACTTAGAATTTCAAAGTATTTTAAACCGTCCTCATGACTCTTATAAGGCTACAGCACCAATCATCAATAAAAATGCTGGTCTTATCACTGTAACAGCAACGGCAAAACAGTTAAAAAGGTTTAGTAACTATCTAAAACAGCTCCAAGATAAAGTACAACTTCAGGTTCTAATAGATGTTCAACTGCTTTCTGTTACTATGAGTGAAGGAAAAACTACAGGTATTGACTGGCAACAACTTTATGCTCTGCAAAATTTTGATGTATCTATAAATCATATTAGTAGTCAAAATGTTGACACTTATGATGCAACAGGAGTTACAGCAATAGCAGGTAACACTATTGATAGAGTTGCAAGTATTGTAAATATAAAGGGGCAGGCAAAACTTAATGAAGTTATTAAATTTCTTCAAACACAAGGAAATGTGAATTCTATTTCAAATCCTAAGGTTTTAACACTTAACAATCAACCAGCACTTATTACTGCAGGCACAGAGTACTTTTATAAAATCACAAGTACACAAACATTAGCTGGTGGCACTTCAGGAGCACAAGCTCAAAATGAAAATGTTCAATCGGTATTCTCAGGGGTACTACTAACAATTACACCAGAAATTGCAGATGATCAAACCATTACACTCAAAATCAATCCATCTCTCTCAGAGACTACAATAGATATAGCACAACAAGATAATGCTAACAGGACTATGCCACCTGACTTAAATCGTCGTCAACTCTCTTCTGTTGTAACGGTTAAAGATGGACATAGAATCATACTTGGTGGTCTTATTACTACAAAGAATACTCTTAACACGAATAAGGTACCTTTACTAGGAGATATTCCAGTACTTAGTTATCTTTTTAAATATGAAGAGAAGCTAAGACAGGTTGAAGAGTTGGTTATTATCATAGAACCACATATAATCCACAAATCTAATAACACTGTATCTTTAGCAGATTTAGGCTATGAAGGTATGACTGATGATATGCTTATGAAAGAGAGACTCTCAAACAGTGGACAAACAAATTCTCTAACAGTTGAGAATGCAGGAAAGGTTGGTTTAAAAGTACCTACAAAGCTTACAAATCCTGATGCACAATAAAAGGAAGTACATTATATGAATAGTATCTTTGTCAACTCTAAAAATGTTTTCTTAGATATTGTTAATGCTAAAGACTATATTCAACTTGATCGTGTCTCAACCATATATCAAGCCCTTAAAGATTCTATAAAAAAACCTTTAAAAATGATACTTTTGTATGGAAGACCAGGAACAGGTAAGAGTATGTTTTTAAATAAACTTTATAAAGACTTATCTTCATCTCAAAAAGTTTATCTTTATCAAACACCAATTTTAGATGAAAGCGAATTTTATAAAACACTTGCACAAGATTTATTTGGAACAAAATATAGTGGAGAATTAAACTTCACACAATTTATGAAAATAGTAGAATCAAAAGAGATAGATGAGATACCTGTAGTACTTTTAGATGAAGCACAACTGTACTCCGAGGTATTAATGGAAAAGATTCGTCTTTTATCGGATACTCGAGCTGTAAAATTTGTTATTACTCTTCATAAAACGGAAAAAGAAGATATTATTGCAAAAGAGCATTTCCAAACAAGAATATGGGAAACTATAGAACTTGAAAATGCATCTAGTAGTGAACTAAAAATTTATATTCAAAAAAAACTTATGAAAGCAAACTGTTTTGATAGTGCTAATATGTTTACAAATAAATCAGTTAATAAAATTTACAGCATTACAAATGGAAACTATAGAGATACGAATAAATTACTCTACACTCTCTTTGACATATATGCAACTTATGAATCTAATCAACAACTTTTTTCAATAAAAACAAATCAAATTTCAAATAAAATAATTGAAATGTCTGCAATTCATACAGGTTTAATTCATGCTTAATATAATCGATTTAGAAAAACGCTGGTTTAAATATAAAATTAAATCATATATTCCACATCTAAGTATCTTTATTAGTATAATAATCATTATATTTATCTTTTTTTCTTTTTCAAGTACTTCACAAGTGCTACCACAAGAAAATAAAGAGGTTCCAAAAACTCTTCCTATTATTAAAGAAGTAACAAAAATCAAAAAAATATCTCCTCCTATTCTTACAAAAACTATAATAGAAGTTGAACCTATAGCTACAATAGATAAAAGTCAAGTCAATACCCCTTCTAGTAAAAAAGTAGTTTTATCTCCATCTTTAGATTTTATGCGAAAAATGCAAAACTCTATACAGCCATATTATAAAAATGAGTCTAGCACTAAACAAAATGTACAAAAAGTACAAGCACCTATTGTTGAAGTAGTCGAGCACCCTCAAGTAATCACTCCAAAATATATAGAAGAAGTGAATGTAAAACATATTAGTATTAAAAGACAAAACAGACAAAATGATATTTATGAGATAATTGCTCGTTTTAAAAAAAATAACAATCCTGCACTCAGTCTTTTTGTAGCTAAAAAATATTATGAACTCAAAGACTATCAACAAGCATATAACTATGCACTTATTACAAATAAAATAAATAAAGAGATAGAATCCAGTTGGATAATATTTGCTAAAGCACTTGTTAAAATGGGAAAAAGAGATAAAGCCATTTCTACACTAAAAAGCTATATCAAACAGTCACATTCAAGTAGTGCACGAATACTACTTGACGAAATATACTCAGGAAAATTCAGATGAAGCTCTTATTAACTCTTTTGCTAGCACTTAACCTTTATGCCAACATAAAACAAAATATGTTTAATCTTTATCAAAACAGTAAGTATGAAGAAGTTTGTCAAATTGGATTTGATAATTTTAAAAAAAATAAACGTGATGAAGAGTTTGTATCACTTTATGCTTTTTCATGTTTAAACTCTGACTATATCGATAGACTAGCTGTTCCCACAGCAGTACTAAAATTTTCCAAAGAGGCTCGTGCCAATTCAGCTTACTTTTCTGTTATTTTAATGCAAAAGAAACTTTTGTACCATGCACTCGTAGATAATTATGACCTCTCTGAGTTCACTTTACCTACAACAGACTATGTTCTCTCTCGTGTGTTTGACCTTTATGCAAAAATAGGTAAACACAAACCAAGAGTATTTTATCTATTTGAAGACCCACATGATAAAAAATTAACTTACAAGCTCTATCTTGTTCGTGAGAACAGACTAAGTAAAATTGTTATAGAAGAATTTTATGATACAATAACTATAAAACGCCATGTTTACTGGTAGGAGACACTGTGGATAGAATTACAACAGACTTACTATCAGAAGGCTCTATCATGAAAGGGCAAGTTGATAGACTTTTAGCAAAAGGTATCGATGAAAACTTAATCCTTCGCGATATTACTCTCTCTGGCTTTATGACCATGGATAGACTTGTTAGGTTTATTGTCCAAAAAGTACGTGATGGTGTTTATAATCTTTCCATTATTGAAAACTATGATTACATACATGAAAAAGTAGTTCTTGAGAAATTAGCTGATGAACTAGAGATGTCTTTTATTGATTTAGATTCAGTAGATATGGACTATCACTTAATGGCTAAGGTACCTTTAGCCCAACTTCAAAAGCATAATATAATTCCTGTCTACCAAGATGATATGAGTGTTACTATCGCATTTAATGACCCCTTAGATATAGAAGCCGAGGAGTCTGTTCAAAGAATTTTTCCAAAAAAAAATTGTTAAAATTGCCCTGAGTACAAAAAAACAGATTAGCTCTTACTTGCATAAAATTGCATTAAAAGATAGTGTAAAAGACTTAGTCAAAAAGATAAAAGATGAACTAAACTCTATTAGTACAGCAGAAGAGCAACAAGAGGCTTCCTCAATTTTACTACTTATTGATGTGGTATTAAAAACATGTATTAATAGTCGTGGAAGTGATATACATATAGAACCAACTCAAAAGAACTGTGTTGTCCGTTCTCGTATAGATGGTAAACTAGTTGAAACATTTATCTTTGAAAAAGAAATTTACCCTCCTCTCGCATCTAGGTTAAAACTTTTAGCAAACTTAGACATTGCAGAAAAAAGAAAACCTCAAGATGGTCGTTTTTCAACTACAGTTGGTAATAGAGAGTTTGATTTTCGTATCTCAACACTACCAATTCTTTATGGTGAGTCCATAGTTATGCGTGTACTAGACAAGGAAAAAGCACTTGTACGTCTTGAAGATGCAGGTATGGATTCTGTCAGTTATCAAAAACTACTCAAAGGTCTTAGTGCTCCTTATGGTATTATTCTTGTCACCGGTCCAACTGGTTCTGGTAAAACAACAACGCTGTATGGTGCTCTTAATGAGCTTAGAAATGTTGAGGATAAGGTTATTACAGTTGAAGACCCTGTTGAGTATAGAATGAATCTCATCCAACAAGTACAAGTAAATGCTAAAGTAGGTCTCTCCTTTGCAGATGCCTTGCGTTCTATTCTTCGTCAAGATCCTGATAAAATTATGATTGGAGAGATACGAGACCAAGAAACACTTGAAATTGCTATCAAAGCAGCCTTAACTGGGCATATGGTAATCTCTACACTCCACACAAATGATTCTATCTCTGCCATTCCTCGTATGGCGGATATGGGAATTGAGCATTATTTGATTTCTGGTGCTCTTGTAGCGATTCAAGCACAGCGACTTGTACGAAAAATATGTGTCCATTGCAAAACAGAAGATGTTCTCTCTTCAAGTGTTTTAGAAGAACTAGATGGAGTTTTTGCTGAAGGTTCTAGGTTTTTTAAAGGCAGTGGTTGTAAAGAGTGCAATGATAGTGGTTATATGGGTAGAGAGATGATTTGTGAAGTACTGACTATCACAGATGAACTCTCCACTCTTATTGCTAAAGGTGCAGGTAAAGATGCAATGCTTAGAACAAGCAAAAAAAGATGGTTTTATTGATATTTTTGCAAATGGTATTCAAAAAGCATTAGATGGAATAACAAGTATTGAAGAAATATTAAAGGTGGCTAAAGGATGATGTATTTTACAGCAACAGTATTAACTAAGGGTAAAAAAGAGCAGTTTGGATTTTATGCTGAAAATAAAAAAGAAGCAAATAGTATTGCTAAATTAAAATTTAATGGAATTATCATTAAAGTGGTAGAGGATACAGAACCACTAGAAGAACAATTTAAGCGATTTAAAGCTGATCTTCTTAAAAACTTTAGTAAGAAAAAAATTAAACAAGATGGGCTAATATCTGCTATCAGGCAGTTAGCTGTTATGACAAATGCTGGTATTTCTATCCATGATTCTCTAAGAGAAATTGCAGAAGCAACTGATGATAAAGCCTTCAAAACTGTTTTTACAAAACTAGCAGATGATATTAATGCGGGGCATGCACTCTCTGCATCAATGGAAAATTTTCGATATGAACTTGGTAACTTAACTATCGCAATGGTTCAACTCGGTGAAAAAACAGGTAATCTTGATGAGTCACTTTATGCTCTTGCTGATATGCTTAGAAGAGATTCGAGCCAATATCATTAAGTTTAAAAAAGCAATGGCATATCCACGAAATGTAATGATAGCTATGGCAGTAGCTTTTAGTGTCCTTCTTAGCTATGTTGTACCCCAATTTAAAGATATTTTTGAACAACTTGGAGCAAATTTACCCCTACCTACTATCATACTCTTAACACTTTCTGATTTATTAGTGAATTATGGTCCTTATGTTGTTGCAGGTATTGTACTCTTTATTGTTGCATTTAAATACATGATAAATAATAATAGAAAATTTAAATTTGGATGGCATCAAGTTTTACTGCGTTTAATCATTATGAAAAATATTATTAAATTCTCTACACTTAGTAGATTTACACTTGTCTTTTCTGAGCTAATTCGTGCAGGTATCCCTATTGCTGAAGCACTCGATACAGCTATTGAAATGATTGATAATCTTCCTCTTAAAGAAAAACTCCTTTCTGTGAGATTTACTGTTGAAAAAGGGGGAACACTTAATAAAGGTCTTGCAGAGACAGAACTTTTTGAGAATATGATTTTACAAATGGTTCGTGCAGGTGAAGATAGTGGTACACTCGATGCTATGATTCAAAAAGTTGCAGAGTATTATAAAATGCGTTTTGATGCTATTATTGATGGATTAAGTGAAGCTATAGAGCCTATTATGCTTTTCTTTATTGCAGCTATGGTTATTTTACTAGCACTTGGTATATTCTTACCTATGTGGGATATGGGAAATGCAGTTCAAGGACGTTAAACTTCTATAATTTTAACTACTCTTTGTATTTTTTCTAAAAACTGCTCCATTGTTATATGGTCAGTTTTTAGAGTATAAACATTTTTTATATCAAAACTTTTTTCTAAAATCACAATCCCTAAAACCGAACACTCATACTCAACAAAACGTATATCACTATATCCTATCTCAATTTTAATAGATACCTCTTTTTTATACTCCTGCTTATCAGCTTTAGCTACAACTAAATTAACTGCTTCACTATATGCACGAACTAATCCACCAGTACCTAGCTTAATGCCACCAAAATAGCGTACTATTATTACAGCACAATTAATAAGTTCTTGTCCTTGAAGTACCATAAGTGATGGTTTTCCTGAAGTGCCTTTTGGCTCACCATCATCACTAGAGTGTTCTACTATCTGCTCAAATTCATTAATATATCTATATGCGCTAACAAAATGTCTTGCTTTTGGGTGTTCTTTTTTTAATTTTTCTAAGGTGGTTTTATAGCTAGAATAAGGAGTAAGCCAAGCAATAAATTTTGACTGCTTGACTTCAAGTATATTGTTTGAAATATCTTTTACATATTTCATCAAAGAGTTATGCTAGATTTGTATATATTTTTTGTACATCTTCATCATCTTCTAGGCGTTCTAAGATTTTATCAATCTCAACTTGTTGCTCTTCATTAATTTCAATAGGCGTATTTGCAATACGCTCTAATGTTGCTTTTTTAATCTCAATTCCCATTGCTTCAAGAGCTGTATTAAGTGTACCAAAACTTGTATAATCAGCTGTCACTAAGCACTCCCCTCCCTCTTCTTCAATCTCTTCAAGACCAGCATCTATGAGTTCTAATTCTAACTCTTCAATGTCCATTCCCTCTTTTAAATCAAACTCAAAAAGTGCTTTACGAGAAAACATAAACTCTAATGAGCCTTTATTTAGCATCTCAGCACCATTTTTTGTGAGAATATTTTTTACATTAGCAACTGTACGAGTATTATTATCAGTAGCACACTCTATAAAAATCAAAACACCATGTGATGCTTTACCTTCAAAGTTTACCTCGCTCATATCTTTGAGGTCTTTTGCAGTAGCTCGTTTAATAGCTGCATCTATGTTATCTTTAGGCATATTTTCAGCCTTAGCATTAAGTATTGCAGTACGAAGTTTCGGGTTCATATCAGGATCACCACCACCCTCTTTTGCAGCCATAGTGATAACTTTACCAAGTTTAGGGAACAGCTTTGACATAGCCCCCCATCTTTTTAATTTTGATGCTTTTCTATACTCAAACGCTCTACCCATAAAAATTCCTTATTTTCGACTTCAATTTATTGTGCAATTATAGCGTTTCATTGTATAATAATGATTAAGGAATAACTATGCGACTTGGATTTCGACTTAAACATCATTTTTTTAGTGCTTTTCGTGAGTTTTTTGTGCATCATCATGGCTCTTTAGAATTTCGTGCTAAAATTTTTGCACTGCTTATTGTTGCAAATGAAAAGCCACCAGTTGAGAGTTATATAGTTGTCAAAGATATAGGAATGAACATATATAATGGAGATGAAGAGAGATCTGACCTTTTAATGATTTCTACAAAAGAACTCATCCAAAAAGCCAAAGAGAATCGTTTAGATATTGACTCGCTTGTTCAAAGTATCTTAAAGGAGCTCAAAATTGTTCCAAGATATGCAAAAAAAAATAGATATAAAAGCATTAAAACCCCTTGTCTTACTCTCTCATGATGCTGATACTATCGCCTATCAAGAGAATATCTTAGAATTTTTACAAACTACAAAAGATGAAATACTCAATACTTAAAGGAAAACAAAATGGATTTACAAACAATAGCACTACATGCAGGATATGAAAAAGATACACAAAGAACGATGGCTGTTCCTATTTATATGAGTACGGCTTATGAGTTTCGTGATGTAGAGCATGCTGCAAATCTTTTTGCACTTAAAGAACTTGGTAATATTTATACGAGACTTAACAATCCTACAACAGATGTATTTGAAAAACGTTTTGCAGAGCTAGAAGGTGGAGAGGCTGCTATTGCTACAAGTAGTGGGATGAGTGCTATATTTTTTGCAATTGTAAATGCTGCTGAAGCAGGAGATAATATCGTCTGTGCTAAACAGTTGTATGGTGGAAGTTTAACCCAAACAGGACATACTCTTAAACGTTTTGGTATTGAGTCTAGATATTTTGATGTACAAGACCCAGATAGTATTGAAAAACTTATAGATGATAAAACAAAGGTTATTTTTTTCGAGTCATTAACAAACCCTAGTATTGATGTAGCAGACATAGAAGCCATCACAAAAATAGCAAATAAACATGGAGTTTTAACAGTAGTTGACAACACCGTTGCAACACCTATTCTTATGCCGTCCATTTGAGTATGGAGCAGATATTACCGTGCACAGTGCTAGTAAATATACTACAGGACAGGGATTAGCTATTGGAGGGATACTTGTTGAAAGAAAAGGACTTTTAGAAAAACTAAAAGAGAATCCTCGCTATGCACACTTTAACGAGCCTGATGCCTCTTACCATGGACTTGTTTATGTTGATGTTGGTCTACCTCCTTTTACCCTTCGAGCAAGACTCTCTCTCCTTCGTGATATAGGTGCTGTAAGTTCTCCTTTTAACTCATGGCTTTTTATTCAAGGACTTGAGCATTTATCTCTTAGAATGAAAGAGCATTCTAAAAATGCACAAGCTATCGCAGAGTTTTTAGAGTCTCATCCTTTAGTAAAAAAAGTAAACTATCCGGGGCTTAAATCAAATAGTAACTATAAAAATGCACAAAAATATTTTAAAGATGGACTTTCAAGTGGGTTACTGAGTTTTGAAGTGGATAATCTTGAAATTGCCACTAAAGTTGTTAATGCGACACAGTTATACTCTTTGGTTGTAAACATTGGTGACTCAAAGTCTATTATCACTCACCCAGCCTCTACAACACACCAACAACTAACACAAGAGGAGCTAAATGCTTGTGGCGTTCCAGCAGGAATGATCCGTATATCAGCTGGACTAGAAAGCACTGCTGATCTTATAGCTGACCTCAAACAAGCACTTGAACAGAGTTGGGTTTAAGCCATTTGTGCTAAAATAACACTATTATTTTACGGAGTACTATCACTTGTCGTTAAACCTACAAACACATACTGAACATTTTACAAATCCACTCTACTTAGAGAGTGGGCGTATTTTAGAGCCTTATGATATTACCTATGAAACATACGGTACTCTAAATGAAGACAAGAGTAATGTTATAGTAATTTGTCATGCCCTCACTGGAAGTCATCATGCTGCTGGTATGTATGAGGATGATAACAAGTCAGGCTGGTGGGATGGACTTATAGGAAGTAAAAAAGCTATAGATACAGATAAGTACTTTGTTATCTGCTCCAATGTAATTGGTTCTTGTTTTGGCTCAACTGGTCCCATGAGTACCCAACATCCCCATCATACAGAGTACCGATATAAGTTTCCCGTAGTGAGCATTAAAGATATGGTAAAAGCACAACGCATTTTATTTGATAGACTTGATATTCATAGAGTAGAGGCAATTATTGGTGGGAGCATGGGTGGGATGCAGGCCCTGCAGTTTGCTATACACTATCCAAACTTCTCGAACAAAATCATCTCTTTAGCAGCAACACACGCAACACAGCCTTGGGCTATAGCGTTTAACAAAGTAGCACAAGAGTCTATACTCAAAGACCCAGACTTTAAACAAGGCTATTATGACCCTGAGATAATTAAAGAACAGGGCTTATCAGGCATGGCAGTTGGTCGTATGGCAGGACACATAAGTTTTTTATCTCACGAATCTATGCGAAAAAAGTTTGGACGTGAATATGCCCTAACAGATGGTCTATATGAACTTTTTGGAAAGTTTCAAGTAGAGTCGTACCTAGAGTACAACGGCTATAGCTTTACTAAATGGTTTGACCCTCTTTCCTATCTCTACATTACAAAAGCTATAAACATTTATGATCTTGCTCGTGGCTTTGACTCGCTAGGCGAAGCACTCAAAAGAGTAACAACACAACTGCATCTTATTAGTTTTAAAAATGATGTACTTTTTAAAAATTTTGAGATGAAAGAGTTAGCAGATGAACTCTTAGCAGTAGGCAATACAAATCATGCATATATAGACATAGATAGTGACTATGGGCATGATGCTTTTCTTGTAGAGCTTGATAAATTTGATACTTATATAAAGGATATACTCAATGGCTAAAATAGACTTTGAAACAAAACTTGCAAATGCAAAAAAAACACTTGAGACATTAATGAGTCCAGAAATCACACTTCAAAATAGTGTAAAAGCTTATGAAAGTGGAATGAAAGAGCTTCAAGATGCACAAAAAATTTTACAAGATGCAAAAATAAAAATTCAAGAGATTAAAGTCTCTTAAATGAAGGCAGCTGTTCTTCAGTTAAACTCGCAAGGGATGAGTTCTACAAAACTCTATAATAACATCCGAATAGCACATAAAAAAGGTGTAAAGGTTCTACTTTTAGGGGAGTATGTCTTAAACCCTTTTTTTAAAGAACTTCAAAATATGTCTCTTAGCATGATAAAAGAGCAGGGAAATCATCAGGTTAAAATACTAAAAGAGCTCTCCTCTACATACAGCATAACAATTATTGCTCCTCTTGTGATTGTAAAAAAAGATAAACTTTACAAAACAGTAGCAAAATTTGCACCCTCCTCTACATCTTACTATCAACAGCAAATTTTAATCAACTATAGTCACTGGAATGAAGAGAAATTTTTCTCAAATGCTATTCAAACGATACAAACACCCATGATATTTAAAATTGATGGTTTTAAATTTGGTGTTATAAGTGGTTTTGAGCTACACTTTGATGAGATATTTCACTCACTCAAAGAGAAGAAAGTAGATGCGATTTTAGTTCCAAGTGTGGCAACCTTTGAATCTTACCAAAGATGGAAAGCTCTTATAAGTATTCGTGCTTTTATCAAGTAACTGCTATATTTTACGAGCAAATAGAATTGGCGAGTATCAAGATAAAGAGTTTGCATGGAAATTTTATGGTGACTCAGTACTAGCTTCACCTCATGGAGAGATACTCTCGCACTTAGGAAACAAAGAAGAACTAATGATAGTTGATATGACACACAGTGAGGTTGTTCAAGCACGTCGTGCCTGGGGCTTTAGAGATGCAATAAATAAAAGGACAAAATCATGATGGATTATTTTCATAGACAGATACAACTTTGGGGGAAGAGACACAAAAATCCCTTCAAACAAAAAAAATTGCGATTGTAGGTGCAGGTGGACTAGGTTCTTCTCTTGCGTTTGCACTAGGTTCTAGTGGAATTGGTGAGATACATATTATAGATTTTGATGAAGTAAGTCTGCACAATATTCACCGTCAAATTGCTTTTACTATGGGTGATGAGGGGAAAAATAAGGCAGTTATAAATGCTGACATTATAGAGAAAAAATGCCCCTTTGCTAAAGCTATCGCTCATGAGTGTGATTTTATAACTTGGAGTAAAAAGAACATCGAAGTGGACTTAATCATAGATGCAACTGACAATCTTCCCACACGTGGAGATATAAATACATATGCAAAAAAAGTTAATATGCCTTGGTTATATGGAAGCGTAGAAGCTTTTCATGGTCAAGTATGTTTTATAGATAAGTCATCTTTTAATGATGCTTTTAAAATTGTCACAAAAACACCGGCAGGAATAGCTGCTCCCATCGTTATGCATATAGCATCACTACAAGCAAATTTAGCCCTGCGTTTTCTAGCTGGAATGAGTGTCAAAAAAGATTTACTTTATTATCTCTGTTTTAATGAAGAGGGAGAGATGATAACACAAAAGTTTGGACTTCCTATCGATTACAGCTATAAGAGAAACTTTCAAGAAACCTGTACTGGGCATATTCAACTTAGGAAGTTTCCATTGGTACTTGATGGCTAAGAGACGCATAAGTGTTCCAAACAGAAGTAGTAGTACTGACACTATTGTATTTAGTACAAAAAAGCTATCAATCATCCAGATTAAAAACCCTAGTAAAATAGCTATAGTTCCATAAAAGTCATTTGTTAAGACAAAGGGAACTTTATTCATCATCATATCACGGATAATTCCCCCACCAACTGCTGTTAAAAAAGACAAAAAGACCACACCGGCCAGATTAAAATCTGCATCCAATCCAACTACAGCACCTGTAAATGCAAACATACTTAAACCTATACTATCGCTTACATGAAAGACTATATTATCTGTGAGTTTAGTATGTTTATGAAGTTTTAACAAGTATGCAAGAGTAACAGTTACTAAAACAATACTAATAGGATATGTCTCATGAAAGATAAAGGGGACTCTATTTGTAAGTAAATCTCTCACAACTCCCCCACCAAACGCAGTAATAAAAGAGACTACTAAAATTCCTAAAATATCATATCTCGCTTTTGCAGCTAAAATATACCCTGCTAAACTAAAAGCAATTGTTCCTATTATGTCTAAAAAAACTGTATATTCCATTATAATCCAGGTGCCTTCCACATACTAGTCGTAATATTTTCATCTACTAGCTTTAACTGCATTTCATAAGCTTTTTGCCATTTTATTTTTATAGCATCGTATATTTTTTTATTTTGTCATATTTGGCTCATAACTTTTATCCCATCGTACCAACTCATGGGCAGCACTCTCTAAGTCTGCATAAATTCCGCATCCAACTCCAGCAGCCATTGCTGCACCTAGAGCTGTTGCTTCTGTAACTTTAGGGACTTTGACTCGATAGCCTGTCACATCTGCAAGTATCTGAGACCATAAACCACCACGACTAGCTCCACCACCAAAAACTATCTCTTTGATTTCAATACCACTAAACTCTTTTATCTTTTCTAAATTTATACTAGAGACTATCGCTGCGTTTTCTTCTAAACTTCTAAACATACTCGCACGGTTAGAGATACTTGCATCTAAAGTTAAGTTTAAAAAACTCGGTGCTGAGTGATACCATTTTCCATATTTCATTGAGTCAGAAAATATTGGTAATATCCCGTAAGAGCCGACAGGAACTTCTTTTGCTTTTTCTTCTAAAAGAGCATAAACATTCATCTCTCTTTTTTGTGCTTCAAGTTTTTCCATATCACAAAATGCATCTCTAAACCATCGCATAACTAAACCACTAAAAAAACTAATTCCTTCTGCTTGAGAAAGAGTAGAAATCACATGCGGATTTACACGAATACTCATATCTTTTGGAGGCTTTATCTCTTTTGGTATATTTACAACTTGTTGCCAAAATGAACCACCTAAAATAGCTACGTCCCCAGATTTTACAACTCCTAGTCCAGCAGAACCGAGTTGTACATCACCACCACCCATAACTACTTTTGTACTTTGACTCAGACCTGTCTCTTTTGAAGCTCTCTCAGATACAAATCCCATTACTTCACCCACTTCTAGCACAGAAGGGAAAATATCATCTTTGAGACCTACTTTTGTAGCCATACTCTTATCCCAGTCACGTTTACTTAAAGAAAAAACACCAGTTGTTCCCCCATTGCTAGGGTCAGTAGCGATTACTCCACTCAGTTTTGCTAAAATCCAATCTCCTATCATTGAGAGAGTGGCTACCTTTTCATAAACTTCAGGACGATTATTTTTGAGCCATAGTATTCGAGGTAATGCTCCAAGAGCAAAAGTTTGACCACTCCAAGCATAAAACTCCTCTTCAACACCAGAAAAGTTCTCTTTTAAATACTTCACTTCTTTACCTGCACGAGCATCGACATTTGCAACAGCCCAGAGTTCTCTACCATCTTTATCGTAGAGTACAATGCCCTCACGCATACTTGTAGCACTAAGTCCGAGTATATCCTCTGCGTTTATTCCTGCATCAGCAATAGACTCTTTTATACAAGCACAAACAAGTAGATAATTTTTCTCATAATCAAAACTCATAGAGTTTGAAACACCCTCTTTCTTCAAGATGTGTCCACTCTTTTTGACTCACGGCTATCTGGTTACCCTTAGTATCAAAAACAACAGCACGAATACTTCCTGTTCCTGCATCTATTGCTAGTAAGTATTTTGTTTCATTCATTAGTTTGTTCCATATAAAATAATTCAATTTGTAGAAAATGTAGCCGTAGTAAAGATACTTTTAGAGGCTCAGACCAGAGGGAGGATTTGTCCTCTCAAAGTATCTTTACGTAGGCGGTATGTTGTTACTCAAATCAAAATACTATTTTGTTATCTTAGCCTGTTCGAGTTCCCAGTACTCCATAGCAAAACTATCTGCTACACTTATACTTTTATATCCACCAAGCTTGTCAGCTCTAAGTACTGCTCTCATAGTATGTTCAACTATATCATTCACAATATTTGCTTCTTTTGGAGTTTTACCAAAACTAATAACAGCTGTGTTTTTTATGACCATATAGTTTGGTGCTGCGTTTAACATCACCTCATCATCTGCAAACTCTTTAAAGTATGCCTCATACTCTTTCATATATTTCTCAACACCAGCTTCTAAATCAGTATCTTCCATAATAAGAGGTACTCTTTTAGTTCTAATTATATGCTCAGGTGTTAAAACACCACGAGAAGCAAACTCACGTAAATTTTCCTGTGAAGCATAGTAGTTCGCTAATGGAGACTGATTTATATTGAGTGACACCTTATACCCTTTGGCTTTTGAGAGTACCTCTACTATCTTTTGCATATCACATTTACTTGATGAGTACGAACTTGATATGTGAAGGTTAGCATTTTGTGCTAAAAAAACCTCTGCTTGAGATACTGCTTCTATCATTTTTTCATACGACTCTTTTGCATCATTATCAAAAGTAAAAATCCCATGATTATGCAAAATTATCCCATCAATACTCGACCAGTCTAAATCTTTAGTCATCTCATAAATAGTATGTGCTAAAATAAATCCTGGCATTACATAATCAACTACAAGAAAATTTGGAAAAACTTTTTTTATATCTCTTAAACCATTCTTCGAGTTTGAAATAGTAACAACAGCATCCGCATGGGTATGATCAACAAACTTATAAGGAATAAGTGCATGGAGTATCGCTTCAACTGACGGGTTTGGAGCAGTTTTATCTATCATCGCTGCTTTTTGTCCACTTACCATATCACTATCACTCAGACTCTCTAGCTTTGCCATCTCCAAAAGAGTTTTCATCTTCACTGGAGCAAAACCTTTGGGCTGTATACTAACTAAATCCCAACCACTCCCTTTAACAAGAAGTATCTCTTCACCATCAATTATTGTTTTTACAGAAGTATTCCCCCCACCATGGAGGACTAACTCATCACTTTGACCTAAAAGATTTGAAGTATATACTCTAAGGTCTAAGTCATTCGTACATGTTTTAGCTTTTTGACTATCAAATAAATTCTTCATCCTACTAACCTAAAACTTCTAGTTCATCACTGTACTTATCATCACAGTATGGCTCATAACTTGACTTGTAAACACTATAATGAGCTGAAGCTTTATGTCCATCTAGTGCCGCTTCATTCTCCCAAGTCTCTACTGCCATAAAACGTTGTGGTTCTTTTTCATACTGAAATATTTCATAAAAAAGACATCCATCTTCTGCCTTACTCGGAATTACCATGGCAGATAGTAGCTCTTTCATTTTTTCTTCACTGCCTTTTTTTGCTATAAATGTTACACTTTTTGTTATTGTCATATTTCATTCCATTAAATTCATTAAATTTTTCAGATTATATCGTGTTTAGAATAACTATACTATAATAAGCAAAATATATAAGTGCTTTGACACTTAAAAGAGAATTAAGATATGAACCTACCCCTGAGATTGAAAATATTATTGGTACAAATGCAACTGACTTTGAACTCAGTAAGCTTTTTAAACGCTACATTAATGAGTATAAAGAGTCTCTTCCTTTTTTGTTTGAAAGAAATCAAGGAAAAGATTTTCTTGTACAACACACCAAAAAACTAGATTCTATAATATCACTTATGTATAAAACAGTACTGCGACGTCTTTTTGGTGACTATTTGCCAATGAGAAGTTCTATTCCTGTTGCTATTGTTGCACTTGGTAGTTATGGACGTGAACAACTCTGTGTTCATAGTGATATTGACCTACTCATAGTCTATGAGGATATAGAGGGTTACAATGTTAAACTCATCATAGAAAAACTGTTTTATCTCGCCCTTGATGCTGGTTTAAAACTAGGTCATCGTGTACATGAAACTAGCGATCTTTTTCCGTGCAGCAAATGAAGACCAAACGATTCGCACCTCTTTAATGGAGTCGCGTCTTATCATCGGCTCTGCCTTTACTTGGCAAGAAACACAGCGACAACTCACAAAAATAAGACTCCATAATCAAAAAGAATTTTTGATTGCTAAAGTACAAGAGGCTCAAGTTCGCCGTAAAAAGTATCCTATCTCAATGGAGCCAAATATAAAAGAGAGTGTTGGGGGACTTCGTGATACACAACTTCTGTATTGGATTGCACATACTATTTATGGTGTTGACAACATCAAAGAACTTGTTGGTGTCGTCTATAGTGAAGCCTCATACAAAGAGTTTAGAATCTCTTTGGAGTTGATGTTTCGAGTGAGAAGTGCCTTGCATCTCATCACAAATAAGCAAGAAGACACACTCCGACTAGAGTATATTCCTAGTGTTGCTAAGATGCTTGGATTTAAAGACCAGATAAAACTTGCCACAAAGGTCATTGCAGCAGGTTGGAGAATAGACAACTTTACCCGTATATTTACAAAAAAAATGATTAGACCCTATCTCTATGATGAAAAAATGATAACAAAACTAAGACAAAGTCGTATAGCTAAAGGACTTTATACATTTGGAGGTCGTGTCTATATTTCATATAAACAAAAAATTCATCACAATAATGAACTCTTAAAACTTCTCCTCACACTTGAAGATAAAAACTATAAATTTGACTCTGGGGTATTATCAAATCTAACATACAGTAAAATTTCACACCCCTTGAGTCAAAGTACTTATGCTCTACTTAAACAACTTCTCAAGAGAAGACATACTTACTGTTTTTTAAAACTATTTTATGATGCAGGGATTCTTCACGAACTTTTTGGTAACTTTAGAAAAGTACTTCATATGCCTCAGTTTGATGGGTACCACCACTACCCTGTAGATATTCACTCACTTGAGTGCATAAAATCACTTGAAAATATAAAAGAAACTTTTATTGAACTACTTCATGATGAGCTTAGTGAAGATGAAAAACTCATTGTAAAGATCACTACACTTTTTCACGATACTGGTAAGGGAAGAAAACAAGATCACTCAGAGGTTGGAGCTAAACTCATTATCCCTTTTCTCAAACAGATGCATATGAGTCAAGAGATGCAAGAGAGAGCTGTTATCCTTGTCAAACACCATATACTTATGAGTAATGTTGCTTTTAAAGAGAATATATATAATGAAAAAACACTCTATAGGTTTATGTCTAAGCTTGGAGATATAAAAAATCTCAATATGCTATACATTTTAACTTATGCTGACATTAATGGAGTAGGAGGAGAGACATATAACTCATTTAACTCTAAACTTCTTTTTGATTTATATAAAAGTGCCCTTGAAGTGGCTCAAAACAGACATAGAATTACAGATGCTAAAAAACGTCTCATAATAGAAAAACGAGTTCAAAACCTTTCTACTTTTACACAACTTCCTCGTGGCATTACAAAAAAAGATACTCAACATAGAATCAAATCTTTTCTTTTTCAAACGCTCCCCTCAAGACATCATTGAAGTAGCACAAAAAGCACGTCAAACAAAAGAGTATAGTTTTACAGTAACAAATAAAGACTCTTTAACTATTGAAATATATAGAAAAATTCCTCTAAACCTTGGCTATTTACTTGCGTCTCTCTCTCATATTAGTGTTGCAAGTATGGAAATCACTACTCTCTTTGATGATATAAAATATTTTAAAATAGAGTTTATTCAAAAGATTGATGAGAGTGAGATTTTTTTAGTAGAAGATAAAATAGCTGCTGCGTTTGATATGAGTAAAGAGACTAAGTTTAAAGATGTAGTGATAAGAAGGGATGAAATTAGTATAGACTTTGAGCACTCTTTAACACATGCAGAAATACTTATACACACAAAAAACCAAAATGGATTACTAGCTTATGTTATGCACTGTTTTGATGTTTTAGATATAAATATTGTTACAGCAAAGATACATTCGAGTAAATACAAGGTAAGAGACAGCTTTTTAATGGATAAACAGAGTGAGATATGTAATAATACCCAACTAATATATGATATGTTAACAAATAAGGATTTTATATGTGTGGAATAGTTGGATACCTAGGGAAAAAGAACTCTAAAGAGATACTACTAAGCGGGCTTAAAGAGCTTGAATATCGTGGTTATGATTCAGCTGGGATAGCAGTACTACAAAATGGTAAATTTGATAGTTTTAAAGCTATAGGTAAACTTGTAAACTTAGAAGAGAAAACAAAAATTATATATCGCAAGGTTTTGCTATTGGTATTGGTCATACTAGATGGGCAACACATGGAAAACCAACTGAACTCAATGCTCATCCTCATATAGGAAGTGAGTCTTATGTTGTTCATAACGGTATCATAGAAAATTATGCTGAGTTAAAAAAAGAGCTTATAGCCGATGGAGTAGTTTTTTTAAGCCAAACAGATACAGAGGTAATAGTCCATCAGTTTGAAAAAAACCTCAAAACTGCTGACTCTGCCTTTGAAGCTTTTAAAAAAACCATCTCTCAACTTCAAGGTGCTTATGCAACTCTCCTTGTGACAAAGGAGAGAGTGAAACCATCTTTTTTGCAAAACATGGTTCGCCAATGCTTGTAGGTATCAATGCTGAAAATGAAAAATATTTTGCTTCTTCAGATACTCCACTTATTGGGCAGTGCTCTGATGTAAATTATTTTGAAGATGGAGACTACGGTTATGTAACACCTACAGAGTTAGCTATTTTTGATAAGGATGATATAAAAAAAGAAGCACAATTTGTAAAACTCTCAACAAATAAACTCTCTGCACAAAAAGATGGTTTTCGTTTTTTTATGGAAAAAGAGATTTATGAACAAAGTAGTGTTATCGCAGATACACTTCTTGGTCGTCTTAGTGATGATGAAATTTTATTTGATGAACTTGAGGACTCACTCTTTGATGGTATTAAAGAGATAAAACTTTGTGCTTGTGGAACTTCTTATCACTCTGCCCTTACAGCCTCATATCTTTTTGAACGTTATGCAAAGATAAAAACAACTATTGAAGTAGCATCTGAGTTTAGATATAGAAATCCAATAATGACAAAAGATACACTCTTTGTAGTTATCTCTCAAAGTGGGGAGACTGCAGATACACTTGAAACACTCAAGATGGCTAAAGCTGCAGGATTAAAAACACTTGTTATCTGTAATGTAGACAACTCTTCGATGGTTCGTTTAGCTGATGCTTGCGTTTTAACCCGTGCTGGAGTTGAAAAAGGTGTTGCTTCAACCAAAGCTTTTGCAACACAGGTAACTCTGTTTTGGATGTTAGCACTCTATCTTGCAAAACATAATAGCTCACTTAACTCCTCAAGATATAGCCAAACAGATTAAACTTCTTAGAGAAATACCTGCATCTGTTAAGGTTGATGATGATATGCATGAGAAGATAAAAAGACTCTCAAAACGCTACTTACATGGTCATGGTTTTTTCTTTATTGGTCGAGATGTTTTTTATCCTTTAGCCTTAGAGGGTGCCTTAAAACTCAAAGAGATTTCCTATCTTCATGCTGAGGGTTATCCTAGTGGAGAGATGAAACATGGACCTATTGCACTCGCTGACCCTGAACTTTTCACTATTGCCCTCCTTCCAAAACATTTACTCTATGAAAAAGCAAAGTCAAATGTCGAAGAGTTAAGTGCTAGAGACAGTACTATCTGTGCAATTAGCTCCTCAGGTTTTGATAAAGCGGATGATTTTATTAAAATTAATGAGTGTAGTCACTATATGTTAGAGTTTTTTGAGATGATGGTTGTTCTTCAACTTTTTCTTTAGAGATTTCAGTTAGACTTGGTAATGATGTAGATATGCCACGAAATTTAGCCAAAAGTGTAACAGTAGAATAATATTTACTTATATTTTTAATATTTCACTCTATCTTTAGATTTTCTTTGTTATTATAGAAGATTAATTAATAGAAATCTTACTATAAGAAATCTAACTATAAAGTGAGTCTCATGCAAACAAAGTCAAAACTACTTTTCATTGTAACCCTTATGCTACTTGCCCTTGGTGGTGCTACTATTATCAATGTCTCTTTAAATTTTAGAGACTATAGTATAAAAGGTGCAATTGAGAAAAGCCTCCATGACTGCAGCCGTTGTAAAAGATGGTCTGACTGCACATATGGTAAATGGTATCATGGATAAACGCCAATACTTTCTTAACCAAATTTCAAATAACTATAATGATGTTCATGCCGTATGGATAGTACGTTCGGATAATGTTGTAAAACAGTATGGAAAAGGCTTTAGTAACGAAACACTCAGAGATGCTATAGATACTAAAGTTTTAGCAACTGGAGAGATGATAACTGAAGTTAGTGAGCATACAGACAAAATCCTTCTGCGTGTAACTATTCCTTACAAGGCTTCAATGTACAACAATGGAACGAACTGCATTAGCTGTCATGATGTTAAAAATGGGGATACACTCGGTGCTATAAGTATGGAGTTTGATATTACTAGTATGCGAAGTGCTGGGATTTTTTACTATTTTAAAAATACTTGGAATAAATATTCTTTTTATAATTATTGTACTTATCCTAATTAACCACTATGTCACACCATATATGAAACTTTTCTCAAACATGCAAGAGGGAATTACAAAAGCATACAGTGGAGACTTTACACATGAGTTTAGCACAACTGTTAGCGGTGATGGTAAGCAGATAGTTACACAGCTCAATACCCTCTTTAAAAAGATGCAAGAGACATTTGGTGATATAAAATACAATCTCTCCACCTTTATCCCTCAGGGCTGTGTCTCCTCTTCAGATCCACTTCATGAGGCAAAAACGATTATTGGAGAGTTGTCTGATATTTATAAATTTAAAAAGACTATTGAGAGGGATGCTTCAAAAGAGGTAGTCTATAATAGAATTATTGATATACTTACGAATAAGTTTAAAGTAGAGAGTTTTAGCTTTTATGAAATTGATACACTACAAAACAGTAGAAAACTTATCTTTAGTAATGCTACCGCAAGTATATGTTATGATGAAGTAGATAAAAGAGCAGATTTATGTCGTGCACATAGGACAAAAACAGATGTTATATCTTCAGAGTTTGTTAATTTATGCCAATATTGTAATGCAAATGGACAATACTATACTTGTATCCCTTTTACTATCAATGAAGAAAATTCTATCAGCAATTTCAATTACAAGTAATTCAGAAGACAAAATCAATGCAATAACATCTAAAATATCAAATATACGAAACTACCTTGAAGCGGCTAAACCAGTTATTGAGAGTAAGAATTTTAATGTCTAAACTTAGAGACACTTCTCTTCGTGATGCGATGACTGGTCTCTACAACAGAAGGTTTTTAGAAGAGTTTATTGATACTTTAATGAGTCAAGCTACTCGTGAAAAAAACTCTTATAGTGTTATGATGCTTGATGTTGATTTCTTTAAAATGGTTAATGATACTTATGGGCATGATATTGGAGATAAGGTTATAGTTGAGATTGGTAAACTTCTATTAGGTAGTATCAGAGAAGCTGACTTAGCAATTCGATATGGTGGTGAAGAGTTTATTATTATGCTTCACAATGCCAGTAAAGAAGGAGCACTACAGGTAGCTCAAAAGATTCACCAAGCATTTGCAGCACTTGTTTTTGAAGTTGGTAATGGTGAAACTATCCATAAAACATTAAGTATAGGAATTGCAAGATTTCCTGAAGATGGTGATACTATATGGAAATGTATTAAATATGCTGATACAGCTTTATATGTTGCTAAAACAACAGGTAGAAATAAAATTGTTGAATATACAAAAGAGATGAGCGAGATGGAGAACTTTAGATAAAAATCCAATATACAAAAAGTGATAATCATGGCTTAGTTTTATACCTAGAAGGCAATTGATGGCTTGTCTTAGTGACAACCACATCCAGTTCCACAACTTTCATCATTAGATGCTGCAGGAGCTTCTTTAGCTGGAGCAGGCAGTTGAACAAGCTGATACACCAGGAGGAGTTGTAGGCTGAACACCTTTGTTATCAACTCCACCATTTGCATTAATCTCTTCAATTGTTGCCCAAACAGAAGCAGCAGCAGCGATAAAGCGTTTTGCAGACTCTGAAGTTGGGTTAGCAAATATAATAGGTTTTCCTTCATCTCCACCAGTACGAATACCTGGCTCGATTGGAATTTCGGCGATTATTTTAGTATCAAACTCATCCGCCATTGGCTGGGATGTTCCTTTACCAAAAATATCATATTCAACACCAGTATCTGGAGCGATAAATCCACTCATATTCTCAACAATTCCAGCTATAGGAATATTTAATTTTTTAAACATATCCAGTGAACGACGTGAGTCATCTAAGGAAACACTTTGTGGAGTTGTTACTGTAAGACCAGCTGTAACAGGTACAGACTGAGCAAGAGTAAGCTGAGCATCACCAGTTCCTGGTGGCATATCAATAACTAGAACATCTAATTCTGACCATAAAATGTCACGCAAGAACTGCTCAGATTGCTTTCATTATCATAGACCCACGCCAGATTAAAGCTTGACCCTCATCCATAAGTGAACCCATAGACATAATTTCAATACCATATGCTTTAAGAGGTAGTACTTTATTTCCAGTTACTTCAGGTTTAACATCAGTTTAAACCAACCATACGAGGGATATTTGGACCATAAATATCTGCATCTAAAAGACCAACTTTAAGTCCTTGAGCAGCTAAGGCAATAGCGATATTTACTGATGTAGTTGATTTTCCAACTCCACCTTTTCCTGAACTTACCATCAAGAAGTTTTTTACTTGTGGTGCAATATTCTTCCCTTGAGATGAAGACTCTTTAGGTATTACAGGTGCTTGAATATTACAGTTAACTGTAGTCGCTCCTGCAACTTTTAGTACTTCTGCTGATTTATCTTTAATCTCTTGTGCAACTTCTGGTGCATTTGATGTAATATCTACAGTAAAGTTTACTGTAGTTCCATCAATATTTATATCTTTTACAAAACCAAAAGTTACAATATCCTTAGTAAAACCTGGATACATTACTTTTGCTAATGCTGTTTTTACAATTTCTTCAGTCATTAAAATTTTCCTTTAATTGATTTTTTGAATACTATCATATTTAAATAAGACAAATATTATCTTATTTAAAATATTTTGTACTTTAAGTTTGGGTTTATGCTAAAGCTGCTAGCTTCTTCTGCTTCTTTGGCTTTTGACTCATCAATAATTCTCTGGATTCCTTCAGGATTATCCATAATATCTTGAGTTATCTTGTAAGAACAAAATTTTGGTCCACACATAGAACAAAATTCAGCTTCTTTAAATACATCTTGTGGAAGAGTTTCATCATGGTATTCACGAGCTCTATCACCATCTAAAGAGTATTCAAACTGCTTTTCCCAGTCAAATGTATAACGAGCATCACTCATAGCATCATCAATATCTCTAGCACCTTTACGACCTCTTGCAATGTCCGCTGCATGAGCGGCAATTTTGTAAGCGATAATTCCCTCACGTACATCATCTGCATTTGGAAGACCTAAGTGCTCTTTTGGTGTTACATAACAAAGCATTGCTGCTCCATGCCATCCACCTACAGCTGCACCGATAGCAGAAGAGATATGATCATATCCAGCTGCAATATCAGTAACTAGGGGTCCTAGAATATAAAAAGGAGCTTCATGACAAAGTTCTCTTTGAATCTTCATATTACGCTCAATCTGGTTGATAGGCACATGTCCTGGTCCTTCAACCATAACTTGAACATCTCTTTCCCATGCTCTTAATGTAAGATCACCAAGCACTTTAAGCTCACCGAGTTGTGCAGCATCTGAAGCATCAGCTAAACAACCTGGACGAAGTGAATCACCAAGAGATAAAGAAACATCATATTTAGCACAAATGTCAAGAATATCATCAAATGCAGTATAAAAAGGATTTTCTCTATGGTAGTGCATCATCCATGCAGCCATTAAAGAACCACCACGAGATACGATACCCATTTTACGTTTTGCAATGTTTGGCATAGTCTCTAGTAAAAAACCTGCGTGAATTGTAAAGTAAGAAACACCCTGTTTTGCTTGACGCTCTAAAACATCTAACATTACTTCTATAGTAAGGTCTTCGATTTTATTTCCAACATCATGAAGAATTTGGTAAATAGGCACAGTTCCAATAGGAATCTTAGAAGCACCAATAACTGCTTTACGGATTTCATCTAAATCTCCACCAGTTGAGAGGTCCATAGCAGTATCTGCTTTATACTTTTGAGAAACTTTCATTTTCTCAACTTCATCTTCGATGTCAGCTGCAATTGCAGATGAACCAATATTTGCATTTATCTTACACTTACTTGCAATACCAATAGCCATTGGCTCTAACGACTCATGCATTACATTTGCAGGAATAATCATACGTCCACGAGCAATCTTCACTACGTACTAATTCTGGAGATAAATCTTCAATCTTCGCAACATACTCCATCTCACCTGTTATAATACCTTTCTTCGCATAAAACATTTGTGTTCTGACGGGATCGTTTTCTCGCTCTTTTAACCATGCACTTCTCATTAATATCTCCTAGTAAAATTATATAATATATCGTAATATAATCAAATAAAGTTAATCTAAGCTAAAGTTAATAGATTATCTATTTATTTAATATAAATATGGGGATAAATAAACTTCCTTTAAGATACAAAAAGTTTATAGAGTGTATAATTTTGTAACACATTTTAGTTGGGAGTGTTTTTTTGTCTGATATATCTTTGGTACTACTATCTGCTGGTAACTCTAGCCGTTTTTCTATGGGTGTTAAAAAGCATTGGTTGCGTATAAATCATAAGCCACTGTGGCAATTTGTAGCACAAAAGTTCCAAAACACAGAAAAATTCTCAACAATTATTATTGTCTCATCAGCCCAAGATATAGTTTTTATGAAGAACTATGCAAATTATCATTTTTGTCCAAGGTGGCAACACAAGACAAGAATCTTTGAAAAATGCACTTAATGCAGTAGAGAGTAAATATGTATTAGTAAGTGATATTGCTCGAGCTTGTGTGAGTGAAGAGTTTTTAGAGCATATCATCGCTCAAAAAGGTCAAAGTGATACAGTTGTGCCATACCTTAATGTAACAGATACAATAGTGTATGATGGAAAAACAATTGACCGAGAAAAAGTCAAAAGAGTTCAGACACCGCAACTCTCTCGCACCGATGTTTTAAGAGATGCACTTCAAACAGATGAAGAGTTTACAGATGAGAGTAGTGCTATTGTTGCTAATGGTGGTAATCGTACTTTTATCTTAGGTGATGAAGATGCACATAAGATTACTTACATTCAAGACTTAAATAAAATTCCCTGCTTAGATGCACCCTCTGGTGATATTTTAAGTGGCAATGGTTTTGATGTCCATGCCTTTGATACAAAAGGCGAAATGTGGCTAGGTGGTGTAAAAATAGACTCTGAGTATGGCTTTTTAGCACATAGTGATGGAGATGTAGCCCTACACTCTTTAATAGATGCACTCTTAGGTGCTGCAGGAATGGGAGACATAGGTATGCTCTTTCCTGATAACGATGAAAAGTATAAGGGTATAGACTCCAAAGAATTACTAAAAATAGTTGTTACAAAACTAAACAATTTTGGTTTTGTAATAATAAATGTTGATATAACTATTGCAGCCCAAAAACCTCGTATTGCTAAGTATAAAATGCAAATGAGATCTGTATAGCTGAGATACTTCAACTAGATAGTGCAAGAGTCAATGTAAAAGCAACAACAACTGAAAAGCTTGGATTTGTTGGTAGAGAAGAAGGTGTTGCAGTCACTTCAAATGCAAATTTAAAATATTTTAACTGGAAGATGATAGGATAACATGAAGATACTAATTATAGAAAATGAAGTTTATTTAGCACAAAGCATAGCAACAAAACTAGGTGAGATAGGTCATATTTGTGAAATGTGTACCTCTACAAAAGATGCCATTAGAAGTAATAACTATGATGTTAGTTCTACTCTCTACAAATATCAATGGACAAGATTTTATTCCTGTTATTGAGACATTTAAAAGCTCTATCATTATACTTATGGTTTCATACATCAGTAATGATACTGTTTCTAAACCACTAGTAGCAGGAGCAAAAGACTATATACTCAAACCTTTTATGATAGAAGAGCTTATCCGAAAAATAAATCACTATCAAGATTATGAGAAGTTAAAACGCCGTACTGCAGCATATGAAAAGTACCTAACACATACATTTTTAAATGCACAACATGAAAAACCTCTTGATAATTTAGAACTCCCACTTTTTGTAAGCTCAAGTTTTCAAAAGTATTCCGATGCTTTTGCCTTTGAATATGCACAAAAACACAACTTACCAATACATTTTATTACACTTAGTAATTCTAAATCTTTAGCTGAAGTTGAGTTGCTACCACAAAATACGCTTATCTATATTATTGATTTTCAAGTACTCAAGAAAAATGATAAAAAACAGTTCTGTGAACTTATCGCAGGAAAACAAATCATTATATCTAGTACTGAAAAGATAGATAGCGAAGAGTTTGCACATCCAGTTTTAGAAATAAAAAATGAAAATAATGTTTTTGATAAGGGTGAAATTTTACCTATTGAAGATTATGTAAAATTTATTGTTCTGAACTATCAAGATAAATATCCAGATACAGAACTTTCTAAAAAACTCGGTATTAGTCGTAAAAGTCTATGGGAAAAACGCAAAAAATATGACATCATTAAGAAAAAATAAAACACTTTATATAGATAAAGAAGCGGCTTCTGTTCTTGAACTTGTAGCAGATGGTTTACTAGCACCTGTTAGAAAACTTATGTCTGAAGCAGAGTCAAAACTTGTACTAGAGACTGGTCTTATAAATGGAAAATCATTTCCTTTTCCATTTATACTTGCACCATCAGGGAAGAAGAATGAAGAGATTATTAGTTCTTTAAAAGTTGGAGAAGAGATTCTTTTATTATGTGAGGGTGAAGAGTTCGCAACCCTCCACGTAGAAGAAACTTTTCAAATAGACCCACATGTTAGAGTCAAGCATATATATGGAACCGATGATTCTACACACCCTGGTGTTCAAGCTACAATGAAAAGACTCGGTTCTTGGGCACTTAGTGGAGAGTATAAACTTCTTAAAACAAAACCAAACAAGGGTAAGATTGATATTCTCAATGCAAAAAAAAGAGTAGATGCTAAACATACAAGCTCTTTAGTTATGGCTGCAAACCCTCTGCATCGTGGGCATGAACGCCTCATTCGCCAGACGCTAGACAGTACTGACTTACTCGTAATTTTTCTTTTAAAGCCTTATGCTAGCAGTAATATTACTTATGATTTAAGATATGAAGCACTAGAATACTATCTCAATAATTTTTTACCAAAAAATCGCGTTATTATTGTACCTTTAGAAAACTCTTATATCTTTGCAGGCTATAATGAAATTATTCTTGATGCTATTGTCGCAAATAACTATGGTTGTGATAGACTCACTATTGGTCGTAATCATGCAGGTCTTGGAATGTTTTATGACTGTAACTCAAATAAGTCAATTATCGACCGTGTTATTGGGATAGATATAGAGATTGAAATTGCAAGTGAGTATGTTTACTGTAATCAGTGTACAACACTTGTGAGTAAAAACACCTGTCCTCATGGTCAACATAACCAAATATCGTACCATTCTGACTCTATACTTCAACTTCTTGAAGCTGGACTACTACCTCCTGCCGTTCTTATTAGAAAAGAGATTAGTGCTTTTTTACTCTCAAAACTTTATCCTGATAGGTTTAAAAACTTAGAAAAGCTTTATTATGACACCTTTGCTACAAAAGGTCTACTTGAAGAGCATACTGAGAGAGATTTTTATCTTGAACTTATGAAACTTTATAAGACATCTTCACTCACATAAGGACAACAATGAACTGGTTTTTTTTAACACTTGGATATAGTGGGCTTGCACCAAAAGCACCTGGAACAGTTGGAACACTACTCTCCTTGCCTCTTGGAATGCTTATCCTTATCTACTTCGATACAAACACACTCTTTTTAGCAACTGTACTTATCACACTCATAGCCATTAAAGCTATAAACAAGTACGAAGAGGCAAGTAAAACACATGACTCTCAAAATATTGTTATAGATGAACTTGTAGGGATGTGGTTAGCACTCAGTATTGCACCTGCAGTTGGTGTTACCATGAACGAAGTAACACAACTAGAAAATGGTTTTTTAATCCAATCACTCTTAGCATTTGTGCTCTTTAGATACTTCGATATTACAAAACCCTCTATCATCGGTCGAATAGACAGAGAAGCTAAAGGTGGTGTAGGTGTTATGGGTGATGACATAATCGCAGGAGTTGCAGCGGGTATCTCCACAGCTGCTCTTTGGCAAGGGTACCTATATCTGCAGAGCTTAGTTTAACTAAACTCTTTCATATCTTCACTTGAGATAACTCGTATCATATTTGTAGAACCTGCTTTACCTATTGGGTCACCTGCTGTAAGTATGTAAGAGTTCTCTTTTTTTATCGACCCCTCTTTTAAGCCTCTCCTCATAAATGAGTTTAAGATATTAGATAAAGATGCTTTTTCTACTGACATTAAAGGAATGACACCCCATATTAAACTCATTTGTCCTCGTACCTGTGCATTGTGAGTAATGGCATAAATACTCTTTTTTGGTTTATATCTTGCAAGTTTACGAGCACTAGCACCTGAAGATGTTATTGCAAAGATACCTTTTACATCTACATCTCGTGCTAGTCTTACTGCTGACTCACTTATAGTATCTCCGATGTCTTTATTAACATAACCTTCATAACGATAGTACTTATAGAGCTTTTCAGTTTCTCTAATAGTTTGAAACATTGTCTCAACAGCGAGTATTGGATATTCTCCAACAGCACTCTCTTCTGAGAGCATAACTGCATCAGTTCCATCCATAACAGCATTGGCTATATCACTTATCTCCGCACGTGTTGCTCTTTCATTTTTTGTCATAGAAAGGAGCATCTGAGTTGCCGTAATAACAGGAATACTAGCTGCATTTGCCTTAGCTATAAGCATTTTTTGAATGTTTGGCACTTCATAGTATGGCACTTCTATACCTAAATCACCCCGAGCAACCATTAAACCATCACTATTCTCGATAATTTCATCTATATTTTCAACTGCATCAAACTTTTCTATCTTTGCAATAAGATTTTGCTCGCCACCATGACTTTTTACTATTGCTCTTGCATTTTTCATATCTTGTGCATTTTGAACAAAAGAGATAGCCATAAAGTCTACACCATTTTGTACACCCCACTCTATATCTTTTTTATCTTTAGCTTGTTAGGACATCTACTCCAAGTCTTGTATTTGGAAAGTTAACACCTTTTTTCGAAGAGAGCATACCAGAGTTTTCAACTGTAACCTTGACCTCAGTTTCATTTAGTTCTATAACTTTTGTACGAATAATCCCATCATAAAGATAGATGTAATCACCTAAGTTCAACTGTTTTAAAACTTGAGGATAATTTATACTTACTTGATAAGTGTTGTCTGAGAGTTGCGAGCCTTGTATCTCTTTAGTACTAAAGATAAGTGTATCATTCTCTTTTAAAGAGAAGTCACACTGAAGCTCTCCTATACGAATCTTAGGACCACTTATATCTTGAAGTATACCAACTATAAGTCCCGTAACATCCATAGCTTTACGGATTCTTTGTAGGACTATAAGGTGTTGTTCATGAGTACCATGAGAAAAATTTAAACGAAAGACATTAACCCCTGCGTTTATAAGCTCAACAAGAGTATCTAAAGAGTCGCTAGCAGGTCCAACAGTGGCTAAAATTTTTGTACGTTTTTTCATAAAATACCTTTAGTAGTTAATATATCTCTTTAACCCGCCCTACTTCTCCACTCATAAGTCTTACTTTTATACCGTGAGGATGAGAAACAGACTTCGTTAAAAGGTCACGAACAATACCATCAGTTAAACGACCTGTGTCTTGGTCTTGTTTTAGAACTATAGCAACAGAGTCACCATGTTTAATATTTGCTCGTTTTGTATTATCTAACATCTCAAAATCTTTATACCATTAAAGGATCAGAAGAGGGTTCTATCTCTTCAAAATCATTTATTATAGTTTCAAACATTTTAGACATTTTATTTGCTTTGAGAAACATGAGCATCAAAAATAGACTTTGAAGCAGGAAAAGCCTCAGCTAGTTCATTGTAAATCATAATACGACCATTAATATGTTTTGTAATCTCAGTAAAGGCATCACTTAAATACTCTTTTTTTGTTGTATGACGAAAAAGTGCTCTTACCATTTTCGTGCGTTCTTTAATGGGAATAGACTCATCAATAGCTTCAGCCACACGTTTAATATCTATACGAGAGAGGTAAACACCACTAATTGCAGGTGCTAAAAGTCGCTCTGTCAGAGCATCAACAAACTGAGGAGTTGGCTCTTCATCAACCTGATCACCTCCATCTCTGTTTTGCTCTATCTGTCCATCTTCACCGATAGCACACTCTTGTTTTACAAACTTATCAAACTCTGCTCTTAAATCACTTAAATCTTCATTCATACTCTCTCCTCTATTTTTTAATTTCTATATATGCTTTTGCAGTAAGTTTCTCGATAATTCCATCATAACTTACATACTCTGCGTTTAACTCTAAGGCTCTGTTTTTTAAAACAGAGAACTGTTTGTTGTTTTTCATATCCATAGATAACTTTGCTAATGCACTCACCATAGATAGGGATGCCATATCAGAAAAGTCAAGAACTACATCAAAATCTGAAAAGTCACTGCTCATATCACTAGCGATACGATTTATGTCAGCATCTTTTAACTCTAACTCTTGTGTAAAACTCATTAACTCTTCGAGTGAATCATTAAAATAACTCACATTAAAACCACAAGCTAAAAGTGAAAATGCTTTTGCATAATGGTTTGTTCCAATGATTGCAATTTTATTTACCATCATATCTTTTAGGTGTTCACTCAAAACTCGTACACTAAAAATATCTCCACGAAGAGTTTCACCCTCACGGTATAAAATATCGCACATACCGCTGCGTTTAACCATCTCAGAGCTAGTATCTAAAATATCTACAACTTTTGTAACATATTCGCTAGATATTACAGCACCATTTACCTGTGATTTTTTCATATTACTCACAGTAAAGTAGAGGTCATCCTCACGAATGTTCATAGGTATTATCATAGTGTCATCACTATTTTCTTTGAACTTTTAGTTCATAATTGCGCTAAATCTACTTACTCCAGCCTCTTCACCTATAAACCCAAAGAGTTTTGTTTGGCGAGAAATCTGGTTGTCATCATTCATCATGCTATTTTTTCCTTTTTACATATCATCTGTAATACCCCAAAGTTCTCGTGCTTCTTCCTCTTCACACTTACATCTATAACACATTTTATCCGCACTATTTGTACTAAAAACCACATCACATTCATCACAACGGCGAACATTAAAACTCATAAGGTTTTGTACTGTTGGCTCAAAAACTCTTTGACATTATATGAATCAGCTAAGGTAATAGCATTTGGTTCACATACATCATGACAAATATGACACTTTATACATAAAAATGGATCAAAGTCTATTTTAGAGTTTTTCACATCTGAGACAAGAGCACCCGTTGGACAGACACGATAACACATCTGACATGCGGTGCAAGCCTCTTCATCCATCAGTTTTTGAGAAGTAAAGCTAACTTCAGTAGCATCTATTATATGAAACTGTGAGGGCTTTATTGCTCTTTTTATCGCAGTAAAAAATATCTTACGGCGATTTGGAATTGTTTTACGTCTTAGAAGTGCTATATCTGTTTTTTCTAAAGTATGTTCTGTGAGTTCATCACTCGCTTTTTGTACTTCATCCTCGAAACTTTTTTTCACTTTTGCTACTGTTTTGAGGTTTGCTGCATTTAAAAAGTCCCTGCGTTTAGAACTCTTAGACTCGTTCGTGTAACAAATATTTTCTAACTTTATAACCGCTTCACTCTCCATAGCTTCTAAAAGATATGTAGCTTCTTCATAGTTTGAGAGTATCTGTTTATGACAAGTGTGCGCAATATCACAATCCCCACAATAGCCCATATCAAATACTAACTCTTTTTTTAGCACTGCTAAAGAGATAATATGCTCTATACTAAGAGCAGAAATACAAGGAACATTTTTACGACAAGATAAAAGGGTATCATCATCTTCAACAAAATCAAAAAGAAGTTCGTTGCATCAAACTCATCTAGGGTCAGTGCCTCGCTAGGACATATCGCAGTACAAGCTCCACAAGTAACACACTCTGAAAAATTAATAGCAGGAAGGTTACTCTCACCAATAGCAATAGCCGTAGTTGGACATACAAGTTCACACTTGTTACATTCACTCTCTACACTTAGTGAACGAACACAAAGTCCCGCGTTTAACTGTAACATTTATGCACTAATCTCACTTGTTAAATACTCATTATCACTCAGTATAAACTCCAAAGCCATCTCAGCTGCATCATAATAGAGTGGTGTTCTCGCTTCGTATTTCATATTTATAAAATACAGAGGTGCCCACTGCAAGAGGTGCTTGTTTAAAAACTCATGTTGTGTTTCTCTAAGCTCTTTTACAGCATCATTGTTATTATCTTTAAGTGCTTGAAGCTCTGCGTTTGCTAAATGGTGCATAAACTCTAACTCAACACCTATATGATCTGATGAGAGTGTACGAGCCACTTCATAGTCAACCATAAAGTCATAAGCAGAGTAGATGTCAGTTACGGGGTTTGCCCCACCTGTTTCTATCATTTGATCTTCTCGTGTATAAAAAGTTTCATAAGGGATAAGATGTAAAACAGAAAGGTTTACAAAGTCAGGGTTGATGACCTCTTCTAAAAGTTTCTGCTCTGCTAACTCATTAAGAGGAGCCCATTTTTTCAAAGTTGGGAAAAAGTCTAAGATGTTTTCATCATTTTTTATCATCTGTAACATCTCCACATCTAACTCTTGGAGCATGATGCGAGAGAGGAGTGCATAAAGGTTGATTCTTGATTGTGTCTGTTGCATAGATATTCTTTATATGGAATTTTGTAAAATTATTCTATCCAAATAGACTGAAACTTAGCTTTAGAATCTACATTAACTTGTGTTACGGACTATAAGGAGAAAAGTCTGTAATATCAGTTGTAAAGTTCTATTTTTCCTTATAAATAGAGAGTGAAGGAAAAGCAAATTCTAAATTGTTTTTCTCTAAAATAGCCATTATCTTATGCATTACATCTTCTTTTGTCTCTAGCCACTCAGCCCATTTGACAGATTTTGAGAAGCAGTATATTAGGATGTTTATACTTGAGTCTGAGAACTCATCGAGATAAACAAGCAAGTTGTTTTTCACCCCTTCTAAGTCATCTTTTGAGACAAGTTTAGCGGTATGAGTTCTCTCGTTATGGTGAGAATACTTTGTTGCTTTTGTTGCAATTTGTGGATGTTTATCAAGCATCACTCTTATCTCTTGTATCGCATTTTTTATATCTTCACTTTTAGAGTCATACTTCACACCAATGTGCATTTTTATACGACGCCCGAGTATGCGTTTATCCCAGTTTTTTACATCTTTAGAAGCAAAGGTTCCATTTGGGATGGCTATAAGTGCATTATCGAAGGTGCGTATAGTTGTAACACGCAGACCTATCTCAACGACAACTCCTTGATTCCCATCTATCTCTATCCAATCTCCTTGTGAGAATACATCTGAAAAAAGTATAGAGAGTGTTCCAAAAAAGTTCGAGATGGTATCTTTAGCAGCAAATGCAACAGCAAAACCACCAATACCAAGACCAGAGAGAACAGCAGTTAAGTTCACTCCTGCAAAAAAGAGCAGTATTAAGGAGTCCTATTACTAAAATGATAAAGTTGATGATTTTAAGACCAACATTTATTAAATCATTTTTGATTTTTGACTTAGCACTTGTGACACTAGCGAGTTTAATTCGAGCCACAGTATTTACTACCTTATAGAGAATTAATGTAAAGTAAAATCCATATATCATATTAAAAAATCTCGAAATTAGTTCAACGGAACTAAAATCATTGTAAACATAAATAATCATATTTATATTTATCACTATTACTAATGACTCTATAGAAGATTTAATTTTTTGAGAGATTTCCTTAGAGTATTGGCTCAGTAACTCAAGAGATAAAATATAACGTTCCAAGTAAACATAAACCACTTTTCTAAAGAAATATATCATCACAATAAGTAAGAGCATTGAGATTAATTTAATTACACTTAATCCATAAGGCTCTAAGATAGGATTGAGCACCTCAACTACTGCTAATGAGTTGATGTATATAACAACAGAGATAAGATGATATTTAGAATACTTATTTAATCTATACATTTTTGTACTAAATTTATAAATATAACTGACTAAGTCAGAGTTTACACTCTGTAAAACAGACAAATCATGGATATTTTTTTTCGCTATTTGTAAAATTTTACTATCGCTATCTATTGCAAGGAACTCAGTATAATCTTTTTGAAAATATGTTTGTATCTCTTTTTGATTCACTCCCACAATATCATTAAGTTTTTTCTCATATGCTTCGATAGTATTAGAATCTAAAGCAAGCAGTATTGCTTTAAACATTCTATTTTGAGAACGTAAAACAAGATAAATTTTCAAAGCAACTTCATCACGTAAAACTGCAAACTTATTACCTGCTCGTTTATTAATCATCATTACTTTCTTGAGCGGAAAATATTTCATCTTCATAAAGTTCTATATTTTGAATAAATTTATTTTTATTAGACATAATAGAATTCACGGTCTTTTCATATAAACTATTTTGTTCTTTTAATAATTTTGCAATACTCGCTTGCGTTGCATTACTATCATTCATTCTTTCTACTATACTCATTTGAGATAAAATAAATGGGCTATACTTAATATTTGTTGCAAAAACAGATATGCTAAAAATTATAAAAAAAAGTAAAAACCGTATACAAGAACATTTAGATACCCTCTGCAATCATTGCATCAGCTACTTTTTTAAAGCCTGCGATATTTGCACCATCTACATAGTTTCCTTCTACTCCATAATCCTTAGCAGTTAAGGCAACACGTGTGCATATCTGTTGCATAGTTAGCTTAAGTTTTTCATCAACCTCATCAAAAGTCCATCGAGTCATTGCTGCATTTTGAGACATCTCAAATGAGCTTACAACTACACCCCCTGCATTTGCTGCTTTAGCTGGAGCAAAACATAACTTATGTGACAAAATCGCTGCCGTTGCTTCTAGGGTTGAAGGCATATTTGCACCCTCAGTTACACTCTCACACCCATTCGTTATCAAGTTGTGTGCATCTGTTTCATTTAACTCATTTTGTGTAGCACAAGGAAACGCAGCATAACATGGAATATCCCATACTGCATGTGCATGCTCAGGATACTCACTCACTGGAGTGTACTTCGCACTCTCATGTGTTTTCACATACTCTTCAAGTGAAACGCGACGCTCAAGTTTAAGTTCTTTGAGTAGTGCTAAATCAAGACCACGAGAATCATATAAAGTACCTTTAGAATCACTGCAGCTTACTGGTATAGCACCAATTTGTTGTAATTTTTCAATTACATGAAGAGCAACATTTCCTGCACCACTAACGGTACATATTTTGCCTTCTAGTGGCTCTTTTGCTTCTATCTCAAGCATCTTTTGAGTAAAATAAACAGCCCCATATCCTGTAGCTTCAGGACGCATAAGTGAGCCACCAAATACAAAAGGTTTTCCTGTCAAGACTCCCTGATGTGAAGAAGTTATTTTCTTATACTCACCAAAAAGATATCCAATCTCTCTCCCTCCAACACCTATATCGCCAGCTGGTACATCTATGCGTGGACCAATATACTTATGGAGTTCGACCATAAATGATGAGCAGAACTTCATTATTTCAAAATCACTTTTTCCTTTAGGATTAAAATCACTTCCACCTTTAGCACCACCTATTGGCAAGCCTGTCAAAGAGTTTTTTAAAATCTGCTCAAACCCTAAAAATTTTAGTATCCCCTCATTTACTGTTGGATGAAAACGCAGTCCACCTTTATAGGGTCCTAGTGTATTGTTAAACTGAACACGAAAACCTGTATTTACCTGTATTTCATTATTATCATCTAACCATGCAACTTTAAACTTGATAATTCTATCAGGTACAACTAAACGCTCAAGTATTGCATACTTCTTATATCTATCATCTGATTTTAGTAGAGGTGAAATAGAACAGATAACCTCTTCCATCGCTTGATAAAAAATGTCATCTTCTGGACAATCATTTTTCACAAATTTTTTTATTGTATCGCTTGTTATTGACATTTATAATCCTAATTTTATTACTTAGTTTAATTGTAATTGTATTATAACAGAAGTAGTGACTAATGGCTCCTTTTCTAAGAATAAATTACTTAATAATTGGACTTTTAAAATATTTCGGTTATAATAAAATTACTTAAAAATAAAGGGATTTATATGTTTGAGAGTATGAGTATTAAGAAAAAGATGAACTACCTAATCACCATGGCAACTGTTGCTATCTTTTGTGCAACCATATTTGTTTTTTGGGCTATGTCCAATATTGAAAGTGAGTATTCGCATCTTCGTCACAACTCTATGAGTGCTGGATTTAGTGTTTTAAAAATTGAAAAAAACATGAACTATGTGAGTAGAACGACAAGAGATATTATGCTTGGTGGTGACTATCAAAAAGATATTGAGAAACTAAAATCAAGTATTGAAAATATTCGTAAAGAGTTTGATCATTTAAAAGATATTATGGCAACAGACGCTAGCTCTTTAGAAATGGTTAAAAAAGCACAATCAAGCACTATGTTATTTTTAGAAAACTCATTATCTATGATGCTGAGTTTTTCTAAAGAACAGATTAAAAACGATGCGCCAACACTCTATAGAAAAATATAAAACAGAACTTACACCTTATGCCAACAGATCAAGAGTTGCTTTTAAAAAGTTAGTCAATCTTAAACAAGCGCAACTCAAAGAAGATTCTGAAGGCTTAGAGCGGGAAATATTTTTTAGCAAGTACTTAGTACTTGTATCAGGAATTATAATTGGCTTTCTTGTTCTCATACTTGCAACTCTTATCAAAAAGTCAGTTACAAATGGAATAAACAAATTTACACATCTTATTTCTCTCTCAGCACAAGGTGACTTTTCACAAAAAGCAGATAATAACAACAAAGATACAGAACTCGGTCAGATGGGTATAAGTTTAAACATCTTAATTGCACATACAAGTACCTTAATCAATGAAATAAACCGTGCTATTACAGATGCTTCACATGGTGATTTTTCCCAAGCTATATCAGCAGAGGGAATGGATGGAGAGTTTGTAGTTGCAGTTAATAGTGTAATGAGTAGTATAAACTTCATGCAAGAACAACACTCAAAAGCTCTGCGAGATACTTTTAATGCACGACTAAGCCAAAGTAGTAGAAATGTTTCAGAATCTTTAACTGTAATTCAAAAGAACCTTCAAACTAATATTGAAAATCTTAAAGAAGTTACTGCCTCTACAAAATCTGCTGCAGATTTATCAACTAACACTCGTGAAAATATTATTCAAGCAGTAGCGGAGTTACACAATCTCAATGAACAAGTTAGTATAAATAATGCTAGTGTAGAAGAGTTAGCAAACCAAACTAATAGTATTACATCTGTTATTGAGCTTATTACTGACATCGCAGATCAGACAAACTTACTTGCACTAAATGCAGCTATAGAGGCTGCTCGTGCGGGAGAGCATGGTCGTGGGTTTGCCGTAGTTGCTGATGAAGTCCGCAAACTAGCAGAACGTACACATAAGGCAACAAGTGAAATCTCAGTGAGTATTAAGTCACTCCAACAAGGTATGAATGAGATTCAAAGCTCATCTGAGAGTATGAAAGAGACAGTTGATACAACAACCCAGAAGGTAGAAGAGTTTGAGCAAACTTTAATAGAGTTAAGTGATGGCTCAACTCATATAGTAGAGAGTTCTCACCACATGGAGAACAGTACCTTTATAGTTCTTGCAAAAATTGATCATATTCTCTATAAAGCTCGTGCTTACAACTCCATAATGTCCCTTGAACCAATTCTTAAAGAGGTTAATTCTCATCAGTGTAATCTTGGTATGTGGTATGACTCAGAAGGAAAAGAGAGGTTCTCAAGTTCTAATGCATTCTCTAAGATTGCAGCCCCACATGCCTTAGTCCATAAAAATGTAAATGCTAACCTTATTTTCTTGCATAACGACCCAGAGACAGAGACACTTTCTAATGCTGACACCATAGTTGCTAACTTTGAAAAAATGGAAGAAGCATCTGATGAACTCTTTAGTTTTATGGACAGTATGTTAGAAGAAGAGTATAAAGGTTAAATTCAAACAAAAACTTTACGCTAACAACTTAACTTTGCACTCATAATTTCCAATGTTAAATATTTAAATAAGTATATTATTTAAATATTTTGTAAGATTATAATCTATTATAATTTATTGATACAATTTTGTTTTTATGCTAGAATTATGACAAGTACAGGTAAATATTTTTATTCTGGCTATATCATTTTAGGAGAATTATTATGAGAACTGAAATTAAAGAGAGACTTGAAGAAGTTGTAAAACTTCTCAATGACTCAGATGCAGTGGTATTAGATAAAGAAGTTAAAGTGAAGCTTGAAAAAGTTTTAGCCCTACTAGATAATCCAGAAAAAATAGAAATGGAAAAAAGAGAACTAAAATCAAAAAATAGAAGAGGTTATTGCACTTGTCCAATGATGCAATGATTGACTTTGAAGTAGATGTTAACTACTGTATACCTGATATAACAGCAGATGCAGTCTCAGAAGATCCATACATTTTATTGACCTATAGTGAAGACCAATATACTACACGAACACGTAAGGTAAGTTTAGGGAAAGTAGCTCTACAGAGTTCACCTGAGGACTTAGCAAAACACATCCTTCTTTCTATTGAAAATTTCAAAGAAGAAGCTGATGATATAAGAATGGGCTAAAGCTCATAATTAACTATTTTAGGAGAATTATTATGGAACGAGAAATCAAAGTTAAACTTGAAGAGGTGGTAGCACTTCTCAATGATACAGAAGAAACTGTAATGGAAGATGAGATTAAAGAAAAATTAGAAAAAATTTTAATGCTTCTCAATGATCCAAAAGAGTTAGAAGAAGAAAAAGAAGAACTTCATAAGAAATTGGAAAAAGTACTAGAGATTGTAAACAAGTCAATGGTAGATCCAGATATTGAGATTGAGTATTGTGTTCCAGAAATTGAAACAACATCTTCAAGTTGTGATTTGCACACAGACCCTTACATCTTAGTAACATATGTAATTGGTGAATATAATAAACCAACACGCAAGATTCGCCTAAGAGATTCAGCATTAAGGAGAAATACACCTGAGTCAATAGCCAATCAAGTTAATTTTTCTATTATTGAGTTTAAAGGTGAGATTGATTCTGTTCAAATGGGTTAAAATGCCTCTTAACGTTAGCCTAATCTTAATTAACTAACATTAGTATATTAAATTATAAGGCTAACATTATGAACTGGAAAACTTCTAGCGAATTACAACTGCAAAAGATGGGTAAATCCATCACTAAGAATGCGAAAAAAACAATATTTGTCATGTTATTAATAAGTATTGTTATCATTTCCAACCTGCGTTTTATTACTATTGATACTTCAACAGAAGGGTTTTTAAAGGCTAACGACCCTGCTCTTATTCGTTATGAAGCATTTAAAGAACAGTTTGGTCAAGATGAAAAAATCATGGTGATAGTAGAAGCAAAAGATATTTTTTCTCTCCCTACTCTGACTAAACTACAAAAACTTCACGATAAGCTAGAGCATAATGTTCCCCACCTTAACGACATAACTTCTTTAATAAATGCAAGAAATACTCGTGGAGAAGGTGATAGTCTTATAGTTGAAGACCTTATGGAGAACTTTCCTACTACAGACAAAGAACTCTCAAAGATCAAAAAAACTGCTTTAAATAATGCAATGTATGAAAATCTACTCTACAATACAGCCCATAACTTCACAACAATTATCTTAGAGCCGAGTGCTTATGAGAGTGTTGAGGGTGCAGATGATTTAGAAGGTTTTGGTGAAGAAGAGACTCAAGAGAATCATGCAGAGTTTTTAACAGACCCATCAAAGAGTGAAATGGTTCGAGCTGCTAATAAGATAGCACAAGAGTTTAACAGCGATGACTTTAGTGTTTATGTAGCAGGTTCACTAGCTGTAAATGACTACAATAAACAGTCAGTACAAAAAGATATGCAAAAATTTGTAAAACTTGTAATTCTTATAATGATGATTTTTCTTTTTGTTGTCTTTAGGCGTTTAAGTGCTGTGCTACTTCCTATCTTTATTGTACTTATTTCTCTACTTACTACCATTGGTTTTATGGCTATCGCTGGAACTCCCATCACTATTCCAACACAAATTCTTCCATCCTTTTTACTCGCCGTTGGTATAGGAGCAGTAGTTCACCTTCTTTCTATGTTTTTTAAACACTTTAATGAGCATGGTGATAAAGATGAGGCTATTGTCCACTCACTAGGACACTCTGGCTTAGCTATCATAATGACTTCGCTCACTACAGCAGCTGGTCTCTTCTCCTTTTCTACTGCTTCACTTGAGCCAATTGCAGCACTAGGAGTTTTTGGAGCACTTGGTGTACTTATTGCACTCCTTAACACTATTGTTTTACTTCCTGCTCTTTTAAGTGTGCTTCCACTTAAGCCAAAACACTCTGCAGTTGAGGCATCAAAAAGAATGGATAACTTTCTTTTAGCTATTGCTGATTTTAGTTTTTTACATGCAAAAAGATTGTTCTTGTCTCTTTTATCATCGCGGTTGCATTTATATACCTAGCAATGAAAGTCTCATTTAAACACGATACACTCTCATGGCAGCCAGATGACTCCCCTATAAAAATCTCTACTTTTAAAGTAGATAAGGCACTTCGTGGCTCTGTAACTATGGAAGTTATCATAGATACACAAAAAGAGAATGGTCTTTATGATGCTGTTTTACTTCAAAAAATAGATGATAGCAGTTCATGAACTAGAAAAATTTAAGACCGATACACACTTTGTAGGTAAGGGTTGGAGTGTTGGGGATGTTCTAAAAGAGATTCATAGAGCACTACATGAAAACAAGCCCGAGTACTACCGAATAACTGATAATGATTCCCTTATCCCTCAAGAATTTTTACTATTTGAAAACTCTGGTAGCGATGACTTAGAGGACTTTGTCGATGCAAGTATGAGCAAGGCTAGAGTTACATTTAAACTCCCTTGGATGGAAGCGAGCGAATATACTGCCATTAGTGATGAACTCCAAAAAATACTTCATGAAAAGTTAGGAAATCATGCAGAGGTAACCATAACAGGTATGGTACCACTCTTTCAAAGAACACTTGTAGCAGCGATGGACTCAATGGCTACATCTTACCTTATGGCATTTGTACTTATCGCAATTATGATGGTAATCTTACTTGGGAGCTTTAAAATAGGTCTTATAAGTATGCTGCCAAACCTTCTGCCTATCATCATAGCACTTGGTTTTATGGCACTTGTAGATATGCCACTTGACCTTTTTACTATGCTAGTAGGTGCCATCGTTATAGGTCTAAGTGTTGATGATACTGTCCACTTCTTTCATAACTTTGCAAAGTATCATCATCAAGGTTACTCTACACAAGAGGCAGTTGAGATGACCATGGTAGGAACAGGTCGAGCACTTGTTGCTACTTCAGTAGTCCTGAGCCTTGGATTTTTTGTTTATATGTTTGCAAGTTTAAGTAACCTTGTAAACTTCGGAATTCTTGCAGGTGGTGCTATTCTCATAGCACTACTAGCCAACATCATTTTAGGGCCAGCACTTCTGACTCTTATCACAAAGGATAAATAATGTTTATAAAAATACTACTACTCGCAACACTCACACTCACTTCTCTCTTTGCCATAACAGGCGAAGAGATAGCACAAAAAGTACACGATAGAGATGAGGGAGACAATATCATCTCAGATATGAAGATGATACTTATAGACAAAAGCAATAAAAAGAGAGTGCGTAACTTAAAAGTCTATACAAAAAACAGAGGTGAAGATACACTCAAACTTCTCTTTTTTCTCTCTCCTGCTGATGTAAAAAATACAGCTTTTTTAACATATGATTATGAAGATTCAAATGCTGATGATGACCAGTGGCTCTATCTTCCAGCACTTCGCAAGGTAAAACGTATCGCTTCAAGTGATAAAAGTTCTTCTTTTATGGGAAGTGATTTTACCTACTCAGATATGACAAGTAGAAATGTTTCAGATTATACTTATAAAATTATGAAAGAGCCTACTATTAAAGGGCATAAGACATGGCAAATGCTTGTTACTCCTAAAACTCAAAAAACAGTAGAAGAGACAGGTTATGAGAAAAGTATTGTTTTTGTAAGACAAGATAACTTTGTTATCATTCAGGCACTTAACTACATCAAAAAAGGGAAAAAACTGAAGTATATGATGGTTAAAGAGTTAGAACTTCTTGATGGTATCTGGACAGTAAAAGAGATGCAGATGATAACAAAAAAAGGTAAAAAAATGCTTCATAAGTCTATTTTTAAATTTTCAAATATCAAATACAATCAAGACTTAGATGAGTCTCTTTTTACTACAAGAACATTAGAACGCGGTATCTAATATGAGTTTGAGAAAAATTCGTAAGCTTAGCTACTTTTTATTACTTCTTTTCTCACTCATAGAGCTTCATGCAGAGGAAGACTTAGAGTTAGACTTTGGAGGCTTTGATGAAGAGATACTTGATAGCAGTGAGGAGATAATCACCGATGAAGAAGAGTCTCAAACACCAAGTAACTTCACATTAAGTGGAAACATCGCCTTTAAGAGTGCTTATGGCTACAGAGACCATAGTGTGGATGGTGTAGAGTATAGCGGGATAAATCAAGCACAAACTGCCCTCTTCTTACAAGCTGACTACAAGTTTAATGATGATTGGAAGATGAGAGTAAGTGGTGATGGTTTTTATGATGCCTATTATGATGTAAGTAATCAGACCTTTAATGATGATGTACTCAATGCATACCGTACCCAGCTGCGTTTTGATGATACATATATACAAGGAAGACTCACTCGTGATATAGACCTCAAAGTTGGTCGTCAAATTGTAGTTTGGGGAAAGTCAGATAGTATTCGTATTACCGATGTTATCAATCCACTTGACAATAGACTCCCTGGTATGACAGATATAGAAGATCTGCGTTTACCTACATCTATGGCAAAACTCGACTATTACTTTGGAGACTGGAGTCTCTCGTGCTATGGCAATTTTTGAGAGTCGTATTTTCTTAGAACCTGCCCCTTTTGGAGAGTATTTTCCAGCAGACAAAGTTTTTCCAAATGCACCAAACCCTTTTATAGAGTTAGTCCAACCCCAAAGCACGTCTGGATAATACACAGTATGCCCTCTCTCTTAATGGTGTTTTCTCAGGCTGGGACATCTCTTTTTATGGGGCTGATGTATATGACTCAAGATGGCACTTGGAGGGAACTCTACCAAATGCTGCACGAGTAGTCTCAAAAATACAGATCTTAGGTACTGCGTTTAACATAGTAGAGGGAAGTTGGCTTTTTAAAAGTGAGGCTGCGTTTATAGACTCCTTAAAGTACAACTCAACACAAGATGAGAAGAGTCGCTTCGATGCACTTCTAGGTGTAGACTATATGGGTATCTCAGATACTGTACTCTCACTTGAATTAGCTAATCGCCATATTTTTAATCATGAAAAGCAGATGTCAGGAATGACAATTGGATATGTTCCTGATTATGTTCAAGAAGATGAACTACAGACTGCATTTAGAGTAACTCACTCTATGCGAAATGACACACTAAATGCGACACTACTTCTAAGTATGTTTGGACATAACTGGCAATATGGTGGATTTTTTAGAGCCTCTTTAGAGTATGATGTAGCCGATGCAGTAGTTGCAAATATCGGAGTTATTGACTACCTTGACACAGCTATAAAGTCGGATAGACCTTTTGCAAATGCCATTAGTAATAATGACAAACTTTTTATGGATATTACATATAGTTTTTAAACTTTAGTACGACAAGCGTCCCTCTCTCTTTTTGCGAAGAGAGTGAAATCTCTATCTCCATAGCATCACAGAGGCGCTTTACTATATCTAGCCCTATTCCATATCCACTTTTATGCTCTTTATATTTTCTCTCAAATACAGCCTCAGGTTGTTCTATACCAATCCCCGTATCTGCAATATAAAGAGAACTCTTTTTTGCATAAATTTTTACGATACCATCTTTTTTATTATATTTACAGGAGTTTGAGACTATATTTGTCAGAATTTGTTTTAGGGCATCTTTATTCACTTTTTCTTCTAAATAACTATGCTCAACTATAAAGCGAATATCTTCACAAATACCTTTTTGAGTATTGACTACATCTTCGACTATCTCAAAAACATTCTCATTTTGAATAACAAAAGTATCTTCTTGAAGGAGTATTGTTAAGTTATGATGTAGTTCACCTATCTCATTGGCACTTGTTTTGATTCGAGTAAGTGCTTTTGATTCTTCTATTGTTCGCTCTAGTATTTTAGTGTTAAGTAGTATTGATGTGACTGGTGTGTTTAAGTCGTGAATCAAATCTTTGGAAAATTTATCTAGCTTATTTATCGCCTCTTGCATCGGTCGCAGTGCACGCCAAGAGAGTAAATAACTAATACTTGCAAAGAGTAGTAAGAGAACTGCTTGCATCAAAATAATTTTTATTTTAATATCAAAAAGTAGTTTATAAAAAGTATCTTTATTTTTTCGAACTCTGTAATATCCACTATCCCAACTATAGGGGATAAAAGCTTCAAAATAGTTCTCTTTAATAGTAAAGTTATTTATATTAAACGCAGGGATTTGGGTATATACTACAGTATGGGTAATTCCATCGGTATGTGCTTCATGTCGGTTCATTTTAATTTTTCTAATATGTTCAATCATAGAAAAATGCTCTTTTTTTATCAGTATCTTTTCCTGCTCTGTAAAATAAAAATAGCCAGCAGCCAAGATGAGAATAGCTACACTTCCAAAGTAAATACTAAAAAACTTCCAAAATGCTGTTTTTTCATACTCTAACAAGTCTGTACCCTGTACCTTTGAGAGTCTCTATCTCAAGCCCAACTTTACGTAGCTTAGTAATATATACCCGTAGTGCTCCCTCGCTTGCTTCGCTTTCTCGATTAAGCTCAAAGAGTAGTGCTTCTTTACTTACTGTTTTGTCTATTTGTTTAAAAAAAAGTGCCATTAGTTTTTGTTCTTGCGGTGCTAGAGCGAGAAGCTTATTCTTATCAAAAAGTTCATTTGTTGCTATCTTATAGAGTAGATGTTTATAGTGTATCTCATTCTCTTGAGCTTGAAAAGATTTACGTAGTAGTGCTTTTATACGAACAAGTCAGTTCATCAAAGTCAAAAGGTTTTTTTAGATAATCATCAGCACCAACTTCAAAACCTTTTGAGAGTGAAGCGATGTCATTTAAAGAGGTTAAAAAGATACACGGGGTAGTGTCACCTGACTCTCTAAGACTCGCTAAAAGCTCAAAGCCATTATAGTCTGGTACATTTACATCAAAGAGCATTAACTCAAAGCTTTGCTCTTGTGTTAAGTCTAGGACATCATTGCCAAGTCTTACAAGAGAGAGTTCATACCCCTCAGACTCTAAAAGCTCACAAAGAGTATCTCCAAGAGTTATATCATCTTCTAAGAGTAGTATTCTTGCCATTTTACTACACTATTCCCAGTCATCAAACATAGAGTTCGCATGTTTATCTTTTTTATAGCGTTTTGCATTTTTATTTTTATCAAGCTGATTTGAAGCATATAAAATTTCTTCTTTTATATTCTCTATATCATCCTCAGAATCTTTATAGCCAATAATTTTTTTAACAAGAATTTGCAAATCTTTGAGTTCACCCTTATACAAGTCTATCTCATCAATTCTCTTGAGAAGTTTCACAGAATTATCTATCTTTTTGTTCAAACTTTTATGTGTAAGTTCAGGAGTATTCATCAAAAATGAAATCATTCCTTTATGAAAACGCTCAAGTGCTCGAATGTAACGAAGTCTATTTGCATTGTTTATCGCTTTTGCGGATGCTGCCATTGTATTCCTATTTAAATATTATTGTTATAATTATACAGTTTATTTTGGAGAACAAATTGAAAAAAATACTTTTACTATTGATGCTTATCTCTGTTTCACTTTTTGCAGAGCTAAAAAACTCATATATGACACAAGAAATGTTAGACTCACAACTGCCTATTGTAGATATTAGAACCGTTGGCGAGTGGAGGGATGGAGGAGTTTTAAAAGGTGCAATACCCATAGAGTTTTTTAACGAAAAAGGGAAATACGACCTTAATGTTTTTTTAAAAGAGTTAAATGAAAAAGTTGATACAACAAAACCTTTTGCCATCATCTGTCATACAGGAAGTCGAACTTCAATGATAGCACCGTGGATGTCACAAAAGCTCAACTATAAGGTTATAAATATCTTAGGTGGGATGGAGTATGCGACAAAAGGGCTGAAGATGAAAACTTACCCTTACAAAAAATAGTAATGGAGTATCCTTTACTCCTATGATCTAATAAATTCTATAATAAGTATTATAACAAATGTACACTTGCACTCATCCTAATAGGAGTTTCATTTCTCTTTGTAGAGTTGCACTCTGCCCTACTTTTTACAGGTCTTTTTGCCCTCTCAGGAGCACTTACAAATCAACTAGCCATTCATATGCTTTTTGAAAAAGTACCACTTCTTTATGGAAGTGGTGTTATTCCTCTGCGTTTTGAAGCCTTTAAGTCATCCATAAAAAATCTTATGATGAATGAATTTTTCACTCCCGAACAACTAGAGAACTTTTTTGCAAATGAAGAGCAAAAAATCAACCTTGAACCTATCATACAAGATACAGACTTTACCCCTGCGTTTGATGCTCTTTCTAAAACAGTGATGGAATCCTCTTTTGGAGGAATGCTTGGTATGTTTGGCGGAGAATCAGCATTAGAGACTCTTCGTGAACCTTTTTCATCTAAGATGAAAGTAGCTGTCATCAAAATAGTAAACTCTGAAGCATTTAATGCCACTATGCAAAAAGCATCTCCAAAACTCTTCACTTAACGAGGATATGCTAAACTCCATAGAGTCCGTCATAGACTCCCGCCTAAATGAACTCACACCAGAGCTTGTAAAAGAGATAGTTCAAACACTCATAAAAGAGCACTTAGACTGGCTTGTTGTTTGGGGTGGTGTATTTGGTGGGCTTATTGGATTAGTCTCATCTTTCTTACTTTAGCCCTTAAACAAGGGCTTTAAGTTTTCTGTTTTTAAAGTTTTACAACATTTTTTTACAACAAATGGTTTTAAATCTGTATATCTTTGATAAATATTGCAAAGCATAAGTTTATAATCCTATATCAATGTTTCCATTAAGGAGAAAATCTTTTAGCAGTTTATATACTTTCTGATTTACCTTATAAGGTTTTATTACTGTTCCCTCGAACTCTTCAAAATATTTTTTTTGCCTTAGCCTTATCAACACTATTTTTCAATTCATCAAAACGACCATAGTCATTAAGATTTGTTTCTGTAATGTCACTATTTAGCATCTCTTTTATTCTAGTACCATCTAACCCGAACAGCTCTACTAACCTTGCTATTTGAGAATTTTCAGCATTCGCTTGATACTCTGTTACATACTCTTTAAATGTTCTGTTTTCATCTATTGTAATATTTCCACTCTGAATATCATGAAGTAATATATTTGCATATTTTTGTTCTTCTTGGCTTAAAGAGGCAAACGATTTATGGAGTTCATCTAATGTTTTTTTAATATCTGCTTCATTACCATTTACAAGGACTTTAAGATATTTGTTAAAACGAGAGTTCATAAAGTCAGCATCTATTTTTTGTGTATCAATCTCTGTTATGTAACCATCAATATCAAAAGGAACTTCGCCACCCTCACCAGTTCCCCACCAGCACTTGAGAGTTCTTTATATCTTTGAACTAAACTAAGATATGTATTTTCATCAAAATCAAGCTTTATAACTCTTTTATCAAATTTATACTCTAGTGTATCCCATTGAAAACTTTGAATTTTTGATGCTTCAAGAGCATCGTTAAACTCTTTAAACAGTTTTGAAAATTCTCCTCGCTCTGTTAAATCATTAGGAAGTTTTTCAAAGTTTACCACTCCAGCATTGCAAAAAAGTTCATCAATCTCGCCATAAATACGATTAAGCTTTTTAAATTATCTTCTAATCTATCTACAAACAATCCTAGTGGCTTATCTCCAGAGTATAGCTTGATAGCTTTATTTATATTCTCTTCCATTGTATGTGGCTTTCTATAATAACGAATAGTACCAAAAGGCTTATCTGTTCCAAAAAGTCTGTTAGTTCTTGAAAATGCTTGTATAACATTTGCATACTCTAGCATTTTGTCAAGGTAGAGAGTATTTATCCATTTAGAATCAAAACCTGTCAGCATTTGATCTACTACTATTAGTAAATCAATTTGCTTGTTAGTCTCTTTTTCTATATTGATATAAGGCTTTTTATGTGCTAGTCTTGAAGCTATATCTTTTTCTAATTTAGGAAAGTTTGCCAATGAAAAATCTTGTTCATATTGCTCATTATAATCTTCAATTATCTCCACTAAACCATCTTCTTTAAATGCCACACCCCCACCGTTGTCAATGTTAGCATCAAAAAGAGCTGTTATCTTTAAGTCAAGTTTTTCATCTTTGATTTTAGCTTTTAGTAAACGATAATAAGTAATTGCTTGTGGGATACTACTTGTTGCAAAAATAGCATGAAATTTAGAATTCCGACTAAATCCTAATCCAGTTTTCAACTATATCTTTAACTACTTCATTTTGATGTTCTTCTCTTTCATACTGAGACCTTGGTATATAGTCTTCAATCCCTTTTTTATATTTACCTGCATCATCAAAGTATCCTGCCATTGTCACATCATTCACAAACTTATAAAAGACTTCTTGCCTTTTTAGGGTCAATTACTGCTTCTTCTTCATCTTTTGCTTTTGCTTCTTGTAGGGCTACAGCTTCTCTCAAATCTTTTTCTTTATATGTTGGTATTTTGTATGGGTCAAACCCAAGTACATTTCTATCTCTAATACCATCAGCAATGCTATAACGATGCAGTTCATCACCAAACACTGTAGCAGTAGTACTATCTTTCTTCTGATTTTCATCTTGTATTGGTGTACCCGTAAAACCAAAAAAGACAGCACTCTCAAATGTATTTTTTATAGTTATTAGCATATCCCCAAAAGTAGAACGGTGTGCCTCATCTACAATAAACACTATCCTTTTTTTACCTATGAGTTCAATATCTTTGGCTTTGAATCCACCATCTTCATCATTGATATTACTCATTTTTTGAATTGAAGTAACAATGAGAGTATTAGCTGGGTCACTACTTTTTAGTTTTGTTATTAAAATGCCTCTATTTTCTGTAGCTTGAACATCTTCATTTTCATCTGAAAAGGCTCTATACTCATTAAGAGACTGTGTACCTAACTCAATTCTATCCATTAAGAAGATTACTTTATCTGCATCTTTAGAGTTTGCTATGAGTTGGGCAGACTTGAAGCTTGTCATCGTCTTACCTGAACCTGTAGTATGCCAGATATAACCACCAAGAGTGTTCTTATCTTTCCAATCAATCTTTGCAACTTTATCACTTATTGCATTAGCGCCATTGTACTGATAACTTCGCATAACTTTTAAAACACCATCAGCATTATCTGCTACCGTATAAAAACCTATAAGTTGATGAGCCATAGGGATACTAAGAAGTGTTGAAGCTATCTTCTTCCAGTCCTTTATAGGTTCATTATTAAAATCTGCCCAGTGAAAATAGTAGTCTTTGTTAAATTTTCCATCCGTGCCAGGATTTGCAAAATATTTACTCTCATTTGGCTCCATCGCTACAAAAACTTGCACTAGAGAAAAGAGACCTGTAAAAACACCCGAACGGGAGTAGTTTTCTATTTGATTACAGGCTTGTGAAACTGGTACCCCACTTCTTTTAAGTTCTATATGAATGACTGGCATACCATTTATAAGTAGCATTAAATCACCACGGCGGTCATTGAGTATCTTTAGATTTTGTTTTAAAGATGGGTTGTTGTACTATCTGATAACGACTTTGTCCTGCTGCTATCTCTTGTCTATCATATATTTTAAGACTTACTTCTTTACCAAAATGTCGTGCATCATTAGGATTATCTCTTACGATAGAAACTGTTTTACCGTTGATAAAGCTATTAAGTTTTAGAGGAGTTTTTAAAGTGTTAATTTGTTCGATGATTTGTTGCATTTCACTAAGGGTTAGTGGTTCATCACCCAGTCTATCTATACCTTTGTTATTAGCAAAAAGAATATTTGCCCAGTTTTGAAGTAAATCTTCTTCTGTAGGGTTTTTAATAATCTTCTCTTCCCAACCTTTTTTACTAAGCTCTTGTATAAGTGCTTTTTCAAATTCACTCTCTTTAGTAAATGTCATCTAGTCCTCTTTTATATCTTCTGTTTTATAGAGTATGTAACCCTCGTAGTAGTAACTCGCATCAATCCCACGCATATAGAGGTTATAGTCATCTATATTATCGCTAAGTGCCTCTTTGAGTAGATATTTTATCTCTATATCTTTTATGGGGCTTCGCTCCATGGCAAGAAGATAATCATCCTTATCGACTATGCTCCAATCTATCACTTTTTTAAGCATGTTCTTGAGTATATGATCAAGCCATATTCGCATACTACGACCGTTACCCTCACGAAATGGGTGGGCTATGTTCATCTCTACATACTTCTCTATGATGGCATCAAAGCTATCTTGTGGCATCTGCTCTATATTTTTGACAGATACTTCCAAATAGCTCACAGGTGCAAAACGAAAACCACCTTTAGAGATATTTACCTCTCGTATCTTTCCAGCAAAAGGGTAAATCTCGCCAAAGAGGCTCGTATGAATAAAGCAAAGCGTTGCAAAACTTCCCACTTCACAACACTCTAAAGCCTTTTTCTCAAAGAGTTGTTTTGCCTTGTATTTACTCACTCTCTCTTCTACTCGTGCCAACTCAACTGCATCGCTAATATTAAGCCTATTTTCTAAAATCATATACCGCCTCCTAGACAAACATCTTAGATAAGGATGCTTCTTTTATGTTTTTAGTTTTTCTAGTTCTTGATGGTGGAGGTCTATTAACTGGTCTAGTTTTTTGGAAGTAGTTGCCGATTGTGTTTTGTTCTTCTTTTAGGAAACTTTATTATCATTTCTTTAAACATTGGTAATCGTGCAAAGATTTAACTGTAGAGACCTACTGCTTGGTTTAAAAAACCATTTCTAAAGGAGTATATATAATAAAATAAAAACTTGCTCATCACACATTATCCAAAATTCATTTATCGCATATGTTCGTTGATGTAAATCAAATTTGCCAACAAAATATTTAGGAATAAAATCCGAACCCTCTCAGCCACAATAATAGATTCACAGTCAAAATAAATATATATTACTTGTTCTAATATC
>JAUZRZ010000061.1 GCA_030949945.1 Sulfurimonas sp. | reverse complement strand
AAGAGATGCAGACAATTATTCTGTTTTGAGGATTGTGTTTTTTGAGTACATATATTGCGGGGAGTGCTGTTATAAAATCACCTAACTTATCTGTTCGCACTACTAAAATATTCATAACTTTACCTATCCTCTCTAATTATGCTTTTATTTTACCCGAAAATGGCTATAATTGCACTTATGAAAGCACCTTTTATTTGGGATAATTACTCCGACCAACCAGCACAACTTAAAAACAAATCTTATAAAAAAGAGATGCGAAAAAAGCAAATATTTTCACTTATCAAAACAGCTCTAACTGCTTTGGTCATCCTCCCTATCTCCCTTATTGCCATGCCTTTTGTCAAAAGAAAAGTAGTAAATAATAAAGAGTTTATTTCTCTAGGGCTTGATTATGAGAGAGAGCCTCAACATACATCTGAGCTACTCAAAGAGCTAGATGTCCAAAATATTCTACTGCGTTTAAAGCTTTGGGAGATGGATAAACTAGACCAACTTTTAGCATTTGTCAAAGAGCATTCAGATAAAAACATTATTTTAAAATCCTCCAAGATAGAGAAAATATAGAAGATTTAGAACTTCTCAAAAGAAACTTAGAGAGCAATTTTTACTACACTCGATGGTTTTATTAGTAAATATGAAATAGGTTCAACAATAAACCGTGCAAAATGGGGATTTTTCTCAGTAGATGAGTACAATAATTTTTTTCAAGTTGCCTACAAACTTAAAAAAACAGAGTTTAAAAATATAGAACTTATTGGAAGTGGTGTTATAGATTTTGAGTTTCACTTTAGTGCACATACTCTTTTTAACTTTTTTAACTATAAGTATGATGGCATTTCAGCCCTGCTTTATGTTGATAGACGCGGTGCTCCTGAAAATACCCAACTAGGATTTACTCTCTCCGATAAGATAGCATGGCTTAGCACTATGGTTTGGCTCTCCCCTAAAACAGACAAAAAACTCTACATCACAGAGACAAACTGGCCACTTAAAGGAACTGCTCCTTATGCACCAACAAGTGAGACAGAGTGTGTAGATGAAGAGTCCTATGCAAACTTTATGTTGCGTTATTATCTCTTAGCCTTTGCTTCCCAACAAGTCGATAGTGTATCATGGCATCAGCTCATAGCCCCTGGGTATGGACTTGTAGACAACAGAGATGGTATCAAAAAAAGAGTGGCCTACGAGACTTTTAAGTATATGAACAAAACACTCCAAAATGCACAGTTCCTGCGTTTAGATATAAAGAGAAACTACTATATACTTCAGTGCTTAGTTGATGATAAACTACTACAAATCCACTGGTCACTGGTGGAAACTGACTTACAAAATGAAGAGTTTTTTACTGTACACGATAGAGATGGAAAACTACTCACTCAAGAAATTCTGACAATCAATGAAAAACCAACATATATTTATATTAGAGATGCACGTATGATAGCTCTTATGAATAGACATTTTTTACACAACCCTCTTTATATATGGATAACATTTTTTCTTTTTTCTGCTCTTTTTATCCTTTATCCGCAGATAGATATTTATTTCTCTTCACTCTTTTTTCACGATGGATTTTATTTAAGAGGGTCTCTATTTGAGAGATTTTTTTATAAATCAGTTCCTGTTACTGTTACTACTCTAAGTATCGGTAGTCTATTTATTTTCACCTACAATTATTTTAAAAAGAAAAATATTTTAGGTATAGATAAAAAAACTATCATATACATACTTTTAGTACTTTCCCTTGCCCCTGGACTTATAGTAAACTCCCTACTCAAAGAAAATTGGGGACGAGCACGACCTATGGATATTGTAGAGTTTGGCAGTACAAAAAAGTTTACTCCTGCGTTTGTACTCTCAGACCAAAAAGGAAACTCTTTTAGTAGTGGGCATGGAGCGGCTGCGTTTAGTACCTTAGGCTTTGCTCTTCTAGCTCGCAGGCGCAAACAAATTTGGATAAGTTTAGCACTCTCCTATGGTGTAGCAGTTAGTTTTGCACGCATCATAGGAGGTGGACACTTTTTAAGTGATAATGTAACATCTTTTTTTATTGTTTATATCACTACATATGCCCTATATGGCTACCTCATTAAAGGGAAAAAATGAAAATCCTCATCATCCTTCCAAACTGGCTCGGTGATGCTATTATGGCTACTCCTGCTATTGAGCTTCTTGCAAAACATTACCCCACAGCTCGGTTTACCTTTGTCGGTAGCTATGTCAGTATAGAGGCTCTCAAACATCATCCCTTATGTGAAAAAGCAGTTATAGATGAGACGAAAAAAGCACCTTCGCGTCTGCTCGCCACTTATAAACTCGCAAAAGAGTTAGGAGAGTTTTCTTTTGCTATCACCTTTAGAAATCAACTCCACTCCTCTCTTTTACTTCGTTTTACAAATACGGTAGTCTGCATTGCAAAATCTTCATGGCACTCAAAACTTTTACTCTCTCACACTCCAAAAATAGAGCAAAACAAACATCTAGTAGAGCAGTATAGTCAACTTGCTATGATAGATACTGATGCATATGATGGTGTAAGCCCTACTCTCAAACTACACATCAAACAAAACTCCTTTACTAAACCAACACTCGGCTTAAATGCAGGAGCAACTTACGGTAGTGCAAAACGCTGGTACCCTGAGCGTTTTGCGGAGGTGGCTACTGCGTTTAGTGAGGAGTTTGACATCATAATTTTTGGTGGACCGAGTGAAGTGAGTGTGGCTAAAGATATAGAAGATAAGCTCATAGAGTTAGGTGTGAATAATTATATAAATATTGCAGGAAAGACTTCCATAAAAGAGTTATGCCAAAATATTGGGGCTTGTTCTCTTTTTCTCACCAATGATAGTGGTCCTATGCATATTGCAGCAGCTTACCAGATACCTACTGTAGCTATATTTGGACCTACAAGATATAAAGAAACATCACAATGGAAAAATGAGAAAAGTATTATCGTAAGAAAAGAGATGGAGTGTAGTCCTTGCATGAAACGTGAATGCCCACTTGGACATCACGACTGCATGAAAATGATTAGCTCACAAGAAGTAATCACAGCACTTAGAAATATACAGCACTAAAAGGCGAACTTAAATCCTGCATAAACAGAATCATTATAAACAACTCTTCCCCCAACTGCATCATAGTTTGTATTAATATTTCTGTATCCTATTGTAACACGACCATTATCAATCAGTTCAATATCATAACTGACACGATAACCTACAAAATCTTTTGCTTTACTGAAACTTAAAGCACTTGGAGCATAGTAAACAGAGCCATAAACATACATAGGAACTAGTTTTTTTGCAGGTATTACATATTCAAATTCTAAACCTAGAGGTATAGTAGAAAAATCTTTTGTGTAGTTGAGCTTAACACCCATCCCAAAACTCATTCCCATATCTCCAACAGCTCTTTTCATTAAAAAACTCACTTCATAAAAAGGGTCTATATTTGTTACAGGGTCACCATTTTCTAACCTTGAATTTTCTTTTTGTCCATTTAAAAATCTTCCACCGATAAAAACTGTATTAGGCTCGATACTACTATTAAATTGTCCCATATCGAACTTTGCATTGAGTTCTAAATCTCTATCATTAATATTTATTTCTGCTGTGTGCAGTGCGAAAGCCGAAATGGCTGGTAGTGTTGTTATTAGTATTTTTTTTAACATATTTGTCCTTTAATTTTTTCTATTGTTTTTGTTGTACTTTTGCCATCCACAAAGTCAACAAGTTTTAATTCACTAGCAAATTCTGTTCCGATAACCTCTTTTCCTTCGTAGTCACCACCTTTTACAAGAGTATCTGGTGCAATCATTTTTATAAGATTATAAGGTGTATCTTCAACAAAATGGTACTACAAAATCAACAGCCTCTAATGCCGCAAGTAAGTAAGCTCTATCTTCTGCAATATTTACAGGTCGAGTAGGACCTTTTAGTCGCGATACTGACTCATCAGAGTTTAAACCCACTATGAGTATATCTCCAAAGCTTTTAGCAATTTGAAGATACTTTACATGCCCTACATGAAGTATATCAAAACATCCATTTGTGAAAACTATTTTTTTACCACTCTCTTTTGCATGTTTGACTAAGGTAGCTATATCTTCAAAACTTTTTATATGTGCATCTGAAGTACTTTTATGCAGACTAGCCTCATACTCCTCAATCTCAGAAATACTGACAGTAGCAGAACCTATTTTACCTACAACTACACCAGCTGCAAGGTTTGCAAACGCAGCACTCTCTTGTATATTTTGTCCAGCACAAAGTGAAAAAGCAATAGAAGCTATAACTGTATCTCCAGCACCTGTCACATCAAAAACTTCCTTAGCAACAGTAGGAAATATCTCTACTTCTTTATCTAGTGTCGCTATTCCATCTTCGGAGAGAGTAATGAGTGAAATTCCTAAGTCACAATCAGTTTTGAGTTTTAAAAGAGCATCTTCTAAACTTTTAGCATCATTTATCTCTATATCTGTTGCTAAAATTGCCTCTTTTTTATTTGGTGTTAAGAGATATGCCCCCTTATACTTTGAAAAGTCACTCCCTTTAGGATCAACTAACACTCTCACCTCATTTACTTTGGCAAGCTCTATCACATCTTGACATAGTTTTTGAGTTAAAACACCTTTACCATAGTCTGAGAGAATGATCATCTCATACTTGTTTATAGAAGTTTTTAAGGCTTTTAGTATAGACTCAACTGAGTCTGTACTTATCTCATTTTTACTCTCTCTGTCATAACGCAGTATCTGTTGAGAAACGGCAATAATACGGCTTTTTTTTGATGTTTTTCTTCCATCTTGAGTGATAATATTATCTGAATTAACACCTATCTTATCTAACATACCAATGAGTTCACGACCATTATCATCATCACCAATAATACTGCTAACACTCACATTAGCACCTAAAGTCATAAGATTATTTATAACATTTCCAGCACCACCGAGTACGGTAGTCTCATTTGCAATATCTACCACTTGAACTGGTGCTTCAGGACTTATACGCTCACATGAACCCCAAAGGTAATGGTCTATCATCAAGTCCCCAATCACTAAAATATTAGGTTTAGCGTTTTTAAGAGTCTGCATCTACTTCACTTCTGCTTCATATATTCGTCTTATCTCACTTACATATTCTCTTATGCCATCTTCCATCTCGTAAGCTGGCTCATAGCCCAGAGCTTCTTTTGTTGTAGATATATCTGCTTCTGTGTGAAACTGATATGAACCTATAAAAGGATTTGGGATATACTCACATTGAAGAGATGTACCAAGCTCAGACTGTAAAATATCTACTATATCTTGAAAACTTCTCGCTTTTCCTGTTCCCACATTATAAATACCGCTCACTTTAGGTTGCATAGCTTTTACATTTGCTTGAATAATATCACCAATGTAAATAAAATCACGAAGAATTTTATCGCTATCTTCAAAAAGTTTAGGATTCTTTCCTGCAAGTATTTGATGCCCAAACTGTAAAACCATAGATGCTGTAGAGTTTTTAAAATACTCGCCCGCCCCATAAACATTAAAGTAACGAAGACCTACTATGCTGATGTCTGTTTTTTTCATATACTCACGAGACAGGTTATCCATAGAGAGTTTAGAAAAACCATAAACATTTTGAGGTGCCTCACGACCTACTTTTTGAGGAGACTCTGCGTTTCCATAGGTTGCAGCAGAAGAAGCATAAATCATATTTGCCTTATGTGCTACAGCTAAGTCGAGTAAATCTTTATATGCATTTACATTTGTTTTTATCATCAAGTCTTGTTCAAGTGCAGTTGTATCACTAATGGCTGCTTCATGAAAGATATAATCAAACTTATATTCATCCCTTAAACGTAGTAGTAAATCTTTATCATTAATATCACCACTAATAATTTCACCCTTAAAACCTATAAGATTTTTAAAATGTCCAAAACTTTTGAGATTGCCATTACTCAATGTTTCCCCACTTCTAAAACAATCTAGGATGACAACTTTAGCATCAGGATGATTTTTTTGAAAATAAAAAGCTAAATTTGAACCGATAAATCCAGCCCCACCAGTTATTAATATTGTATTATTTTTTAAATCTTTTTCTATGTATCTCATTTTCACACCTATAGTTGTTTAATTTTAATAATATGATACCTTTTAATATATTAACAAGTATTTAAGATGCAAAGTAATATAATCATTTTGAAATATTAAATTAAGGAATTCAAATGAAAAAAATAATAATCGCTTCAGTAGCAGTAGCAGCATTAGTGTCAACTTTAACTGCAGGTGTAGTTGCAGGTAAATGTGTTGGTTGTCATGGTAAGAACTTTGAGAAAAAAGCTATGGGAAAATCTAAAGTAGTTGCAGAAATGACTCATGCAGATATTGCAGCAGCTCTTAAAGGTTACAAGCATGGTACTTACGGTGGTCCAATGAAAGGTCTTATGAAAGGTCAAGTTGCTAAATATAGTGATGCTGACTTAGATGCATTTGCACAAACTGTTGGTAAATAATCTCCATGATTAACTATCAACCTATCTAAAAATTCTTTTTATAGCTTTAGGTTGTAGGGACAATTACCCTGTGACTAAAAGGGGCTTTGCTCCTTTTAGTCCAAAACAACACTTCTTTACTCTGGTCGATACTCTTTTTTTCTTAGCTCTTCTTTTTTTCTCTCTTTTTCTACAGCATCATTTAAATCTTCAACACTATCAAATTTTGTAGCATTTAAAAACTTCTCTTCATCATCAAACTGCCCATTCTTCACAGCCCATAAAAATGCTAAGAGTGCTAAAGAACCTAAAAATAGTGATGCACCTAACATCATACTTACTACCCAACTATCCATAACTTAACTCCTATTATATTTATATTTTATTCGTAAAGAATTTCCAACAACTAAAAGTGAACTTAAACTCATTGAAATTGCCGCTATAAACGGTATTATATACCCCAACATTGCTAAAGGAATAGTGAGTGCATTGTACACAAAAGAGATTCCAAAGTTTTGCTTGATGAGCTGAAATGTTGTAGATGAGATTTGAAATGCTTTGAGCAAAGAGACAAGAGAATCATTAAGCAAAACAACATCCCCAACATCTATAGCTATATCACTACCACTTCCCATCGCTATTGAGATGTCTGCCCCACCGAGTGCTAAAATATCATTCACTCCATCCCCTACCATTACTACAATCTTTGATTCTTTTTGAAGATTTGTTATAAACTCTAGTTTATCTTCAGGACTAAGATTAGCATGTATATTTTTAATACCGACAAATGCAGCAACTTTTTGCGCACTTTTTTCATGATCACCTGTAAGCATAATTGTTTCTATACCTTTTTTCTTTAAACTCTCCACAAGCTCTTTCGCACCATCTTTAATTGTATCACTAAGTTCATAAATGGCAACAATTTGTCTGTTTATAGCTAGATAAAAAGAGAATTATCACTAATAAATGTTGTCTCAATACCATATTCTTGCATCAACTGTAGGTTCCCACCAATAATATCTAGTTCTTTATATTTAGCTATTATACCTTTAGCTGGAATTTGTTTAAATGAATCAAAGATAATCTCTTTCATTACATATTTTTCTGTAAGATACTTTACTAAACCTTGAGATATAGGATGATTAGAAGACTTTACAAGCGAATATATTATATTTTTATCAAAATCTTGTAAAATAGTTTCTTCAAGTACCTCAGGTTTCCCTTGGGTCAAAGTTCCTGTTTTATCTACTACAAGAGTAGTAGCCTTTGCCATTGTCTCAAGCTGTGCTGATTCCTTAAAAAGAATACCATTTTTTATGGCTAAATTAAGTCCTACAAGTGTCGCAACAGGAGTAGCAAGTCCCAGTGCACAGGGACAAGCTATAATAATAACAGATACAGCTACCATCAAAGACTCTTCTAAACTATGAGGCCAAAACCACCAAACAAAAAATGTAATAACAGCCAAAGATAAAATAAGAGTAGAAAAATGTTCAGAGAGTCTATTTGCAAGCTGCTCTATTTTAGGCTTTTTATTTATTGCATTCTCAAGTAAAGATACAAGGTTAGAAAGTGTAGAGTGTTCAAAATCTCGTGATGCTCTAAACTGAATATCAGCATCTATACTCACACTACCACTAATAACAGTGTCACCTTCCTTTTTATATACACCCTCACTCTCACCCGTCAAACTCGACTCATTAAATAAGCCCTCACCTTGAAGTATCTCACCATCGAGTAAAACTCTTTCTCCAGATGAGACAACAATTATATCGCCAATATTTACATTTTCAAGTTTACATGATTTTATCATTTCACCATCAAGTACATTAACTTCACTGGGTAAATGCCTACCAATTATATCTAAAGAATCAGCGGCATTTTTCTTGCTTATAACCTCTAAGAATTTTCCAATCAAAACAAAAGTAATAATCATACTTACAGAATCGAAATATGCTTCTCCACTCTCAGTGATAGTTATATACACAGAATATATATATGTAACACTAGCCCCAGTCGCTACAAGGGAGTCCATATTTACGACACTGTTCTTCATTCCATAGTAGGCACCACGAAAAAAAATCCAACCACTATAAAAAAGGACAGGGGTAGCAAGTATTCCCTCTGCCGTATTTAAAATAGTTTTAATATCTTGTGTCATTCCCGTGAAAAAACCTGCATACTGAGCAACTGCAATCCACATTATATTCATAGAAGCAAAAATTGCAACTGCCATACGAAGATAATAATCTTTTCGTTCTCTATTTGCATGGACTTCTTGTAAGGAAGCATCATAAGGATATGCATTATACCCGATAGCACGTATCATATCCACAATATCTGATAGCTTTAGTACTTTATCAAGCCAAACAATATTTGCCTTATTATTTGTAAAATTTATTTCAGCTTCAATTATACCTTCCATCTTATGCAGTGCTTTTTCATTGAGCCAAATACAAGCAGAACAGTGAATTCCTTCAATAATTAAAGAAACTTGAGAACTTCCATCGCTATTTTTCTTAACAAACTTATCATAAAATGCAGGAGCATTAAAATTTTGTGAGTCTTCATATTGAGTAGTTGGAGCAGAGAGTTTAGTATTAGCCGTTTTATCATAAAAACTATCAAGCCCTTCATCACTTAAAAGATGAAATACTCCTTGACAGCCCTTGCAACAAAAAAAGTGACCATCATCTCTAATCATCATATCTTTACTAAACTCTAAATGACAATGAGAGCAAATTACTTTATCTGACAAGTTCAAACTTTCCTAAACTTCTATTTTTTGAAATTAAATCATATTTTTCTATAAAACCACTCATACAGATGTAGACTCCTGAATTTTGTATAGCCTGAGAAAAGCCAAGTGCCATGCCAAGGTTTAGACTAGCTTCAACCTTGTCTATCTCATAAGGGACCATTGAACCTGTCAAAATAATTATCTTATCTTCAAAAATTTCAGCAAAAATTCTGCACTTAGATGCATAGTGTCTGTTCCATGAATCACAATAAATATACTCTCTGTAGATTCTCTAATTATATTTGCAAGTATACTTCTATCATCTGCTGTCATATCTAAACTATCTTTGTAAAGGGCACCTGCTAGAGCATATTTTGTGAGACACTTGTTAAAATAGACTCAATTGCATGATTATCAAAAGGAATTTCTAATTCGCCATTAATTTTATTATAACGCTTATTAAAAGTACCGCCACTATTAAGTATTAACATCTGTTTTTCCAAATTTTATCTAGTTTATCTACAACTCTTGTAGCTTTAGAATTTTTAACAGATTTAGATTCATCAAATAAATAAGTCTCAAGTAAACCAGCATTTAAACCTGCTTCAATATCACGTTCTTTATCACCTATTATAATAGAATTTGCTAAGTCTAGATTATAATCCTCTTTTGCCTTAAGCAACATACCTGGAGCAGGTTTACGACAATTACATTTTCCAGAAACAGTCTCATGATGAGGACAATGATATACATGAGTAATATCAATACCATTTAATAAAAATTGTTTTTTCATAAAAGTAGTTAATAGAGCAAAATCATCTTCACTATAATACTTTCTTGCAATACCAGACTGATTTGTCACAACAATAATAAGATACCCAAGCTTTTGATAATATTGGCATAGCTCAAAGATACCATCTATAAACTCAAAATCTTCTATTTTATAGAGATACTCTTTTTCAACATTTATAACACCATCCCGATCTAAGAAAAGAGCTTTCTTCATATGCTAAGAAGAGACACCATCAGCAAATATCTCTTTTTCTATAATATCACACAAAATATGCCCTATCAATATATGTGATTCTTGAATTCGTGGTGTAGAATCTGATGGAACAATTAAAGCTACATCTGCTAAAGTTGCCATTTTACCACCATCTCTACCTGTTAAAGCTACTGTCATAATATTTTTCTTTTTTGCTGACTCAAATGCCTTAATAATATTTACAGAATTACCAGAAGTTGAGATTCCAATAAAAATATCACCATCTTGTCCCATTCCTTCGAGCTGACGAGAAAAAACATGATCATAACCATAGTCATTTCCTATAGCAGTAAGAGCAGAAGTATCAGTTGTTAGTGCTAAAGAAGGAAGTGAAGGTCTATCAAAACCATAACGACCAACCATTTCTGCTGCTATATGCTGTGCATCAGCTGCACTTCCACCATTACCAGCTAAGATTGTTTTTTTATCACCTTTATATAATGCAACACATGCTTTAGCAACTAACTCTATTTTATTTAATAGTTCACTGTCTTCATAAATTGTTTGTTTAGTTTCAAATGATTTTTTTATTTGATCTTTAATATATTCTTTCATAAATAATCCTAAAATTGTATATAAAATAATATCATAATAGATATAAGAACAGGTTAAAGCAGGAGTAAAAGTAATAATAATATTATTGATGAAGTGTAAGAATAGT
>JAUZRZ010000060.1 GCA_030949945.1 Sulfurimonas sp. | reverse complement strand
GGCAAGTGCTAATGGTGTAAATGTAGTAGATTTTACAGCACTTATCAAAAATAGTGGTTTTATCCCTGTTGAACGCGATAGCCTTTACAACGAGATAAAAGAGTGGTAAATAGTTATTAAAATATCTGTTATTATCCCAACATATAATAGATATGAACTTTTACAAAGAGCTATAGAGTCTGTTTTGCAGCAGACCCTCCCTGTGGATGAAATTATAGTGATAGATGATGGCTCAACTGACGATACTTCTAAAATAATTCAGAAATTCCCCAATATAAAATATATTTATCAAGAAAATAGAGGTGTTTCATCTGCTAGAAATTTAGGCATTACAAATGCAAGCTATGAGTGGGTGGCTTTTTTAGACTCAGATGATGAGTGGTTGAGTACAAAACTAGAAGAACAAGTAAGCTTACATATAAAAGACTCTGATGTTCTTATGAGCTATAGTGATGAAATATGGATACGAGATGAGAAAATTATAAAAATTCCTAAAAAGTTTAAAAAAATAGGAAAAGATATTTTTTTGGAAAATCTCTCTTTTTGTAATATATGCTCCTTCTTCTGTTATGATACATAAAAGTATATTTGATGATGTAGGTCTGTTTGATGAGAGTTTGGAAGTTTGTGAGGATTATGATTTATGGTTACGAATACTTCTTAGGCATAAAATAGCTTTAATAGATAAAAAACTTATAAAAAAGTATGCAGGGCATGAGGAGCAGTTAAGTTTTAAGTACTGGGGTATGGATAGATTTAGAGTTCTTAGTTTAGAAAAATTACTTCAAATGAGTAAAAATATAGCGAATGAGAAAGTTCAAGTAATAGAAAAAGAGCTTCAAAACAAGTATGAAATACTACTAAAAGGTGCTATAAAACATCAAAGAGAAGAAGATATAAAAATTTATGAGGTAAAATTACTAAGTTTTAGATTATTTTAATTTTCTACTGATATAATTCTCCTCACATTCCGGATTAGCTCAGCGGTAGAGTAGGTGACTGTTAATCACTTGGTCGCTGGTTCGAATCCAGCATCCGGAGCCACTTTCAAGAAATTCCCCACAAAACACTAATTTAAACTGAAAAACCAATATATTATCACTAAAAATATGCTAAAATAACACTTAATTCTTCTAAAGGCAATTATTTGATACAAATTAGCAATGAAACTAAACTTACACTTTTTTATATACTGTTGGCGATGACCTTTTCTATTCTTATGCGTCTTATTTGGGTTTATCAGTTTGCTGATATGGAAGCTTTTAAATTTAATGCTCAGTTTATGATAAACACAAACGATGGTTACTTTTTGCGGAGGGTGCAAGGGATTTACTTGCGGGTAATATACTCAATCCTGATGCTCTAAATTATTTTGATAAATTTCATCAAGCTAATGATTATTCTCCCACAACATTTGCTGCATCACAACTTACAGCTTTTATCGCAAAGATATTACCTTTTTCATTTGAAACTATTATCTTTTATCTGCCCGTATTTTTGAGTTCTCTTGTCGTAATCCCTATAATTTTAATTGCTAAAGTTCTGAAAAATTTAGAAATGGGTTTTATAGCGGCACTTTTAGCAGCTGTTGCATGGAGTTATTATAACCGTACGATGGCTGGTTACTATGATACTGATATGTTAAACATAGTGCTTCCAATGTTTTTGTTATGGTCTATTATCTGGGCTATACAAACAAAACAAAATATTTATCTACTTCTTACTGCTTTAGATATTTTAGTCTATAGATGGTGGTATCCACAGTCTTACTCTTTAGAGTTCTCATTTTTTGGACTTATCTTAGCATATACTCTTATCTTTGATAGAAAAAATAGTTTTAACTATAAACTTCTTGCAATCATGATGTTTGCCATGATGAACTTAGACGGATTTGTGCGAATCGCTTTAGTAGGGCTTACTTTTTATGTTTTAGTGCAAGAGAAGTTTGATAAATATATTTATTATATTTTAGGTCTCTCAATAGCAGCATTTTTTATAAGTGGAGGTTTTGAACCGATATGGTACCGTTTAGAACTTTATGTCTTCCCTTCAAGTGTTTCTGCATCAGATGAAGGCTTGGGTTTACACTTTTTTACGGTCATGCAGACAGTTCGTGAAGCTGGGCATATTCCTTTTGAAACATTTGCTAACCGTATAAGTGGGCATACTATTACTTTTATACTTTCTATTCTTGGGTATATTTATCTTTCTTTCAAACATAAAGTAATGCTTTTAGCTCTTCCTATGGTAGGACTTGGATTTTTAGCAAGTACAAGTGGTCTGCGTTTTACTATCTATGCTGTGCCTATTTTAGCACTCGGTATCGCTTTTTTAATTACAGAGGTTTCAAAAAATCTTCCCACACAAAAAATGAAACTGCTGAGCATGGTAATGTTTACCTTAGCTATACTTTATCCAAACTACAAACATATTGATGCATATAAAGTTCCAACTGTTTTTAACAAGACAGAAGTAGAAGTTTTAGATAAGATGAAAAATATAGCGCATAGAGAAGATTATATGATTGGATGGTGGGATTATGGGTATCCACTTCGCTATTATGCTGATGTAAAAACATTGGTAGATGGAGGAAAACACTCAGGACAGGTGAACTTCCCTGTTAGTTATATGCTTACAAACACTCAAGAAGAAGCGGCGAAAATGGCAAGACTTGATGTTGAGTATACTGAGAAAAACTTTGAGTCTAATCGTACAGGTTCAAATATTGAGCAGATGACAAAAGATTATGGGTTTAATGATACAAATGACTTTTTACTCTCCTTGCAAACAGATATAAATTTACCAGATAAAACACGGGATATTTACTTCTATCTACCATTTAGGATGCTAAATATTTTACCTACTATAGGACTTTTTTCTAACTTAGACCTGATGAGTGGAGAAAAGAAGAAGACACCATTCTTTTTTATAAGTCGTCAGTTTAAAGATAATGGCTCTAAGGTGGAATTTGGTCGAGGTATTTATCTAGATAAAACAACATCAAACATAGTTATTGGAAAACAAACTCTTCCTATAAAAAGGTTTGTTAAAACTTCTTATGATAAAAATATGAAACTTCATACTAATGTACAAATAGTAAATGCAACAGCAGACTTAAATGTTATCTATATGTCTAATTACAACACTTTTTTAGTCCTTGATGAGAGAATGTATAACTCTTTATATATTCAGCTTATGGTTTTAGAAAATGTAAATAGTGAGTTGTTTGAGGCGGTAGTCTTAAATCCAAATGTTAAAGTTTATAAACTAAAAATATAAGGGAATAAAATAATGCACTATACTGATAACTACAATCCAACTATATCAAATACAGAACTTGTTTAATAAAATTTTAGAAGAGAAAGAGAGTATAGGTTACTATAACCTTGTTGAGCAAGATACAAATGAGATAAAAGATTTTGCTAAAGATATAAAACAGAGAAATGTTGTAGTTATTGGTATTGGAGGGAGTACACTAGGAACATATGCAATATATAAGTTCTTAAAACACTCAAAAGTCTTAAGTAAAAAACTCTACTTTTTAGAGACAACTGACCCCATAGATATACAATCAAAACTAGAGGATATAAACTTAAACGACACACTCTTTATAGTTATATCAAAATCAGGAACGACAGTAGAGACTATATCTATTTTTAAATATATAAACTCTCTTGTAAAAATAGACAAAAATAATACAGTTATAGTGACAGAGTTTGATTCTAAACTCAATGCTTATGCAAAAATACATAAGATGAAAGTTTTTGAAATACCTAAAAATGTAGGTGGTCGCTTTTCTGTCTTCTCAGCAGTAGGTCTTCTTCCTTTAGCTATCGTTGGAATAGATATAGATGTGATACTAGGTGCTATAAAAAAGAGTCATGACTCTTTTTTTGAGAAAAAAAATGTCTATAAGAATATCATCAAAAAAGGAAGATTTTTTGTTGAGTATAAAAATAACTTTAATATAAATGTAGTTTTTTCTTACTCTTCGCGTTTAGAAGGATTTAACAAGTGGTATATTCAACTATGGGGAGAGTCTCTGGGTAAAATAGATATAAATAATACCAGACAAGGACTTACACCCGTAGGAATAATAGGTCCTATTGATCAGCACTCATTTTTACAACTTATAGTAGGTGGAAAACGTGACAAAACGGTTACTGTCATAAAAGTAGATAACTTTGCAAATGATCTTAAAATACCTGCAATAGAACTTGATGGTTTAGAAGAGTTGAATTATCTCCATGATATAGAGTTCTCTTCTCTTATAAACAAGCAAGCAGATGCGACAATAGAGTCTATTAATGCACTCAATGATATTCCTTGTGATGTGATTACGATAGATGGAGTTAATGAAGGAGCGATAGCTAGTCTTATGTATGAGTATGAGTTATTAACTTCTGTATGTGCTAAATTTATGTACATTAATGCTTATGATCAGCCTGGTGTTGAGAGTGGAAAAATTATACTTAAAAAGAATTTACAAAATAAGTAAGTTGCAAGTAACTCTTGAGTATAATTTTTAAAAGTGAAAAATTATTATACAAAGAGAGTGATAAATGAGTAAAATTAAAAAGTGTCTATTCCCTGCAGCAGGATATGGAACCCGTTTCCTTCCCGCAACTAAAGCTATCCCTAAAGAGATGTTACCTGTACTTACTAAACCTTTACTACAGTATGGAGTTGAAGAAGCGATAGCTGCTGGGTTAGAGACTATGGCAATAGTTACAGGTAGAGGAAAACGCTCAATAGAGGATCATTTTGATATATCTTATGAACTCGAACATCAGATAAAGGGAACATCAAAAGAGAGTTACCTTACAGAAATTAGAAGTGTTATTAATGCATGTACTTTTTCATATACACGCCAAGTTGAGATGAAAGGATTAGGTCATGCCATACTTACAGGGGAAACACTTATAGGGGATGAACCTTTTGGTGTTGTTCTTGCAGATGATTTATGTGATAGTGAGAGTGCGGGTGTACTTACACAAATGGTAGAGCTATATGAAAAGTACAAGTGCTGTATAGTTGCAGTAGAAGAGATACCTATAGAAAATAGTAACAAGTATGGTGTTATTGCTGGTGATGTTATAAAAGATAAAGATTATAAGGATGGTGTCCTTGTGAGAGTAAATGACATGGTGGAAAAACCAGAACCAGAGGATGCTCCAAGTAACCTAGCTATTATAGGTCGTTATATCCTAACACCAGATATATTTGATGTACTTAGAGATACAAAACCAGGAAAAGGTGGAGAGATTCAAATAACAGATGCACTTCTTGAAATGGCAAAAATAGGAAAAGTAATAGCATATAAGTTTGAGGGTAAACGTTTTGATTGTGGAAATGTAGATGGTTTTGTAGAGGCTACAAATTATTTCTACAGCAAGACAAATAAAAGTTAACTATATTTTTATAAAAGCCTACTTAATATTTGATGTTATGGACTATAGAGCAAAGCCCTTGTAGTCGCAGGGACAAGTTTGTCCCTACAACCCCTAAAGCAAAAAGGGCTTGAAAAGCGGTAATGTCAGTTATATAATATTTGCTTTTATAAAATTTCTATCTTCACTAAAAAAACTAAGTCCACAAGCCTCATAAGCAAAAAATACTTTTGCATTGTAGAGGTCATCTGATGGCTCTTGGTAAATCTTTTTAAAATTATTATACTCTTCTCCTTCTCCAAAAACAGTTCTCTCGATAGCACCTTCAAAATTCTCAAAAGAGACATCAAGAAGGTAGGGTGAATCTGGATAGAGTTCTTTTAGAATTTTTAGCATACCACGAGACTCAAAGAGTAGTGTATAGGCAGGATTTATGATAATAGCTTGCTGCTTATTCATTATATCAGTAAGAGTTGTTGCCAGCTCTCCCTCATCAGTTGCTATATCTAGCCATGAGTAGTTTTTACACCAATACTCATAGTTGTTGCCATCTTGATCACAAATACCTGTATCATCAAACACTACTTCGTTGAGATAAGAAAAACCAGTTTCAAAACCAGCCTCTGAAGCTAGTTGCTCTAAAAACCTTGATGTTGATTCTTTTTCCTCATCATCACTTGGAGATGAGAATAGTATTTTCCATCCATCATAACGCTCATCAAATAGTTCTATACCATCATCGAGTGTTACAAGTCTTTTAAAGTTTTCACTTACTTTTTCATAAATTTCATTAAAGCTATTCTCATCTAGTTGTTCTTGCGATGTCTGTAAAAGTTTACTTGGTGTATCTGCTTGAAACTCTAATAGTTTTATAGGCTTGTTGTCGTAACCACCACCAAAAACAAAGGCACCATAAATATGCCAATGCACATCACTCTCCCAACTTTTTTTGATTGCATCTACAAGGTTAAATGGAATCCCTAAATCAAAAAAAAGTTCATTCTCAATGACATAATCAGCCGCTTCTACATACATATCGTAGAGTTCATCAGCAGCATCATAATAGCTTTGTGCTTCTTGCTCTGTTATATTAATATTATCCACCAAAAAAACCTCCGCTTCTACTAGATGAAGAACTTTTAGAACCACCACCAAAAAAGCTTTTTTTAGTAGATCCACTTCTTGAAGCTTTACCCGCGGCAGAGCGACTATAAGCACTACGGTTTGTGCTAGTACGGTTTTTAGAGAAGTTTTTATTATTCATTAAGGCATTTCCTATCATATTTCCCATTAGACTACCTGCAGCAACTGCAAGAATAGTACCTGCAAGTCCCATTCCTGCACTACCTCCACCCTCTTGAAGAGTTTCACTTGTACCATTTTGTACTTTTTGGTACTCTTGCTCGGCTAGTGCTTTCATCTCTGCTTCATTCATAAAACGCTCTACTGTATTGCCCTGTGCATCTTTCTCACGGATGATAGCACGACTTGGTCCATCAGTTGGCATCTCTTCTACAACAATATATTTTCCATTTGCTTGCTGCTCAATAACTAAAAATCGATTTTTTTGCTCTTCTTGTGGAGCTTCACAACCTGTTAACACACTCATCATCAGTGCACCAGTAGTTCCTAGTAAAACATTGTTTGTAAATTTATTCATTCTAGTATTCACCTATAATTTTGTTTTTATCTAAATTTAACACTTTTTTGAAATTATAATCATAAAAAGTAACTTTGTCTCTACCATCATAAAGAATATCACCTTTGTAAGAGTATTTACTCATATGTATTTCTACATCACTTTTCATTAAAAGAACTTCACCTAAACTACTACCAATAGGAGGAATGAGTGTAGATAAAGAGAGAAGACTCAATAAGCCGATAACAATTAAAGAAAGTTTTGTACTTTTATAAATTGTGATATAGCCAAGTATGAGGGTGAAAAGAAGAAATATAATAATATTTTGATGGTCTGCAAATAGAATATTATAATAGACTTCAATCTCTTGTAGCTTTTATATAGTTCTCAAATATGCCTAAAAAAAGAAAAAAGTCTAAGATAAAGGTAATAAGAAGACCACTTAAAAATGCTTGTACTACTTTACTCATCGCAACCTCACTTTTTTTATATTGTTGATTTTATAAAGTTTAGATGATGCTCCCTCATAAAGAGAATTTTTATCTTCGATTATTATATCAGCTTTTTCTTCACAAAATACTCTATCAAAGTTTTTTGAGCGTTCATTTGCTGATGTTGAGTAGTTCCATGTTATGCTTTTTAATAGTTTTGAGTCAAGAGTATCTTTAGCAACTCGAAAAGCTATGTTTTTTACAATAAATGTTGTTTTTTTAGCACGCCGAACAGCTCTTTTTTGTTTAAGGGGAATTCGATGTTTTGCTTTTTTTAAAGCATCAAAACTTTTATATACAAGAATAAATGGTTTTGTTGAGGGACGTTCTTTTATCTCTTGTAATTTTATCTCATCTTGAGACAAAAAACCGACAGTAGTGTCGGTTTGCATAAGAAGAACTTTTGATGTTAAACTAGAAAATCTTGTAGTGCCGTTGACTTTGTCCATGAACCATCACCCATCTCATCTAGTGCAAGGATTAATGCACGTGCAGCACTTAGAGTTGTAAAATATGGTATGCTTCGACGCAATACCTCTTGCCTTATAACTACAGCATCTTTTTTAGATGTGTTATTATCTGAAGTGTTTATTGCCATTGCAATCTCATCATTTTTCATACTGTCTTCGATATTTGGACGACCTTCAGATATCTTGAGAACTCTTTGACACTCTATACCTGCTTCTTCTAAAACAGCTTGTGTTCCTTTTGTAGCTACAAGTTTAAAACCATGTTTAACTAAGCCACTAGCAATCTCTGCTGCATGAATTTTATCTGTATCGACAAAAGAGAGAAAACATGTTCCACTTGTTGGAATGTTATTTCCAGCACTCAGTTGTGCTTTGGCAAAACTCACTCCGAAGTTTTTACTAATCCCCATTACTTCACCCGTTGATTTCATCTCCGGACTCAGTACTAAGTCAGCACCGTAGAGTTTATGAAAAGGAAAAACTGCCTCTTTTACTGAAACATGACCTTTAAGTTTTGGTCGTCGCAGACCATTTGCAATTTCAACTATGTTATATTTGTCATAATATGAAAGTGCATCTACAAGCTTCTCACCCATCATAACACGAGTTGCAACTTTTGCTAAAGGCATCCCAGTCGCCTTACTTACAAAAGGAACCGTTCGGCTTGCACGAGGATTTACTTCAATAAGATATATTTCATCTTGATAGATTGCATACTGCACATTCATAAGTCCGATAACTTGAAGTCCTAGAGCAATAGTTTTTGTCTGCTGCTCTACTTTTTCTATCATCACTTGAGTAAGATTTACAGGAGGAAGCGAACATGCACTATCTCCAGAGTGTATTCCAGCCTCTTCTATATGTTGCATAACACTTCCGATATAAACTTCCTCACCATCACTGATACAGTCAACATCAAGCTCAATTGCTTGATCTAAAAACTTATCAATAAGAACAGGGGCATCATTAGATACGCTGATTGCAAGTTCCATATATTGGTTAAGTTCATCTTCGCTATAAACGATTTTCATACCACGTCCACCAAGAACAAAGTGAAGGACGAACAAGTACAGGGTAACCGAGTTTATTAGCAATTGGTGCAGCTTCTTCTTTTGCACGGGCTAGACCATTTTTGGGTTGTTTTAGTCCATGTTTAATAACAAAGTTACTAAAGAGTTCTCTATCCTCTGCTAAGTCAATTACAGCTGATGGTGTTCCTGAGATATTTGCACCAATTTTTGTAAGGGCATCTGCAAGTTTAAGAGGTGTTTGACCACCAAAGTGAACGATAATGCCATCAGGTTCTTCATTTTCTATCACTTCACGTACATGTTCTAAGTCGATAGGCTCAAAGTAAAGAACATCCGCAGTATCATAATCTGTAGATACAGTTTCAGGATTACAATTGTACATAATAGACTCAATACCCATCTCTTTTAGAGCAAACGCAGCATGAACACAACAGTAGTCAAACTCTATTCCTTGCCCAATTCTATTGGGTCCACCACCAAGGATAAGTACTTTTTTCTTATCGCTAACACGGTTTTTGATATTTGGAAGTTTAGTGATATTAGTTGTTGAGTAGAGGTAGGGAGTGAGTGCTTTAAACTCAGCCGAACATGTATCAACTTCATTAAACTCTAGATTCACACCAAGCTTTTTTCGTGCATCATAAACTTCATTTTCACTGACTGTATGTTTTGAGTTTTTCTTTATGAGCTGTGCGATACGTTTATCTGAAAAACCATCTACTTTTACATCACGCATAATCTCAGCATCAAAAAGAATTTTATCTGTAATAGTTGCTTCTTTTTGGACGAGTTCACTAAGTTGGTAGAGGAACCAGTGGTCTATCTGACATGTGTCAAACATCTCGTCTATACTCATTCCACGACGAAAACCTTCTGCAACATAGAGCATTCTCTCTGCGTTTGGACGACGAATTTCATGTTTTATAAACTCTTCATCTGCATCAATTTCATCAAAACCACAGATACCTGTCTCAAGTGAGCATAGAGCCTTTTGCATAGACTCTTTAAAAGTACGCCCAATCGCCATAACTTCGCCAACAGATTTCATGGAAGTAGAGAGTGTACTCTGCGCTTCTGGGAATTTTTCAAATGTAAAACGAGGAATTTTTGTAACAACATAGTCAATTACAGGTTCAAATGAAGCAGGAGTTCCTGTAATATCATTTGTAATCTCGTCAAGAGTAAAACCAACAGCTAAAAGTGTTGCAACCTTAGCGATAGGATACCCAGTTGCTTTAGATGCAAGAGCAGATGAGCGAGAAACACGAGGATTCATCTCTATAACTATCATTCGACCAGTTTTTGGGTCTATACTAAACTGAACATTTGAACCACCAGTATCAACACCTATCTCTCGAAGTATATCAAAAGAGGCAGTACGCATTCTTTGGTACTCTTTGTCTGTCAAAGTAAGTGCTGGTGCTACTGTAATACTATCTCCAGTATGCACTCCCATTGGGTCAAAGTTCTCAATAGTACAGATAATAATACAGTTATCTGCTTTGTCACGGATGACTTCCATCTCATACTCTTTCCACCCAAGTAAAGATTCCATTATTTCAATCTCATTTACTGGAGAAGCTGAGAGACCCTCCTGTGCAAGTTTTTTAAACTCTTCCATATTGTAAGCAACACCTGAACCACCACCAGCTAGGGTGAAAGATGCACGAGATATGACAGGGAAACCTATCTCTTTAACGACCTCTATAGCTTCTTCAACACTATAAGCATTTTTACTTTTTGGTAAGTCCATACCGATTTTAATCATCGCCTCATTAAATGCAGAGCGGTCTTCGCCTTTGTGAATAGCTTCTGGTGATGCACCTAAAAACTCTATACCTTCTAGCATCCCTTTTTCATACATACTTGTAGCAACATTTAAAGCAGTCTGTCCACCCATAGTTGGAAGTACAGCATCTACATTCTCTTTTTTAATAATCTCAGCAATTACATCTTCTTTGATAGGTTCTATGTATGTTCTATCAGCAAACTCAGGGTCAGTCATAATAGTTGCAGGATTAGAGTTGATAAGGATTACACGGTATCCTAACTCTTTAAGAGTCTTAACAGCCTGTGTTCCAGAGTAGTCAAATTCACAAGCCTGACCGATAATAATCGGACCAGAACCTATAAGTAAAATAGTAGTAATGTCGGTACGTTTTGGCATTTTTACCCTTCAAAATATGTTTATAGAAATTTAAGTAGTTAGCCAAAAGAAATCCCATTAAGTTGGGGGGTTTCTTTTGGCTAACTACTTAATTATTATAGCTAAAGGGCACTTAAAATTTGATGAGTTTATTAATACTCAAATGTATATATTAATGAAACTATTCCAGAATAGATGTAATCACTATCAATTAGAGGAGAATTTAATGCACTTGTAGGTAGTCTATCTACTCTTAAGTTGATAAGTCCAGAAAGTTTGTCTGTAAAAGGATAGTCAATAAATGTTTGTGCACCGAGTTGCCATCCTGCACCTGGAGTAAACTGAGGCCTGTTAAATGTAGCCTCACTCTCTTTAACACCATAGTAGTAGTTTACAAATTCATCTGACTCATATATAAGAATAAGACTTGGATAAAAAGTAAAATTCCCCAGAGTATACTCATCACCTATTTCTGTTTTAAATAGCCATGAGTCATATCTTGCTAACATATCTGTTATGAGCATAGTCTCTATATACATTTTTTTATATGAGGCACTATATGCGAGACCTCCTTCAATGGTAGTCTCTCTATCATCCATACCTGTTAAATAGTCTGAATCTTCAGCTTTATAGCCATATACTCTGGGTTGCATAGTCAAGGAGAATCCCCAAGAAAATTCATCACCTTTATTTCCTAAAAAATAGACTCCCACACGACTCCATCTTACATAAAAAATACCATTATCAAAAAAGACAACAGGTGAGGGTACTAGAAGTGGATCTACACCTTTGTAGGGTTGTGTTTGCAGGTATGGTCCAAGTCCAACTGTAACTTTTTGTTTTTTTTGAGTCTCTTGTGCACTCAGTGAGATGAGCAAGAGGCTTAGTAGCAGTATGTATTTCATCGAATACTCCTTATCATGTGAAAATAACTCGGTTCATTACTCTTATAGTATGGCTCTATAATGGCGTTTTGATACCCTTGTTCTGTTGTTACAGAGATAACTCGACCAACTTTGAGACCTTTTATAAAAATATTATCAAGTCCAGAAGTGATAACTTCATCACCTTTTTCTATCTTAGACCATGCAGGGATAAAGTTGACAATAAGTAAGTTATTATTATTTCCATGTACTATTCCAGGTGCACTATTATTACCTACATAAACAGCATAAGCACTTTTTATATCTTGATTAAGAAGTGCTAATGCTCTACCATTTTTTGAAATAATGATACCTGCAACTAGTTCTTTATAGCTTATACCATAAATTTTAGAACTATTATAATCAGGAACTTCCATCCATAATCGGTTAAAATTTCCAAATTTTTCATAAGATATAGCACGTACAAGTTCTACTTTTGTATTGAGTTTTAAAGGAGAGCGGTTCTCTTGATATAAATCATGAATTTCACTTGCTAGTTCTTGCATAACTAGATGGTTGTTTTCATATTTTAGAAGATTTTGTCGTAACTCTTTAATTGCACTTGCTTGAGTGAAATACTCATCGATACTGTTTTTAATAGATTCATTGATATTATGATATGAGGTTTTTATAGTATTTAGAGAAGAAATAATAGGGGACTGGATAGCGTTGTTATAATACAGAGCACCTATAAGAAGTGCTATGATTACAAAGAGATAAGAGAATAACTCTTTATTCATTCTCAAATAGTTCTTGTAGTAAATCTATCTCTTCAAGTGCACGACCTGTTCCCCTAGCAACAGCAAGCAGTGGCTCATCAGCTACAAAAACGGGGATTTTTACAATAGCAGAGAGGTATTTATCAAGTTGGCGGATTAGTGCTCCTCCCCCTGTTAAAATAATACCGTGGTTAACAATATCACCTGCTAAATCAGGAGGCATTTGCTCAAGGACATTACGCAGAGCCTCTGCTATCTCTTTGAGTGGTTCTTTCATTGCATCACGTGCATCTTCACTTGTAAGCTCGACAGAGCTTAAAAGTCCTTCAACTTGATCCCGACCATTTACAGTCATAACAAGTTCCTCATCTAAGACAACCGCAGTACCAATATTGATTTTGATATCTTCAGCAACTCTCTCCCCTATAAGGAGGTTATATTTTTTTCTAACAAAGTTGATAATACCTTGATCAATTTTATCTCCAGCAGTACGAATTGACTTTGAAAGTACGAGTCCGCCTAAAGATACAACACCGATTTCAGTAGTTCCCCACCAATGTCAACTACTAAGTTTCCTTGTGGTTCACGAATATCTACACCTGCACCAATCGCAGCAGCCATAGGTTCTTCTATAAGAAATACTTCACGTGCACCTGCTGAGAGAGCGGACTCTCGAACAGCTTTACGTTCAACTTGTGTAAGACCATATGGTACACAGATAATAATACGAGGACTTATTAAAGAGGTACGACCATGTGCTTTTTCAATAAACTTTCTTATCATTTTTTCAGTCATATCAAAGTCAGCAATAACACCATCACGCATTGGACGAATAGCTTTAATATTTCCTGGAGTTTTCCCAACCATATCTTTTGCTTCGTGTCCAACGGCTAAAACACGTGTTTGACCATATTTTTCTGTCTTAACAGCTACAACTGATGGTTCATTGATAATTATTCCACGACCTTTAGCTATAACAATTGTATTTGCAGTTCCTAAGTCAATAGCAAGATCGTTTGAAAAAAGTCCTATTAGTTTATTAAAAATCATATTTATTTACCTTATGCTATTTTTTTACTAGTTTTTTTGATATAAACAGGCTCTGCACCATCATCTATAACTTCTTTTGTGATTAACACTTCATATCCAGCATATTCTGGAAGTTCATACATAATGTCTATCATATTTTCTTCTAAAATTGCACGAAGCCCACGAGCTCCAGTTTTGCGTTTAATTGATTTTTTTGCAATGGCTAAAAGTGCTTCTTCTTCAAAGTTTAACTCAACTTCATCAATAGCGAAAAGTTTTTGATACTGTCTAACAAGAGAATTTTTAGGTTCTGTTAAAATACGCACCATATCTTCCTCAGTGATTTCACTCAGTGAAGCGATAATTGGAAGACGTCCAACAAGTTCAGGAATAAGACCAAAATGAACTAAATCATCAGGCTCAACCATATCAAATGTAGGTTTTTGTTCATCTTTAGACTTTTTCTCATGTCCAAATCCAAGAATATTAGCACCTTGCTTGCGTTTGAGTATCTCTTCAAGACCATCAAACGCACCACCACAGATAAATAAAATGTTACTTGTATCTATAGATGTAAACTCTTGATTAGGATGTTTACGTCCACCTTTTGGTGGAATGTTTACTGATGAGCCTTCTATGATTTTTAGTAGTGCTTGTTGTACACCCTCACCACTTACATCACGAGTGATAGAACGGTTTTCACTCATACGAGCTACTTTATCAACTTCATCTAAAAAGATAATTCCTTTTTGTGCACGCTCAACATCACCATCGGCTGCTTGAATAAGTTTAGTAAGGATATTTTCCACATCTTCACCAACATAGCCAGCTTCAGTTAAACTTGTAGCATCAGCGATAGCGATAGGAACATTTAAAACTCTTGCTATAGTTTGTGCCATAAGTGTTTTACCACTTCCTGTTGGACCAATGAGTAGCACATTTGATTTTGCTATTTCAGTATCATCATCACTTACTTGATGTGTTTTAAAGATTCTTTTATAGTGGTTGTAAACAGCAACACTTAAAAGTTTTCTAGCTCTCTCTTGACCAATAATATAGTCACCTAAAAAGTTATTTAACTCTTTAGGTGTCATTAAATTATTGACAGCTTCAAGTAACTCTTCATCTTTTTGGGATTGAGATTCACTCTCATCACCAAACATAATTTTATATGCTGAAACTACACAGTTTTTACAGATATAAACACCATTACCAGCTATAAGAGGGTTTACTTCACTCTCAGTGGCATCACAAAAACTACAGTTTCTATTTATCATTATTTTTTTCTCTCAAATGGGATTCCACGTTTTGTTTTTAAAACAAAGTCACATAAATCATTAACATAGTGGTTTTTAGTCTCTTCTAGTAGTCTACTTGCAGTCTCTTTAAGTGGTTGACCCGACTCAAAAAGATCACGATAAGCAGATTTTAATATATTTATATCATCACGCTCTAAATGGCGACGAAGTCCGGTGAGGTTTAATCCTCTAAGGTTAGCACGATTTCCCTCAGCCATACAAAATGGAGGTACATCTTGGGCTAGAGCAGAAGCTCCACCTATCATAGCATAGTCACCTATATGGATAAACTGATGAATAGGGGTCATCCCTCCTATCACAACATAGTCACCAATCTCTACATGACCAGCAAGTGTTGCTGCGTTTGCTAAGATACAGTGATTACCAATGATAACATCATGACCTAAGTGAACATAACCCATAAAAAGATTATGATTACCAATGATTGTTTTACTTCCTCCACCCTTTGTTCCAGGATTAAAAAGTGTGAATTCACGGATAGTGTTATCATCACCGATAATAAGTTCAACATCTTCACCATTAAATTTTAAATCTTGAGGAATAGAACCTATTACTGCATGAGAAAATATTTTATTATTTTTTCCAATAGTTGTCTTACCATATATGCAAGAGTTTTGAGCGATTGTTGTTCCCTCTCCAATAGTTGTTTGAGAGGAGATAAAACAAAAAGCACCTATTTCAACATTTTCCCCAATAACTGCACCATCTTCAATGAGGGCTAATTTAGATATTTTAGACATTCTAAGGCTTACTTATCAACTATCATAGCTTTAAGCTCTGCTTCACTTGTTAACTTTCCATCAACATAAGCTTCACCTTTGAGCACCCAGATAGCACCTTTGTTTTTTATAACAGAGATTTTGTACTCTAGTTTATCACCTGGTTTTACAGGAGCACGAAACTTAGCCTTATCTATACTCATAAAGTAAACAACTTTAGTAGCTGCATCCTCAGGAGTTAAGTCCATACTTTTAAATGCAAGAATTCCGCCAGCTTGTGCCATTCCTTCTAAAATCATAACACCAGGATAGATAGGATGATCTGGAAAATGTCCTTGAAAAACAGGTTCTGAGATAGAGACATTTTTATAAGAGTGTATAGTTTCGCCTTTTACGAGTTGTGTAACACGGTCTACTAGTAAAAAAGGGTATCTATGTGGGAGTATCTCTTGTATCTCTGTAACATCCATAATCATTATTAAAAGCCTTATATTGTAATATTTTTGGTTATTTTACCCAAATAAAGATTATAAGTGCCTGACAAGAATTAGCTTCTCTTTAGTGTCTTCATATGTTTTACTATCAAGAGTAATAGTTAGCTTCCCTTGTGGAATCTCTTCTACAACTATAATAGGGCTTAAATCATAGTTCGTATCGTTTATTTTAGCTCTAAAAATAAGTTCTTTTTCTTGACTTAAAGGCTTATAAATTAACTCTTTAATAGTTTGATACTCTGTCTTGTTTTGCTTATTAAAAAAATCTAATGTGATAAATTTTATCTCTTCACGATTAAAATAGTGAATATTTTCTACACTATATTCAACTTTTCCTTGTGCACGTTTTCTAGGAAGAGTAGAGTAGGAGAGTGCATAAGCATCAAGTACATTTGTTTTGCCTTTGATAACTTTAAAGTTAAATTCTCTATAGTTGAGAAACTTCTGTTTAATTATTCTGTACTCTTTATTTTCATCTTCTAACTCATTTCTTAAAGTATACATAGCGATTCGCTCTTCTATAGAAGCTGGAAGAATAGAACCTGAAATAGGACTAAACATCTCATCCATAAGCTTATCTTGCTGTTCTCTTTGCATAGTTAAGCCAAAGATACAACCACAGTAGTCTTGACGGTAAAGCTGTTCTTCTTTAGTTACACGGCTTTGGTCTTGACTTCCACCACCACTTCTATAATCAACTGCTATAAATTCCACACCATTTTTTTCATAAAAAGCATCACCAACTCGTTTGAGTTGTTCTTGAGACTTTAGTGGGCTAACGAGGAGGGTAGTAGTTATAGTTTTTTCACCCATTTCTAGCGCTTTTTCTGCACTTACACTAAAACGTTTATCAAAACAGACTTCACAACGAGCCCCTTTTTCGGGTTCATTTTCAAGTCCACGGACGGCTTGAAGCCAGTTTTCATAATCGTATTCTCCCTCAATGAGGTCAATACCTAACTTTTTACAAGATCTCTCTACATCGAGTAAACGCAGTTTGTATTCTGAGTAGGGGTGAATATTGGGGTCGTAGAAGAAGCCTGTTAGCTTCTCCTGCGGGTAATCTGCTTGTAGTTTTTCTAAAAAAAAGTGACTATCAACACTACAGCAAATATGTACTAACATTTAGTCTCTTTTCTCAACTACAGTAATAGATTTAATTGCATCTTGACCTTGAATCTGTGCTAAAACATCAAAGCTAGCACTATCTTCTGGCTCAATCGCACCAAAAACTGTATGAACACCATCTAAGTGAGGTGTTGCTACAAAAGTGATGAAAAATTGGCTTCCACCTGTATTTGGTCCTGCATGTGCCATTGAAAGAGTACCTGGAGCATGGATAGATGTGTTAGTAGAAGTTTCACACTCAATAGCCCAACCTGGACCACCTGTTCCAGTACCTTCAGGGCAACCACCTTGAGCCATAAACCCAGGGATAACACGGTGAAAGTTAAGGTCATTATAGTACCCAGTATTTGCTAAGTGTGCAAAGTTCGCAACTGTATTTGGTGCTTCTTCTGGAAAAAGTTTAATCCAAATAACTCCCTTAGCTGTATCTACTTTCGCATACTGTTGTTTTAGTGAATCTTCTGCACTAATATCGTATTTTTTTAATTCTTTTTGTCCAAACATTTTTTTAACCTTTAGTATATATTTTCGTAATTATAGTTAAATAAAATTAATTGAAGATTTGATGTGAGAAATGAATAGCATACTTTATATTAGACTTTAGTATTAGTATAAATCTAGGTCAGAAGAATCCATGAATAATAATATTTATTTATATTTAATTTAAAAAAACATTCAAAAATGAATTAATGTTCAGTATAGGTTAAACTTATATAAAAACCTATGAATATTCATTCAGTTACATTAAATAAATTTATAGTAAAAATTTTGTATATATAATATTACTTTAAGATATAAGGTTGTACTATAGTGAACAGTAATTCATAATACAGAAAAAGGGGTTCGTAATGAGCGATAGAATTGATGGAATTAAAAAGCTATTTACAGCAGAGAGTGCTAAGGTAGATACTAATAGAGGTGATACATACTATGATGACCTTTATTTAAAATGTCAGGACCGTTTAGATGAGTTGCAAAAACTCACACCACTAAACAACAGAATGGACTTTACTCAAACTATTGAGGAACAAGGACTACAAAGAAGAGATTTCCTTAAATGGGCATCAGCAACAACAGCTATGTTAATGCTACCTGCTTCTTTTACTCCATTAGTTGCTAAAGCGGCTGAACTTATGAACAGAGTACCTGTTATCTGGGTTGAACTTCAAGATTGCGCGGGTAACTCTGAAGCACTTCTTCGCTCAGATGGACCACAAATTGATGAAATCATTTTAGATATTATCTCTCTTGAGTTTCATGAAACACTTCAAGCTGCATCAGGACATCAAGCTGAAAAGCAGATGGATGAAGCGATGGAACATTTTCATGGTAAATATTTACTATTTGTAGAGGGTGCAGTACCTCTAGGAATGAATGGTCAGTATGGAACTATTGGAGCAAGTGGAGAGACATTTGAGCAACATCTTCACCGTGCAGCAGAAGGTGCAGCAGCAGTAGTTGCAGTTGGTTCTTGTGCTACTTTTGGTGGTATTCCAGCAGCTGCCCCAAATCCTACTGATGCAGTTGGTGTAATGGATGTTGTTAAAGGTAAACCTATTATTAACATTCCAGCATGTCCAGCAAACCCATCTAATATGGTAGGTGTAATTTTACACTATGTACTTACAGGAACTATTCCAGAACTTGATTCTCTTTTACGTCCTAAGTTTGCATTTGGGTATCGTATTCACGATAACTGTGAAAGACGTGCACACTTTGATGCAGGTGAGTATGTAGAAGAGTTTGGTGATGAGGGTGCAAAAAATAACTTTTGTCTTTATAAAGTAGGTTGTAAAGGTCCAATGACATTTAATAACTGTTCTATTGTCCGTTATAACGAAGGTGTTAACTGGCCTATTGGTGTTGGACGAGGATGTATTGGTTGTTCTGAGCCAGATTTCTGGGATAAGTATGCTTATGAGAGACCAATGGCAAGTGCAAATATTAAAGCACCGACAGGTGGAGTTGAGAAAACAGTTGATGAATTTGGTTTAGGTCTGTTAACAGCAGCCGGAATTGGTATAGGTATTCATGCAGCAGCGAGTGCAGTAGCAGGTAAAAAAGATGATGAGGGAGTAAACTAATGTCAAGAAAACACAATAACAAAGATGGAAATTTTCATACAACTGATGAAAATGGAAACAAACATATAATTGTCGATCCTATAACAAGGATTGAGGGACACTTAAGAATAGAAGCAATAATTGATAGTAACAATAAAATTATTGATGCTTATTCATCTTCTACTATGTTTAGAGGAATTGAGACAATAGTAAAAGGTCGTGACCCTAGAGATGTTGGTCTAATGACTATGCGTATTTGTGGTGTTTGTACAGGTACACACTACCAAAGAAGTATTGAAGCAGTTGAAGATGCATTTGATATAACAATTCCAAAAAATGCTCGTTTAGTTCGTAACCTTATTCAGGGTTGTCTGTATGTGCATGATCACTTGGTTCACTTTTACCATCTACATGCACTAGACTTTGTTGATGTGGTAGATGCAACTAAAGCAGATCCTGTAGCTACTGCAAAAGAAGCACAAAAATGGGCAGATGTAGCAGGTCATAAACCATCTATCTCTGGAGCTGCTGACTTTAAAGCAATTCAAGATCGTATTATTAAGTTTGTAAAAGAGGGTCGTTTAGGTATCTTTGGAAATGGTTACTGGGGTAACAATAACTATAAATTAACACCTGAACAAAACCTTATTGGTGTAGCCCACTACCTTAAAGCACTTGATGTGCAAAGAGAAATGGCAAAAATGCAAGCAATTTTTGGTGGTAAAAATCCGCACCCACAATCTTTAGTAGTTGGTGGTGTTACATGTGTTCAAGATATTCAAAATCCTGCACGTATTGCTCTTTTTCAACAATTGCTACAAGAGACAAATGAGTTTATTAAAGGTGCTTATCTTCCAGATATTTATATGGCTGGTACTATGTATGCTGCTGAGGCTACTGATGGTAATGCAACATTCCATGCAAGTAATCATAAAGGTGCATTAGGAAAAGCTGTTGGTGGTACTGGTGGTGGTATCCTTTCTTATATGGCTTATGGAGACTTTAGACTTGATGATACAGGTTTTTATAATGCTGAGACATTCTTTAAAAGTGGAGTAGTGCTTGATGGAGATATTTCAAAACTACATGAACTAGATGAGACAAAAGTTACAGAAGATGTAACACACTCATGGTATGAGGGTACTGGTGCTCCAGAGCATCCTTATGATGGAACTACTATTCCTAAATATACAGGACTTGACAAAAGAGATGATGGATATGCATATCTTAAAACTGACGAGAAGTATTCATGGATAAAATCTCCTCTTTATGATGGTAAAAAAGTGGAAGTTGGTCCTCTTGCTCGTATAGTTGTTGGTTATGTTGGGGGAGATAAGCGTACTATTAAGTATGCTGGTAATTTCCTTAAACGTTCAGGTTTACCTTTAACGGTACTTTTTTCTACAGTTGGTAGAACAGCAGCACGTGCTATTGAGACTGAAATGATTGGTGATGCAATGGTTGAATGGGCTGCTGAACTCGCAAAAAATGCAGCAAGTGGTGATTTAAGAACTTGGCAAGATTTTGATTTTGATAAAGTATCTGTTGATTGTAAAGGTAGAAGTTTATCTGAAGCACCACGTGGGGCACTTGGTCACTGGATGAGAATTAAAGATGGTAAAGTTGCAAACTTCCAAGCTGTAGTTCCTTCTACATGGAATGCTGGACCTCGTGGACCTAATGGAGAAGTTGGTGCTTATGAAGCAGCAATTATAGGAACAGTTGTTGCAAATCCTGAAGAGCCACTTGAAATCATTAGAACGGTTCACAGTTTTGATCCATGTATAGCATGTTCTGTTCATATCATGGATACACAAGGTAAGGAGTTAGCTACTTATAAAGTTGACCCTACTTGTGCATTCTAAGGAGGCTATAATGTCTACTAAAGAAGGATATACAAAAGTCGAGAGAATGACAGGGGCTATGAGAATTATCCACTGGGTAAATGTTTTTAGTATGATGGTAGCTGTTGCTACCGGACTCTATATCGCAGAGCCTTATTATGCTGCATTTATGGATGAAGATGCAGTAGATAAATATGTAATGGCATGGAATAGATGGGGTCACTTTATGGTGGCAATTATTTTTGATGTGACTTCTATTGTAATTGCTTATTTATATTTCTTTTCACGTTTTGAAAAGCCTTATAAAAAGCTTTTACCTAATGCTAAAAACATAAAAGAGTTTGGTGCTGTTTTAGTAAACTTATTTACTCTAAACCGTGTGAAGAATTTTGATTCTACACATGCGGATAGTTTTAATACTGTTTATTTTGCAATATTTCACCTTTTAATAGGATGGATGCTCTTTACAGGTCTTCAGATGTATGTTCATGGACTCGCTTCTGGACTAAGTAGTGTTGGTACTTGGTGGCCTACTGTGTTACACTTAGTGACTGATTGGACTATTCCAGTTTCATCATTTTTAATTGGAAGTGGACCTACACCTTCTCTAATGGATGTACGTATTTCTCATCACATTACGATGTGGCTTGTACTTGCTTGGATTTCATTTCATGTATACTATCAAGTATGGAGAACTATTTTCTGGCAAGAGGGTGATATCGCTATTGTTGTTGGCGGTAGTAAATTTGTAAAAGAAGATAAAAATGGTACAGAAGCTTAGGCTTCTGTATTTACTATAAAGGTAAAATTTGGCACTAGAAAAAATAGCACTTATTGGCATTGGAAATATTCTTTTTCATGATGAAGGACTTGGTGCCTACTTAGTAAAGTATATTGAAGAGAACTATGAGAAACCTCAAAATCTTACAATTGTTGAAGGTGGTACACTTGGATTTAGTCTGATGACATATTATCAAGAGTATGATAAGGTAATTGTAGTTGGAACAGGTTCAAAAGAGGGTCCTGTTGGAACTATTAGTTCTGAAAATGCTGATGAAGTAATGTCAAATGAGGGTGCTACTCGCAAAACTGCTAATGAAGTTGAAATTACGATGATGATTGAGATTTGTACTTTTCATGAAGATATGGGGGAAGTACAACTTATCACTATGGTTCCTCATGATATTATCGAAGTAAAAAATGGACTTACACCTGAAGCACTTGAACATATGCCAAAACTTCTTGATGCTACATTAGATGAGTTAAAAAAATCTGATATAAACCTTGTTAGAAAAAACTCACCGCATGTTTCTTATGAAGCAATTATTGAGTCATCTGCTAATCCTACTGTTGCTAGTTATAACTGATGTTACGGACCATAGGCAACACCACACTTACACTTTATGACGGGGTCGGCATTAGTGCCAGAAGCCCTTATAGTCGGGACATCTTGTCCTATAACCCCTAAAGCTATAAAAAAGGTTTTTAAGAAAGTCCGTAACATCAGTTACAACGACTTTAGGAATAGTTTAATTTATATACTATTGAGCTGAGTAATTTTATATTTTGTTATCTCCTTGATTTAATGTAACTACTACTACTATTTACTCAGTTCAATAATATATAAATAAATTATTATTACCTAACACTTAATTTAAAAACACAAGGAACTATATGTATTTTATCTTTGAAATGGAATTTTCATCAAACAAAAATTATATCACACAACTTATTCGAGCTTTTGCTCTCAAAAAAGAGATAATGGCTGAAGTCCTTCAGACAAATGAAAAAATTATTTTAATTTGTAATCAGGAAGATGAAAAACTTGAGTCTTTTTTATTAGGCTTAGAAGAGATTCTCCCCTCATCACTTTTTTTAGGAAAAAGCAAACACTATTTTAGTGAGGAAAAACCACTATATGCCCCAATAAATGAGGTAGAATTACCTTTAAACATTGCACCCTGTCCTACATGTCAAAAAGAGATGTTTGATGTCTCATCTCGCCGCTATTATTACCCATTTACCTCTTGTAACAACTGTGGTTCACAACATCCTTTTTTAACGAAGTATCCATATAAGCGTGCTAATACCACAATGAAGTTTCTTGTTCCATGTAAAGAGTGTGAGAATGAGGCAAAAGTGAATGCACTGCGCCTAGATTATAAACTAATTTCATGTATTGAATGTGGAATATCTATTAGAATGCTTGATAAAGAGAGTGAACATCTAGCCCATAATAAAGGTGACTTTAGAAAACTTTTTGAAGTGAGTGGAGGTGCTGTTGCCGCTGGAAAAAGTGTGCTAATGAAAACACAACATGGTTACAGAAAGTTTTTTAATCCAAAAAACAATAAAGATTTAGTAAGTGGCACAACACTTTTAATAGCATCTGCAACAGCTATAAATACTCACTTAATGATAGTAGAACAGGAGTTTAATGCTCTGCTGAGTATAGAGAGACCTCTTCTTAGAGTTGCTACAAAAAGTGATGAGCTTAAAGAACTTTATGGCTCATCTGTTTTAGTAAAGTACCCTGATGAGGGTATGACTATGTTACTAGCAAAGGAGGTTATATCGGCTGGACTTGATTATATCGCTTATAAAGAGTGTGATGAGAATGAAGATGCAGACTTTTTAGTGGATTTTGATATGCCAATTCAGACACAAAAAGACACAAAAATATTTATTAACCAAGATGTCACACTTTTTGTCTCAGGGGAGAGAGTTTTATATCCGACACAAGTTCAAAGTGCTATAAATAGGGTGAGTGTTGCACATGGTTTAGCCTGTGTAAATGTAGAAGGAAATAATATTATAGATTCCTTAGAAATTTTTGATGCAATACATGCAGATGAAATATATATCTACGAGAATGAAGATTTAGAGACAGAAGCTGCTCATGAAAAACAGTTTAATCAATATGAGGCATCAATGCTTTCAGTAATTGCAGAACATGGAAAGTTAGGACAAAAAGCTGTTGGTGTTCACTTTGATGGCTCACTAAACTTTTTATATTATAATGGCACAAAGGTTATAAACGCAGTACCTGCAATAGATTTTGAGTCAGACAACTTATGGGAAAAGATAAGTACTTTAAGAGATGGCTCAGACAGACTTGTAGGAAACTATAAAAAAGCATATCCAGAAATCTGGGAAAGACTTGATAACTTAGAGGGGGATATGGATATTTTTGAAGTGACAGCCATTACTCTTGGTTTAGAAGATGAAAGTTTTGAGGGTATCTCAGCTCAAGCACTCAGCTTTTTAGGTAAAGGTGGTCTACAGATTGATACAAAAGTTAAAGATAATCGTTTTGATAATTATGCGTTTTTAACAAGTATTATGAGTTATCAGCTAGGAGATGTTGAAAATGACTATATGTGTTATAGTATTTATGAATCATTTGGAGACTATATTGGTGAAATTATCCCTCAGCTTTTAGAGAAAGTAAAAACAAATACTGTAATACTTACGGGAGAAACATTTGCAAATCAATCACTCTATGCTAGAATACAAAAAACAATAGGACAGTATAAACCACTGACAAATAAAAATCTTCCTATGGGCAAGGAGAATGCGGTATATGGGGCACTTTACTTATAAAATTGAGATAAGAGGAAGAGTCCAAGGGGTTGGGTTTCGCCCCTTTATATATACATTAGCTACTTCATTAAACCTCTATGGCAGTGTACTTAACAATACTCAAGGGGTATTGATAAGTGTTACAACCACTCCCGAAATATTAGACATTTTTTTAGAAAAGATAGAAAAAGAGTTTCCTCCTTTAGCTTTCATTGACAATATTACTACACAAAAAATAAAAACCGAAAAATTTACCTCTTTTGAGATTTTAGATTCTGAGGTGAATGGCGAATCTAGTGCTGATATTCCCCCTGACATATATACTTGCACAGAGTGTGAAAAAGAACTACTTGATAGTAAAAATCGCCGTTTTAACTATCCTTTTATAAGTTGTACTCACTGTGGTGTAAGGTACTCTATGATTTATGATTTACCTTATGATAGAGAGAACACTTCTATGAAAGAGTTTGAGATGTGCAAGCAGTGTAGCCAAGAGTACACAAATCCACTAAGTCGCAGGTACCATGCACAGCCTATTGGATGTTTTGATTGTGGTCCAAAACTACAACTCCTTGATGCAACTAATAAATACACACCACTTCAACAAAAAGATATACCCCAAAGGGTTGTGGATTTACTTTTAGAGGGAAATATTTTTGCCATAAAAGGTGTTGGAGGGTATCATCTTGTTTGTGATGCTGGTAATGATGAGGCTATAAAAAGATTAAGAGAGAGAAAAAAAAGAGCTAAAAAACCTTTTGCACTGATGGTTAAAGATATAAAAATGGTAAAAAGTTTAGCAAAAATCTCAGAAGCAGAAGAGAAATTACTTCTCTCTAAAGAACGCCCTATAGTTTTACTACAGGCACTTTGTAAAAATGATTTAATTGCACCAAATATTTCCTACATTGGTTTAATGCTACCTTATACTCCATTACATATTTTACTGCTAGATAAACTCAAAACTCCCTTAGTTGTAACATCAGCAAACCTTAGTGATGACCCCATCTGTACAAGCTTAGAAGAGATACAAAAACTAGAAGGAATTTATGACTATATCTTAGAGCATAACCGGATAATTGTGAATGCCTGTGATGATTCAGTGATGATGATAGTTAAGGGGCAAGAGATTATGCTTAGACGTGCACGAGGATACGCACCAACAAGTGTGAAACTTCCCTTTAAAACAAAAAATAATCTTTTAGCTATGGGTGCAAATCAAAAAAGTACTATAGCAATTGCAATGGACGATAAGGCTATTCTCTCTCCTCATATCGGTGATTTAAACAGTATTAGTTCAGTAGAGCATTATGAAAAAAACATACAAACTTTGAAGCGCATTTATGATTTTGAGCCTGATGTGCTTATTCATGATAAACATCCAAACTATGAGAGCACAAAGTTAGCACTCAAAACCAAAAAAACAACAAATGCAGTCCAACATCATTATGCACATATACTTGGTGTAATGGCAGAGAAGAAGTTACAAGAGAGAGTTTTTGGTGTAGTCTTTGATGGAACTGGATATGGAGAGGATAAGCATTTGTGGGGCGGAGAGTTTATGACTTGTGATTATGCAGGATATGAGCGAGTAGCACACATAAAATACTTTAAACTCTTAGGTGGAGCAAAAGCTATCAAAGAGCCAAAACGAGTGGCACTCAGCCTACTTTTTGACTGCTTTGGAAGAGAGGCACTTAGCCTAGATACTCCAGCAATAAAGGCTTTTTCAAAGACAGAGTTAAATACTTACTTTGTAGCATGGAAAAACTCTTTAAATGCACCTCTAAGCTCCTCTGTAGGGCGTCTTTTTGATGGTGTGGCTTCACTGCTTGGGATAGTTCATATAATGAGCTATGAGGGCGAGAGTGGGATGATGCTTGAAGCCTTGTATGATGAGGGAGTCAAAGGTACTTACAGTTTTACTTATAAGGATGATATAATTGATATTGAGCCTATGATTAAGGAGATTATTTTACAAGAGAGTAAAAGTGTTGCTGTGAGTAAATTTTTTCATACTCTCGTTGAAATTATCAGTGCAGTATATAAAGATTATGAACTTCCAATTGTTCTTGGAGGAGGAGTATTTCAAAATAGGGTACTTTTAGAGCTTGTCTTGGATAAGTTTCCAAATGCAATCATAGGAAACAGATTCCCTCCAAATGATGGAGGAATTGCTTTGGGTCAAATTGCTTCTACACTACTCAAGTAAAAAATCTAAATTTAACTTTTCAGGTCTTGCATGTGTTCCATCACAGTAGGGAGGACCCTGCGTTTTTTTACATAAACATAAGTAAGAACCAGCATTCCTAGTTGCTATAAATTCTTCTGGTACAAATTCGCTACCTTTATGAGAGTTATCACAGATAACACCATTAGCACTTTTACCACAAGTACAAAAATGATAGGTCTTTCCTTTTTCAAGTGTTACACAAACAGGTTGTTTCATAAACTTTCCTTTAAATACATCAATTTCTACGGTAGTATACAGTTTTTTAATTTATATTTAAATATAACAGACTATTATAACGAATATACATTCATTTAGAATAATTTTGGATGAAGAGAATATATGCTGAGAAAATCTTACAAATGTTAAGAAGCATGTACTATTATTAGTGTAGTATTACTGATAAATAAATATTTTAGTAGCATAAGGGAGATAATATGTGTTTAGATTGTGGTTGTAGTATAAGAGGAATGGAAGAGAGTGCTCATGAGCATGCACACGAAGAGGGACATAGTCACTCACATGGAGAGGCTCATTCACATGATCATTCTCATGAACATCAAAAAGCACATGAACATCTGCATCATAATCCTCAGCTTAATGATGTTAAAACAATTTCAGTAATACAGAAAATACTGGATAAAAATGATCAAGAAGCAGATCATAATAGAACGCATTTAGAAGCTAAAAAAGTGCTTGGAATTAACCTAATGTCAAGCCCTGGTTCTGGAAAAACGAGTCTGCTTGAGAGTTTAGCTGATTTAGCAAAGTTTAAATTTTCTGTTGTTGAGGGTGATTTAGAGACAGAGAGAGATGCACAGCGTTTAAGAGACAAGGGAGTTAGAGCTGTACAGATTCAAACAGGAACAGCATGTCACCTAGATGCTTTTATGGTACACAAAGGTTTACATGATATTGAGCTAGATGAAATTGATGTCTGTTTTGTAGAAAATGTAGGTAATCTTGTTTGTCCCGCTTCTTATGATGTAGGGACACACCTTAACATCGTTTTAGTCTCTATACCTGAGGGTGAAGATAAAATTGCTAAGTATCCTGTGATGTTTCGTCAAGCAGATTTGATTCTTATCACTAAAACAGATTTATTACCACATTTTAAGTACGATATTGAAGCTGAAAAAGCGGAGGCTAGACGAATAAAGCCAAATGTTGACATCTTAGAAGTGAATGTAAATGATTTAGACTCCATAAAAGCAGTTGCTGATTGGATAGAGTTTAAACGCAAGATGAGAGTTTAGTATGTGCTTATCTATACCGAGTAAAGTTGTAAAAATCAGTGATGATGAGACAATGTGTACAGTTGACACCATGGGTGTTCAACGCGATGCAAATCTTATGATGATGGAAGATAATGATGTAAAAGTTGGCGATTATGTTCTCTTGCATATTGGTTTTGTTATGAATAAAATAGATGATGAAGAAGCTGAAAAATCTTTAGAAACATACAGAGAGATACTCGAAGCCATGAACGAACAAGAGAGGCTCGAAGCAATTACAGATGATGATAATTGTCCAAATAGGGAGATCTAATGTCACAACTAGAACTGAAAAATCTTTATGATGATTTTCGTGATGGAGAGACTATTAAAGCCTATGCAAAAATCATTGCACAAGATGCCAAAAAACTCGAAAAACCGATAAATATCATGGAAGTTTGTGGTGGGCATACTCATACTATTATGAAGTTTGGTCTCCCACAGCTTTTACCTGCAAATGTAAACTTTATTCATGGTCCAGGCTGTCCTGTATGTATTATGCCAAAAGAGAGAATCGACCATGCTTATGTGCTCTCTATGCAAGAGAATGTGATTTTAGTAACTTTGGGTGACATGATAAAAGTACCAGGAAGTAATGGAAGTCTGCAAGATGCACGAGCAAAAGGTGCGGATGTTCGATTTGTTTACTCTCCTATGGAGTGCTTAAAAATAGCAGCTGATAACAAGCTTTTTGCTATAGGTTTTTGAGACGTAGCCCCACGATGACAGCAGTAGTGGTTGAACAAGCTATAAAGCAAAAAATACCTAACTTACTTTTTCATATAAACCATGTAACAGTACCAGAGGTTATGGTTGAACTTATCGATAGTCGTGATGTGCATGTTGACTCTTACAATAATCAAATAGATGCATTTCTAGGACCAAGCCATGTAAGCGTAATAAGTGGTTCTAAAATATATGATAAGTTCCCAAAAGATTATGGACGCCCTGTAGTTGTAACTGGTTTTGAGCCAGTAGATGCAATGGAGGGTATTTCGATGATAATCAAACAGTTTGTTGAGAAGAGATGCGAACTAGAAGTGCAGTATAAAAGAGTTGTAAATCATGATGGTAACCTAAAAGCACAAGCTTTAATCAATACCTATTTTGAAAAAACAAGCCTTTTTAAATGGCGTGGACTCGGAAATGTACCTGATAGTGGACTGCGTTTGCGTCCTGAGTTTGCTGCGTTTGATGCAGAAGTGAAGTATAAAGATGTGCTTCCTATGGCTGAGATAGAAGATCACAAACTCTGTATATGTGGCGATATACTTCGTGGTATGGCAAAACCTAAAGAGTGTACTATCTTTGGTTCAGCATGCAAGCCTAGTACTCCTATTGGCTCATGTATGGTGAGTAGTGAGGGTGCTTGCGCTGCTTACTATAAGTATGGGAATTTAATATGACAAAAACCATTACGCTCGCACATGGAAATGGTGGTGAAGAAAGTAATGAACTCATAAAGAAGATTTTTTATAAGAATTTTAAAAATGATATTTTAGATAAAAGTGAAGATGCTGCTGTTATTGAAGATGGAAAACTTGCGTTTACAACGGATAGTTTTACCGTAAGTCCTCTTTTTTTTAATGGTGGAGATATAGGGAAGTTGTCTATATGTGGAACATTTGTAATGATTTAGCGATGATGGGAGCTCGACCAAAGTATATGACCTGTTCTGTTATCATAGAAGAGGGTTTTGCTACAAGAGACTTAGAAAAAATAGTTAAATCTATGAAAGATGAGCTTGCGATAAACGGTGCAATAGTCGTGAGTGGAGATACAAAAGTGGTACCAAAAGGTGCTGTTGATAAGCTATTTATAAACACTACCGCTATTGGAGAGATAGAGTACAAAGGAATTAGTGCATCTGCTTTAAAAGAGGGAATGAGTGTTTTAGTGAGTCGTGATATTGGTGCACATGGGGCAGCTATTTTTGCAGCACGTGAGGGAATGGAGTTACAGAGTAGTCTTCAAACCGACTGTGCCTCACTTTATCCACAAGTCAAAGTATTGATTGACTCAGGCATTACTATTGTAGCACTGCGTGATGCTACTCGTGGCGGTGTCAGTGCTGTTTTAAATGAGTGGTCTAAGAGTTCTGATGTTTGTATAGAGATTCAAGAAGAGACTATTCCTGTTGCTGAGGAAGTACAAGGTATTTGTGAGATGCTCGGTTTTGAGGCTCTTGATTTGGCAAATGAGGGAACATTTGTTCTTTGTGTGCCAAAAGAGGATGAAGAAAAAGCACTCTCTTTACTACAAGAGAGACATATAAGCTCTGCTCTTATTGCTACTGTAACGCATCAGTACAAAGGAAAAGTTTTACTTAACTCTTCATGGGGAACAAAACGCTTTTTAGATTTACCAACAGGTGAACTCTTACCAAGAATTTGCTAAGAATATTAAATGAAAATACTGCTTTTAGTTACTGCATTTAATTCACAAACGCAGGGAGTTTATACTTACCTCCAAGACAGAGAACATAGAGTCTCTGTCTGTTTTGCTATCAATGAAACGCAGATACTAGCAGAAGTTAAAGAGTTTGAACCAGAGATTATTTTATGTCCATTTTTAAAGTTTTATCTTCCTTCTTCTGTTTATGACTCCTATCCAACATATATTTTTCATCCAGGTCCAAGAGGTGATCGTGGTCCAAACTCTTTAGAGTATGCACTTGTAAGCCATACCAAAGAGTGGGGTGTAGTGATTTTGAGAGCGAACGAAGAGTATGATGGTGGCGATATTTATGCACAAGTTGATTTTAAAGTAAGAGATACATATAAGGCTTCACTCTATAGACAAGAGGTAACACAAGCTTCAATTGAAGCCTTAAATCTATTTTTTAAAAATTTACAAACAGGTACAAAAATACCACAGATTTTAAATCCTATTCATGAAAAGTTTACACAAGCTTCTCGTCAAATTGATTGGAGTAGGGACACTACAAAAACTATAGTCGGAAAAATTCACCTCTCAGACTCATTTCCTGGTGTTTTAGATGAGATACTGGGTGTGAGTTGTTATCTTTATGGTGCACATCTTGAAGCTAATTTAAAAGGTGATGTAAAAGAGATACTTGCAAAACGCGATGGTGCTATCTGTGTGGGAACTCTTGATGGGGCTGTATGGATAAGCCACTTAAAAGAACTCGGTGGTTTTAAACTTCCTGCAACTTATGTACTTAAAGAGAAACTTCAAGGGAGTTAAAGAGCTAAGACTTCCTCTAATTTTTGATAAATCTTATGATACTTTTTATGAAATCAGTATGGAGATGCGAGACAGTGTCGCTTATCTCTGTTTTAACTTTCATAATGGTGCCATGAGTACGGCACAATGTATACGTTTAAAGTATGCAGTTGAGTATCTCAAAACTGAGTGTGAGGTACTTGTTTTAGTTGGGGGTATGGACTTTTTCTCCAATGGGATACACTTAAATATATTAGAAGATTCACAAAAAAAAGGTGAAGATGGTTGGGCGAACATAAATGCTATGAACGATTTAGTCTCAGCCATTATTTATGCAGACGAAGTTGTAACTATCGCTTCTTTTGGAAGAAATGCTGGAGCTGGTGGTGTTTTTATGGGTCTTGCTTGTGACTATGTTGTAGCAAAAGAGGGGGTTGTTTTAAATCCTCACTATAAAACATTAGGACTCAGTGGAAGTGAGTACCATACCTATACACTCCCAAAACGAGTAGGACAAACGCAGGCAGATGAGATGCTAGAGTCATGCTTACCCCTATCAGTAAAGAGAGCAAAATCTTGTAAAATGATAGATGAAGTATTTAAGGCTAATAGCTATTACGAAGATTTACATAATTATGCACTCTCAAAATATGATAGTGAATTTATATGGGATAAACAGGATTACCTTGAAGAAAACAGAGCTATGATAGAGCAGAAAAAAGAGGAAGAGTTAGCAGTCATGCATCCTGAATTTTGGCAAGACTCAAGCCCTTTTCATGCTCTTCGGTATGATTTTGTACATAAGGTCTGTCCAAGAGAGACACCTAAAAGATTAATAACATTAACTAAGGAGAATTTGCATGCATGAGTACAGTGTCGTACAAGCATTAATAAATCAGTGTGAAGAGATAGCGCAGAGTAATAAGGCTACAGTAGTCAACAGAGTGATAACAAAAATCGGAGTAATGTCTGGCATAGAAGTACAACTTTTACAAGTTGCCTTTGATACATTTAAAGAGGGAACTATGTGTGCAAACGCGGAGTTAGTCCAAAATGTGCAAAAATTAAAACTAGAGTGTAAAGAGTGTGGTAATATTTTTGAAGTCGATGAAGTGCGTTACTACTGTTTAAAATGCGAAAGTCTAAGTGTGAAAGTACTCGATGGGGAAGATATGTACCTCATGAGTTTAGAGATGCAATAATTTGAATCAAAGGAGATTATAATGCAAGAATACTGGGAACTTTATATGAAAAGTTTGGAGGGTAAACCTGCCTCTATACAATTTAATGCGGGTATATCTATGGATATAGATGAGTTGGTCTTCACACATCCAACGATAGCCTTTGTAAAGGCTAAACTAAAAGAGCCTTCAGAGTCTGGTCTATTAAGTGAAAACGAAGAGCCTGAGATACTTTTATGGAAGATAAACTTGAAGCTGCTATCATCAAGTTTCGTATTGGTAAATATGTAGGACGTGTTATATCTGATGGCTATATTACATTTTTATACTATGTTGAGTTTACATATAATTGGCCAGATTTTGTTGAGTTTGGTCTTAATGAACATACTACTTATGAGACTACAAGTGGGCATAGTGAAGATAGTGAGTGGAACTACTATAAAAAACTACTCTATCCTACTCCACAAGAGTGGCAGATTATACAAAACCATAAGGCATGTGACTCTCTCAAAGAGTTAGGAGATGTTCTTCAAGTCCCTCGTGCAATAGAGCATAAACTTTTCTTTGTATCAGATGAGAAAAAAGAGGAACTTTTAGCGGCACTAACAAAACAAGAGTTTAAGATAAAAGATGAAATTTCCAATGAAGAGGGAGTAGCAGGATTAAGTTTTTACCGTATAGATACACCTTTTTACTATGAGATAGACAAGCTTACACTAGAACTTATTGAGTTATGTGAAGACTATGGAGCATCTTATGATGGATGGGAGACGAGTTTAGTTAAGGTTTAAACTAAACTCATCACACCTGAGGGGTCTTTTGCTCTGTCAATAATCTCTTGGAGAGTGATAGTTTCTTCTTTTTTTGTAGCTGTAATTTCATGCTTATTTAAGTACTGAATTACAACTGATATATAATCTTCAAAGGCATTTATAAGTTCCTCACTGAGAGAAAAGTCAAAGGTAACTTCACCTGGAACTATACCTATAAGCATAGTTTGGGGTATATCATTTCCTTGCATCTCAAGCATATCTAAACACTGAATAATTCCTATCTCATGTGCACCACCATTGTTTATACCGTATCCAGAAATTTCTTGTGCAGGAATAGCATAAATAGAGGCAGCATCATCATCAATATTGAGTATATCTAAGATAAGAACATGGTCGTTTTCTACTAAATGGTTATAAAGATTTATCCCCTCAACTCCACCGTTTATTATCGCTAATTCTTTTGAAAAACTATAGTTGCGTTTGAGGTATGTAGAGGCATAAACACCAAAACCATCATCTTTTTGTAGTACATTTCCAATACCGATTATTATCATTTATATTTTTCCTTAGTGTGTTGTACAAACAGAACAGACATCGAAAGTTCTAAAAACAAAGATAGCCTCTTCTTTACTTAAATTTTGCATCGCTTTTTGTGCAGGCATAGGTTTGTTTTTTGTCCCACTTCCTATATTCCATTGCGTTGGAGTGATGATTTTATACTCCTTTATTATACCTTTTTCAATACTGACTTGATGAACAAGAGGTCCTCTAGGTGCTTCAACTACTCCCATGCCTTGTGCTGTTATGCTAGATATATCATCAACATTTAGCACATGAAACTTCTTCTATCTCTATCTGCTCTAGTAGTTCTAATGAGTGCTTGAGCAAAAGGGGAATCTCAAATACTCTTGCCATTACTCTTGTATAGAGCACTATCTTTAAACCGTCTATGCATATTTTTGATTAAGGGGATTTTTTGTGCCATTAGGCGGGCTAGTGGTCCTGTTTCATAGTACTTGTCATTATACAGAGCATTTTTAGCATAAGATTTTTGCTGAGGAGAAAAAGAGTCTTCTGTTGAGATGTATTTTAATTGTATAGGATGACTTACGGTATGGAGTAGTTTTGAGGGAGTTGTAAAACTATGTTCTCCTATGCTTATAAACCTATCATAAGCAAAACCTTTTTTGTGCATATCTAAGTCTGTAAGTGACTCTTCAAGTCGAGATATATCACTATCTAAATCTTTAAAACCCTTACAAGTCTCAATAGCTAAAAATTTATCTAAAGAGCTTCCAGCACTCTCTTTTTGAAAAAACTGTATCAACTCTTCTATAAAACTTTTTGCTTTTATAAGCTCCATATGTGTAGGGTCAGCTGTTACTCCTCCTGGAATCATATACGAAGAGTGGGGCCATTGACCTCCAAAGAGTGCAAGTGCTTTTGTAGCGATTTGTGCAGCAAATGCACCTTTGAGTGGCGTTTGAAGTTGCTCTGAAGATGTAAGTTTTGCAAGCTCAGGGATGATGGTGAGATAGAGCCATTTAAAATGGTTTTGGATGATTTCCATCACTATAGTAAACTCTCTTAATTTTTGGGCTTTTTGAGTAAGAGGTATCTCTTTGCCTGCGTTTTTATAAGCATCTTCTATGGCTCTGACAGAGGCAAGTAGATGAGCATGCCCACAAATGCCACAAACTCTAGGTGTAATGACAAGTGCATCAAGTGCATTTTTTCCGCTAAGCATTGTCTCCATAGCTCTAAAGTGAGGAAATGTGACAGTTGCAAAGTCCACTTTTTCATCTTTCATATCAAAGTAGATAGAGGCTTCACCCTCTATGTGGTCAATTATCTCTTTTGTAATCAATGAGTTTCTCCTCTAATCTTTTTACATGAAATGTTTTAGCAATCCCTGCTAAGGTTAAGTAGCTGCGTTTAGATACACCAAGTGGTATATCTTCGGGGATAGACATATTTGTCTTTGTACTAAAGAGGTTTGAGCGAGGAAAGTCAGGTTCAGTGCATCCAAAACATGGAGTACCTGCTCTCGTTTTAGAACTGACATCATTCCAAAGTATTTTATTACATGAGGAGTGTGTCATAGGTGCTCTACAACCATGTTTATAAAACAGACAACCCTCTTTTTCTCCAAAGTTTTTAGTATCTACCTTCCATTCAAAGTACTCATTTCTAGTACATCCATGATGTGCAAGTGTACTGTAAAGCTCAAGGGGACGATGAAGCTCATCAACTAAAATCTCTTTTTGTCAGCTATCATACTCAAAGTATAGCCCATCCATTCAGGATGGATAGGACAGCCAGAGAGGTTGATGACTTTTTGCTTATGTCCTAAAAGCGGTCCAAATGAATCAGACTCGTTAAAGATAAGCCCAGAATTTCGCTCTGGTGCAGATGCCTTAAAAACACCACCAAAACTAGCACAACTACCAGCACCTATAATAGTATGAGATATGTTTGAATAGTACTCTAAAACATCTTTGAGTAAGACATCATGGCGTTTTAAAAGGGGGTCAAAAGTACCCTCAAAAATAAGAACATCACACTCAAGTTTTAGCTCTATAATAGTCTCAAAATTATACAGAGATGCAAGGATAGGGTGATATAAAAGCTCATACTTAGCTAGTAGCGTTTCCAAGTAGGGAAGATTTAAAAAAGAGTGGGTGTTACCATTACAAGTAACACCTTGAATCCAGAGGAGTTTGGGTTTAGGTTCTTGATTTGAGGGCATTAAATATATTCTCAGAGATAGGTTTTTTATACTCTTCTAATGAAATAGGAAGTATTTTCTCTCCAAAAAGGAAGACCATACCGCCAAGGTAGCCCATAAAAAGACCAAACGCAGAGAAGAAGTCTTGATTATGAAGGTCACCACAACTCACACCCTCTTCAAAAAATATCATCATCTCAGTTATAAAAGGAGAAACACATACCATCCCCTCACAACCTTCACCAAAGACTTCACGGTTTGAGAGATAAACACGTAAGAAATACTCTATCATTTCAGGTCGTTTATCTGCCATATTAAAGTACATATTTACAATTTCGTATATTTTTTCTTCAGTACTAATATCTTTATCGTTAATTTTTCTAATCTCACTCCCTAAGTACTCAGATATGTACATAATAAGTTCTTTAGCTAGTATGTCTTTTGAGCTAAAATAGTTATAAAAATTTCCAACACTCATGCCAACTTTTTTTGCTATATCTGGGACAGTTGTAAGATAAAAACCATTTTCTGAAAAGAGGTTTAAAGCGACCGATATAATTTTACTCTTCTTTTCTTCTTTTGAAATTCTTGCCATTAATATGTAGTCCTTGTATATTCTAGTTCCATAATATAATAATTATATTAAAATAATCTAAAGTGTTCCATTTTTTTTGAAAAATATACCTAGTTTAATGTAAAAAACTTAACTGTCACAGCTAAACCCAGGTATTTTTTGAGTCACATTCAGGTCGAAGAACTTAAAGCTATTAATGCTATAATCAAAAAATTGGAGGAAATACTAAATGGCTAAAAATCTTAATACATTTTTAATGAGTATAAGTTTAGTTGAAGATGTTACCCAATAAGAAGAAGATATTATTAATAATGTTATAATCTCATAATTAACTTATAAAGAGAATATTATGGAATTATGTGTTGCCTTAGATTTACCTACAAAAGAAGAAAACTTAGATTTAATCCAAAAAATTAAAGAACACGATGTCTGGCTTAAAGTGGGACTTCGTACTTACATCCGTGATGGAGAAGATTTTCTAAAAGCGATTAAAAAAATCAATCCCGACTTTAAAATATTTTTAGATCTTAAACTCTATGACATACCAAACACTATGGCTGATTCAGCTGAGTCTATCATGGGTTTAGGTGTAGATATGTTTAATGTCCATGCAAGTGCTGGTAAGAGAGCTATGAAGAGTGTAATGGAGCGTTTGAGCAGTTATGAGTCTCGTCCCATAGTTTTAGCGGTCACGGCTCTTACATCTTTTAGTGAAGAGGAGTTTTTGGCGATATATGAGAAAGATATTGCAACTAAGGCAGATCAGTTTGCAAAAGATGCGATGGATAGTGGACTTGATGGTGTTGTCTGTTCTGCTTATGAGTCTAAATCTATTAAAAACATAACTTCAAAAGAGTTTATGACTTTAACACCAGGAATTCGCCCATTTGGCGAAGATGTAGGGGACCAAAAGAGAGTGGCTGATGTGGCATTTGCTTCAGAGGCTCTTGTTGATTTTATCGTAGTTGGTCGCCCTATTTATCAAGCAGAAGAACCATCTGAAGTAGTAAGAAGAATTTTAGAGAAAATTTAAGCTTACTATTATTATAAAATGACTATAATCTCGTTCTTCAAACGGAGAAGTGGGAGAGTGGTTGAATCCGCGCCCCTGCTAAGGGTGTGTAGGAGCAATCCTACCGAGGGTTCGAATCCCTCCTTCTCCACCACTTGAAGACTTTTTTCAAAAATAATCATTTTTAATAATCTTCTCACTCTCAATATAAAACTTTCAGGTATAATTTCATTAATGAGAAATATAAAAGCTATTGCAATTGGTGGTTTTGATGGGATGCATATTGCACATCAGGCACTTTTTAGAGAACTCCATGATTCTGGTACTATTGTTGTTATTGAGACAGGGTATGCGAATCTTACTCCACAAAAAAATAGAGAAAAATTTACATCTTACCCTATTGTCTATCTAAAATTAGATGAAATTCGCCATCTTGATGGTGTAGGTTTTGTAAAGCTTCTTGAGCTGCGTTTTCCTGACTTAGAAAAGATAGTTGTTGGATATGACTTTCACTTTGGTAAGGATAGATGCTACTCTCACAAAGATTTAAACGATATATTTAAGGGTGAGGTAATTATAGTTGATGAAGTAAAACATAAAAATGATTCTGTACATTCACATAAGATACGAGCTAAATTAAAACTTGGTGATATTAAAGGTGCAAATGAGTTTCTAGGGCATAACTATACTATCGCAGGTAGTGTGATAAAAGGTCAAGGTCTTGGTAAAAAAGAGTTAGTTGCAACTGTTAACATTGAGGCAGAGGGTTTTTTAATACCAAAAGAGGGTGTTTATACTACTTTAACTCGTATAGATGATGAAGAGCATTTTCATCCGAGTGTCAGCTTCATTGGACATCGCGTTACTACAGATGGAGAGTTTGCGATAGAGTCACATATACTTGATGGTGAGGTTGTGTGTGAAGATAAAGCTGATATACGGTTTGTCTCATTTATCAGAGAAAATGAAAAATTTGACTCATTAGAGTCTTTAAAAAAAGCTATCAAATCAGATATAGCTAAAGCAAGTAAAGAGCTAAAGTTTTTACAACTATAAAGGGCAGTGATGCAAAGAATATACCTAGAAGAAAAAGAGCCAATCCATTTTAAGTTTGAGCAAAATCAAGATGATTTTATCGTAGATGAAGTGGGACTTGAGTGGAAAGGAAGTGGAAACTTTTCTATCTATCATATAAAAAAAGTAGAGATGACAACATGGGATATGATAGCAACATTTGCAGAGTTCCTTAACATAAACGCAGAGAAGATAGGCTATGCAGGGCTTAAAGATAAACATGCAACGACTACTCAGTACATAAGTATAGAAGCGAGATATGAAAAAGAGTTAAAAAGATTTAAGCATCCACAGATTAAGATATTAAGTGCTACTCGATCATTCTCAGTCTATTCGTATGGGTGATTTAATGGGAAATCGTTTTAGTATTAATCTTTTTGAAGTAAATCAAATTCAAGCAGGACAAATAGAAAAATTAGCACGAAAAAGTGAAAAACTTGGACTTCCAAACTACTTTGGCTACCAGCGTTTTGGTCGTGATGGTGACTCTGTAGAACAAGCAAAAAAGATGATAGAGGGTGACTTACACATAGAAGATGCCAAACTCAAAAAGTTTTTAATCTCTATCTATCAAAGCACTCTTTTTAATGAATGGCTAGCTGAGCGTGTACAAATTAGCCGTGATGAAAATGCAAATAAATTTATGCTTTTAGAGGGTGATTTATATCAAGACTCTAAGGGAAAACTATTTACTCCAAAAAATCCACAACAAAAAGACTTTGAGGCAAAAAAAGTTCTCCCTACTGGACTTTTATGTGGTCGTGGCGTTTATCGTTCGAGTGCTCGTGCGGGTGAAATAGAAGCAAAATATGATGATGGATTTCTTTATGATAAAGGTCTTCGTCGTGCGGCAATTATATTTCCAAAAGATATACAGATGAAGTACACACAAGGTTTTGACAAAATGCACATAGCATTTACACTGCCAAAAGGTTCTTATGCAACTGTATTTTTAGAAAATATTGCGAGTAAAGAGTTTAAAGCTAAAAAGATTAAAAAACCACAATCAAAACGCTAGGTTTTCTTACCACTCTTCTTTATCTTCGTTAAGATCAGAATCATCATAAGGGTCCATATGCATAATCATATGGGTCTTTTTATCTTTAAAATACTCTTTTATTTTTGCCTCTACCTTATCTGATATTATATGTGCATCAAACAAAGAGATACTAGCATTAAAAACTGCATGTACAGAGATAAATACATGAGAAGCTGATTCTCTTGTTTGTAGATTATGATAACTTTTAATAATAGGTTCTGACTCTAGTATTGTTTGTATTGCTTGGATGTCCTCTGGTGGAAGGGCAGCATCGAGGAGCATTAAAACTCCATCTTTTATGATAGGTATTGCAGAATAAATCATATAAAAAGAGATAGCAATTCCTAAAATAGGGTCTATAAGCTGCTCTCCCGTATAAGAAATAGCTGCTAAGGTAAATAAGACAGCACCGTTTGAGAAGAGGTCAGTTTGGTAGTGCAGGGCATCAGAACGGATAACTAAGTTGTTTGTTTTTTTAGAGACATAACGCAAGAAAAGAACTAAAAATGCAGTGATAACAAAGGAGAGAAGCATCACTACAACACTCTCATTCATATAAGTGAGTTCTTTGGGATGTACAATTTTTAAAAGAGCATTATAGAGGATAAAAAGAGCAGAAAACAAGATAACCGCACCTTCTATAACGGCAGCAAGTGGTTCTATTTTGCTACGTCCAAAATGAAACTTACTATCGGGGTCTTTTTCACTATTGTGGAGAGCAAAAAAGTTAAAAAGAGATACTAAAAGGTCTAACATAGAGTCGATGGCAGAAGCAAGTACAGCAATGCTTCCGCTAAAAAGAGCAACACTCATCTTTAGTACTACTAATACTCCTGCAATAGATGTGGAGATAAGAGTTGCTTTTTTTTCTAAGCGCATAAAATATTCCTATTGTGGGCACCTCTAAAAACCCTGATATGTCTCAACATTATAGCAAAGATGCTAAAATGCCCTACGGGAGCAAAATAGAGAAGCCATCTTGCACAAAATTTTCATCGTCGTAGCTTTGGCTATGACTCAAAAAAAGTTTTGCACAATCTTACCTCTTTTTACTGAGATATATCAGGTTTTAGAGTGCTATTAAATGGATATAATTATAGTAAAATTTATATACTATAGTGATTAAAATGGACTTAAAAAAACTAAGAGAAGAACGCAAGAAGTGGATGACTTGGAAAAATATACTACCACTTCGTGAGGTAATAGAAAATTTAGAAGAGATAGAAGCTAGTGTGAGCTTTGGAGATGTAGTTAAAATCAGTGGTGCGATGGATGATGAAAAGCTTTTAAGAGATGCTAAAGCTCTTATGCCATGGCGAAAAGGTCCTTTTGAGATAGGAAGTACTTTTATAGATACCGAGTGGAGGAGTAATATAAAGTATAATCTACTTCGCCCTCATTTTGATTTAAAAAATAAGCGTGTAGCAGATATTGGGTGTAATAATGGTTACTATATGTTTAGAATGCTTGAAGATGAGCCAAAATCTCTTGTAGGCTTTGACCCTTCGCCTCTGTACAAAACGCAGTTTGACTTTATAAACCATTTTGTGAAAAGTTCTATTGTGTATGAGCTTTTAGGTGTTGAGCATATTGAGTTTTATGAAGAGAAGTTCGATACTATCTTCTGTTTGGGTGTTTTATATCATAGAAGTGACCCTGTGGCAATGCTCAAGCAACTCTATAAAGGGCTTGATACCAAAGGTGAAGTGATTTTAGACACTTTTTATATAGAGGGAGAAGAGGAGATGGCACTATGTCCTGAGTCCTCTTACTCTAAAATACCAAATATTTACTTCGTACCAACAATCCCAGCTTTGAAAAACTGGTGTATGCGTGCTGGATTTAGTAGTTTTGAAGTTTTAGAAACAAGTGTGACACAAGTAGATGAGCAGAGAAAAACAGAGTGGATAGAGGGACAATCTTTAGAAGATTTTCTTGACCCAAATGATAGCTCTAAAACAGTAGAAGGGTATAGTGCTCCTGCAAGAGTATATGTAAAATTAATAAAGGATAAAAAAAATGGCTGAAGAATTTGAAGAAGAGTTACAGATAGATTCGTATGATGAAAATGAAAATGAAGTTATGCTTAGTACACATGAGCGAGTTAACACAGACTTATGCGGTGAAGTACTTGTTTTAGAACGTGGCTATGTTGAAACAAGACTTATTACTATTGGAGAAATGCTTGCTGATGAGATTGGATTGATTCATGGTGGTTTTATTTTTGGTGCAGCTGATTATGCTGCTATGCTAGCTGTCAATGAAAAAAATGTTGTTTTAGTTGCAAGTAGTTGTCAGTTTCTCTCTCCTGTAAAATTTCATGATGAAGTAAAATTTATAGCAAAAGTACGACACAAAGAGGGACGCAAACGCAATGTGAATGTTCAAGGATATGTCTTAGATATTAAAGTATTTGAGGGCGAATTTAAAACAGTAGTAACAGAGAGACATGTCTTAAAACTGCACCTACTCGATGAAGATGGAGAGAGCCTAGAGAGTGGCTCTATCGTTTAGCACTGAGAAGAAAAACTCCAAAATCTTTTTGGGGTTTGTTGATAGTTGTAATATTTTCAAAACTTACATCTTTAAAACCACATTTTTTTACAATTTCACATAGTTTTTCTTTCTCAAAGCCAAAATGATATACACCTGTATTATCAGAATGAAAACTCCCATCCTCTTTTTCTAAATCAGCAATCGCTATAAATGCACCTTCTGAGAGGTTTTTATAGATACTTTGAAAAAAAGCTTCTAAATTCTCTACATGATGGAGTGTCATGGAGCTAATAATTCCATCAAAAATATCATCTAATGGCTCTTTGATGATGTCTTGCTCAATCGCTTCAATAGAGAGTTCAGGAGTGTTTTTTTCACGAAGTTTACTCAGCATACTCGGTGACATATCTACACCAAAAACTTTTTTGACATCTTTTGCAATCTCAAATCCTAAAAGACCAGTTCCTACACCAAAGTCCATAATCTCCATCTCTTTAGTTAAATCAAATCTTTTTTTGATAGCCTCAGCAATAGCGAGTGGAGTACTTTTTCTAAGAGTTCCATCATCCCACTTGTCTGCTTTGTTTTTAAAATAATCAGCCATTATAAAGTACTAATCCAGTAATCAGCATGGCGTTGTTCTTGTTTTATAGTGGTAGTTCCACCATGTCCTGGATAAATTGTCTTATCATAATCAAGGAGTTTAAACTTCTCTAAGGATGCTTTCATATCTGCAGGAGATGACATCGGAAAATCAGTACGACCGATACTTCTCTCAAATATAAAATCCCCACTAAACATAGCATCACCTATTTCTATAGTTGAACACCCTGGGCAGTGACCTGGAAAATGGCGAAATTTTACTTTTATGCCATCAAAGTCTAACTCCTCATCCCCTTTGACAATAACATCAGGGAAAGAGGGTGGCAAATCTGGCATCCAAGAACTATCTGTGAGCAGAGGAACATCACCCTCTGGAGTATAAAGGTCTATGCCATACTCTTCTTGGACTTGTGTATTTGACCAAACATGATCAAAATGCCCATGAGTGTTTAAAATAGCTATTGGGTTTGTGACATTAGCCTTTATCCATTCTAAGGAATTTACACCTGGGTCTATGATAAAATCTTTCCCTTCTAAGCTTACAATGTAGCAGTTTGTCTGGTAAACTCCCATCGGTTGTACTTTTATCTTCATATTCATCTCTTTTTTATGCAGATTATAGCATTATGTGCCCATGAATTATTTTAAGACTTTAGAAACAGTATTACTTGCAAAAAAACCTTTAGAAAAAATAGAACTTTTTTTAGATTTTTATGAAAAATACAAAAAAGATGAGCTGAGCTTTGAAGAGATAACTCCTGCTTTGGAGTTTAGTAAACCTTCTTATTATCCATTTTGTAGCTCAGTTGCACCCCAAGATGTTCCTAAACGAAAAAAACCTTACAGCAGTAGATGGGCAGATAAATCTCATCCATGCAATAGCACACATAGAGTACTCCGCAATAGATTTAGCACTTGATGGGGCTTATAGGTTTCGTGGTTTACCAAAGGCTTACTATGATGACTGGCTAGCTGTGGGAGATGATGAAATCCGTCACTTTTTGATGCTAGAGGGACTACTACAAGACTTAGGCTCATCTTATGGGAGTGTGGCTGTACATGATGCTCTTTTTGAAGCAGGACAAAAAACTTTAGATGTAGTGGAGAGAATGGCTGTAGTTCCTCGTTACTTAGAAGCAAATGGTTTAGATGCAACTCCTATGATACTTAAAAAACTAAAAAAACTACCAAAGAGTGAAAGTATAGAGAAGATAATTAGAGTTCTAAGTACTATTTTAGATGAAGAAGTAGAACATGTTTATAAAGGAGATGTCTGGTTCTCTTATGTATGTGAGCAAAAGGGAGTCTCTACTGATCTGTTTTTTGAAATCATAAAAAAGTACTATCCAAGAAGTTTTCTCACGACCAAATGACTTAAATATTGAAGCAAGAAAAAAAGCTGGATTCTCTTGTCAGGAGTTAAAAGTAATGGCGAAAAGGGAAGTGTGTTAAAAGCTTACTCTTCTTCTTTAAACTTGTAAAATTTGTGATTTAGGTACCTTGATACATCTAGGCTTTCATCATCAAACCACTCTACTTCATTATTGAAACGGCATGCATCAACAACCCTACATAATTTTTTAAAATCACTAACTTTATTTTTTTTCACTACAAAATCTTCATTGTTATGGCACTCCATACAAGCAGCATCATCAAAAAGTTCTTTTGCTTCTTCGTACTGGGCATAGAGTGCGAGAGTTGAGAATAAACAGGAGATTATTACTATTTTTTTAAACATTTCAAAGCCTTGTAAGAATAATTTTTTATTATATAATGGTAGTAACTTTAACTTAAAGTATAATTTGTTACAAAACTTAGTTATAATAAAATTAGTTAATAATTTGTAAAGGTTTTGTTTTTAAATGAGTAAATATAGTCAAATAACTGAATATCTACAAGCTTTTTTAGAAAATGAAGTTAAAAAAACAGGACTGAGTCGGGTTGTAGTTGGTCTGAGTGGTGGTTTGGATTCTGCTGTTGTGGCAGTTTTGGCAGAGGCAGTTTTTAAAGAAGATTTGCTCTGTGTTAAAATGCCATCGCAGTACTCCTCGCAAAGCTCACTTGATGATGCAGATGAGTTGTGCAGAGATTTTTCACTACACTCAATAACAGCATCAATAGAGCCAATGCTTAGAGCATATGAGGAGTTAAACCCAGAGCTTGACAACTTGAGAAAAGGAAACTTCTCTTCACGAATGCGAATGGCGACACTTTTTGACATAAGTGCAAGAGAGAGTGCTTTGGTCTTAGGTACAAGTAACAAAAGTGAGTTGATGCTAGGATATGGAACACTCTATGGAGATTTGGCTTCGGCTGTGAATCCCATAGGCGATTTATATAAAAGTGAAGTGTTTGAACTCGCAGAGTACTTAGGTGTTAGCAAAAGTATTATAAAAAAACCTCCCTCTGCAGATTTGTGGGATGGACAGAGTGATGAGGCTGATTTGGGTTATACCTATGCCCAGCTTGATGCGGCAATGAAGCTTTATGTAGAAGATCGACTTAGCATAGAAGAAATAATCGCTAAAGGTATAGATGAGAAGATGTTAGATATGATTGTGCAGAAGATTTTTCGCAATCATTTTAAGCGAAAGATGCCTCTTATCGCGAAACTAACATCTAGAACACTAAACCATGATTTTAACTATCCAAGAGATATAACTTTATAAGGAATAAATAATGAAAATACCATTTAATAGATATGAAAGTTCTCGTGATGCTCACTCACATGTAAGTGACACACTTGATGGAGAAGATGTAAATCAGGTAGAAGAGTTAGAGAGTGAATTTGCCGATTATGTTGGAGCTGAGCATGTTCTTGCTACCTCTCATGGTACTTCTGCCTTACATTTAGCGATGCTTGCACTTGACCTTAAACGCGGTGATAAAGTAGTATGTTCAGTAAATGCACATCCAAGTGTACCAGAAGTTGTGCGTCATTTTGATGCGGAGCCGATATTTGTTGATATTGATGCAGACTCGTATAACATCAACCTTGATAAACTAGATGTTTATCTGGATGAAAACCAAAGTAAAAAACTCAAAGCTGTTATCATAACTCACCTCGGTGGAGCAACTGTAGATTTAGAGCGTGTTTATGCCATGGGTAAACGCTATAGTGTCAAAATAGTAGAAGATGCAAGTGATGCTTTAGGTGCTACTTATAAGGGTCAAAAGATAGGCTCAACAGGTGCTGATATAGTATGTTTTAACTTCTCTCCACACCTGAAGAAAAACATCTGTAATGGTGGAATGCTTGTAACAAATAGTGATGAAATCATAGAGAGAGCTAGATTACTTATGAACCATGCAATAGTTCGTCAGGAAAATGTACTTGATTATATTTATGATGTTGTAGATATTGGAAATGACTACTCTCTAAGTGCTTTAAACGCAGCATATATCCGTGCTATGGTTGCTGATCAAGATGCAGTTATACAAAGACAGCAAAAGATTGCTCATATGTACTCTACTGCTTTAGAGACTATTGATCATGTTAGTATTCCAAGTATGGATAATGAAGAGAACCCTTTTTCTCTGTATGTTATAAAAATTGATAAAAACCGTGACTCTTTTGCAGTTGAACTGAGAAATCTCGGCATAGGAACTGGGCTTCACTATATTCCACTTCATCTTTTATCATACTACAAAACAAAATACTCTTTACGAGTAAATGACTACCCTGTAGCACTTCGCTCTTACCAGCAAGTTCTCTCTCTTCCTATTTATGCAAATATGAGTGATGCTGAGGTTAAATCTGTTATAGAAAAAGTGAAAAAAATAGCTAAAACAAGAGTGTAGACTTTTTCTTGAAAAACTCTCTTGTATTTTGGGTTGAGGAGTACTTCTACAACCCAAATATTTTCCAAAAACTCATCTCTTTTCTTCTACTTCCTCTCTCTTATCTCTACTGTTTTTTAATGTGGCTGCGTTTTAAGAGTAAAACACCCGAAGATTTTGGATTAAAGATAGTGAGTGTGGGAAATTTGACTGTTGGGGGGAGTGGAAAAACTCCTTTAGTCATAGCACTAGCTAAAAATGAAAAAAATACAGCTATCATCCTGCGTGGCTATGGAAGAGACTCCTCAGGGCTTTATGTAGTAAAAGATAAAGAAAAAATACTTTGTGATGTAAGTATTAGCGGTGATGAGGCGATGATATATGCACATAAACTACCAAACGCAGTAGTTATAGTAAGTGAAGATAGAAAAAAAGGTATAAAAAAAGCTAAAGAGATGGGTGTGGAGAGTCTGTTTTTGGATGATGCCTATTCTAAACACGATATTAAAAAACAAGATATTCTAATAGAAGTAAATACAAAAAACAGTAGATGTTTACCAGCTGGTGCCTTTCGTGAAAGACTTTGGAGTACTAAAGAGGTAAGTCTATACAAAGAAGGAAGAGACTTTAAACGCAAGGTTGAGCTAAAAAATGCTACAAAAAAAATGTCACTAGTAACAGCAATAGCAAGACCACAAAGACTAGATGAGTTTTTACCAAGTGTAGTAAGTAAAAACTATTTTGCAGATCATCACTCTTTTTCTAAAGAAGAGTTAGAGGCTATTCTTTCTCATGACAAGTCTGACTCACTTTTAGTGACTTATAAAGATTATGTAAAAATAGTTGATTTTAATCTACCGCTTTCTTTGCTAGATTTAGAAGTAGAACTACTTCATATTTAATAGTTTTATACCCCTCTCAAAAAGAACCAAAATATCACCAGCTGGTACAGGTTTTATATCTTGTAGTATTTTTGTTTTAAAGGCAAGTGTAGCTATGATGATACTAAGGAGTATGGGGTATATAAACGCTAGTATAGGCAGATGTGACATCTGCGCATATGAGGATTGAAAAACAAAAGGTAGGAGTATAATACTTAGAAGTAGTCCTATCCAAGGGTAGAGGAGTGAGAGACTAGGGTTTATGCCAAAGGGAGTTGCATTAGGACGGACTAGATAGAGTAGCCTAATCATCAGTAGTGCTGTATTTATCGCACCTATAAAAAGAACTATCTCAAGTGCTGTATCCCAAGGAGAGGGGAGATAAGTAGAACAACTCTTGACAAGATGTTTTGCTATCATACCACTACTCCAAGGTGCTGCTGCTAAGGCAAGGGCAGGTATAAAAAGTCCAAACCAGATAGCATACCTTTGGACTCTGTTGTGAGTACCAAGAGCTCCCACTCCTAAAAAAAGTGCTCCCTTACTTAATCCATGGTGTAGGGTAAAAAAGATGATTCCAGTGAGGATTATCTCCCAACTCTCTGGTGCATAAAAGCCTAAACCTATGAGCATAGTCATAATTCCCATCTGACTGATACTCGAATAAGCTAAGAGTGTCTTAGGGTTACGCTGTGTTAAGCCGATAATCACTCCATAGACTTGAGCTAAAACCCCTACAAGCATAATACCTATAGCCCACTCAAGCAAAATATTTTCCCCTAAGGGCAAGAGTCGTAACCATCCTAAAAGCCCCGCTTTTATCATAGCACCTGAGAGAACTGCACTTGCAGGTGTAGGGGCGAGAGGATGTGCGAGAGGTAACCATACATGTACCCCAATAACTCCAGCTTTAATCCCAAAAGCAGTAAAAAGTAAAAAGATTATTATGTTTTTATTTGGATTATCAAAGTAACTCTCTCTAATAGCTTCAAATGTTGTTGCATCAGATGCATGAGCAAGCATTAACAATGCAACAAAAAGCATCACCTCTCCCACAACAACTAAGACTATGTAAACTAAGCCCGCATGAAATGCTTCTTTATCTCCCCTAAACGCTACTAAACCATAAGAAGCAAAGCTCATCAAAGTAAAAAAGAGATAAAAACTAAAAATATCTCCAGAGACAATAAGACCAAAATTTCCAGCCATTGCTAGAAGAAAAAAGCGGTAAAAACGAAGCTGTTGATTTTCATCTTTAAAGTATGTTTTCGCATATATACCCGAAACACTCCAAAGTAAGGCACTTACAAGTAAAAATATCTGCCCCGTAGTATCTAATCCTATTTTAACACCAAGAAGCAACCATGGAAAATCCCATTGAAGTTGATCTGGTGATACTAATAAACTAGCTAAAAGTGCTGGTATAGCTGAGTAAGCAGCAAGATATAAGAGTATGCTACGGATGCTTTTTATAAACAAAAGAAGTACTATAACTAAGGGGGAAACTACAGCTAATAAAAGTAAACTATTAATAAAGTTCTCATACATATCAATAAAATTCCCTTTGTATAATAAGATAAACCCATGACAAAGGGCTCCATGATGATCCTGCAAAGAGACCAAATATAAGTGCAAAAAATGCAGTAATGACTGGTGGTAAAAGTAGGCTTAACTTTGTCTCCCATCTTCCAAAATCATGCTCATCTGGCCATGACTCTGCTGGAGCTAAAAACCATGCTCTATAGAGTATGGGCAAAAAATAGCCTGCGTTTAAGAGACTACTAAGAGCGAGTACAAGTATAACCCACTCTTGCCCAGCCTCTAATGCTCCATATCCGAGATACCATTTGCTGATAAACCCTGCAATTGGAGGTATGCCTATCATACCAAAGGCTCCAATGCTAAAAGCTGCCATAGTCCATGGCATCCGTTTTCCTACACCGTTCATCTCGCTGACATGATGTATGCCGAGTGTCTCAGCAAAGTTTCCTGCTCCAAAAAAAAGTGTTATTTTCATAACTCCTTGATGTACTAAATGAATAATACCTCCTATAGTCGCAATAGGTCCTACTATGGCAATACCAAGGATAATATAGGAGACTTGACTAACAGTAGAGTAGGCTAGTCTGCGTTTGAGATTATCTTCAAAGAGTGCTTTTAGAGAACCATAGATGATGGTTATGGAGGCTAAGATAGCAAGGGGTGTTGTTAGACCAAGGAGTGCTGCTGTTTCAACTCCATAGACTTCATAAACAACACGAACTATACCAAATGCTCCTGCTTTTACAACAGCAACTGCATGTAACAAGGCACTCACTGGTGCTGGTGCTACCATGGCTAGGGGTAACCAGCCATGTAGAGGAAAAAGAGCAGCCTTGACACCAAAACCTGCTATTAAAAGAATAAAAATCATTATAACTGCAAAATGGTGCTGAGCTTCAATTACACCAATAAATCCTTTTGGAGTAAACTCTAATGTACCTGTTAGTGTATAGAGCCAGACAGTTCCTAAAAGCAGTAGAGCACCTCCAATAAGTGTATAAGTAAGGTACTTTCCCCCAGCAATGCGAGACTCTTCTGTTCCTCTGTGAATAATAAGTGGATATGCTGATAGTGTTAAAATCTCATAAAAAATTAAAAATGTGATGAGGTTTCCAGATAAGGAGACCCCAATGGTAGCCGTGATACATAAACTAAAAAAACCAAAAAAACGGCTACTGTGAGCAGAACCCTCAAGATAGCCAATGGCATAAATAGTTGTAAGAAACCATAAAACACTAGAGAGTCCTGTAAAAAAGAGTGCTAGAGGTCCTGCGTTTAAACTTATATCGAGATTGTGTATGAGTGGCAAATGTATTTCGTAGTTATGCCCATGATAGACACCTACAAACATCCACACTACAAAAACGAGAGTGAAAAAAATTCCTAAAAGATTTAAAAGTGTACGAGTATAGTGTTTCTCTTGAGGAAGAGTAAAGATAATAATTGCTGGTATAAAAGAGCTTAAAATTACAAAAAGTGGAATAAGTGCATCTATACTCATGGTCGAACTCCTGCTATGTTAAAAGGATTTCCTATCTCTACTAAAGAGAGTATAGGTATAGCAAAAAATCCTATAACTATGGACAATATGGCTAAAATAAGAGGAGTGAATTCCATATAAGGAGAAAGCATTTCACCTTCGTGAGACTGAGGTGCTTTTGTAAACGCGAAGCCTAACACTTTAAATATATAAGCAGCAGCGAGCAGACCACCCACAAGTATAACTAGGATAAAAATCCAGTTCTCATCTATAAGTGCTGCCTCAAGTAAAAACCATTTGGCTATAAATCCACCGCTGATTGGTAGCCCAATAATACTCACTCCTGCCAAAGCAAACGCAGTAATACTCAAAGGTAATCTCTGTGCAAGGCGGTCTAAGTCAGTTATGCGGTCATGCCCACAAAAGTGAAGTAGATTTCCAGCTACAAGAAACATAGCACTTTTTGCTAGGGCATGAGACAAGATAAGATAAACAAGCGCATTCCATGCTATGGGTACACCGCCTATAGCTAAAGAGAAGGCTATAAATATGTACCCGATTTGTGCCACTGTTGAGTAGGCAATAAGTAGTTTTAATCGCGTTTGTAGGAGTGCTTGAACTGAACCCCATACAATAGCCATAGTTCCTAAAACCCCAAACAATACTTCTAAATATATATCGCCTAGAGGCATAAAAAGGTATAAAACTAAACGCAGCTGTATATAGATGGAAGCCTTGATAATGAGTGCTGATAAAATAGCACTGATGGGAGCAGGAGCATTTGCATGTGCGGGAGGAAGCCAAAAATGAAAGGGAAAGAGTGCACTTTTGAGGAGTAAACCTGCACTCATTAATCCCATAGCTGCCCAAACAACAGGAGTGGACTCTATTTTCTGTGAAAGAATACTTATATCAACACTTCCAAAACCATGATAGAGTAGGGCAACACCTAAAAGATAGGCAAGTGAGCCTGCAAGTGTGACTAAGAGGTAACGCATGGCACCTGTGAGTGCCTCTTTAGTACTGCTAAGTGTACTCAAAGCAACCGAGGCTAAGCCAATAAGTTCTAAGGTGACATAAAAATTAAATATATCTTGAGATAAAAAGAGTGCATTTAATCCAGCTGTCATAAAGAGGTAGAGTGGCCAAAATAGTATGGATGACTCTTGTGTGAAATACTTTGTAGAGTAGAGAGTGACAAGAACTCCGATGAGAGCTGTGAGTCCGAGCATTAAGAGGCTTAGCCCATCTACATAAAGATTTATCCCCAAAGGTGCATCCCATCCTCCAACAAGATGATAGTAAGCACCAGTCTTCTAAGAGTTTTAAAGCTATCATAAAAACAAAAATGAGAGTAGTAAAGAGTGTGGCTACTGCCACTACTTTAGCAATTTTTTTAAAAACAAAAGAGAGAATTCCACCAAAAAGTGGTAGTAAAATAAGTAACACCTCCCAAGGAATAATCATCATAGTATTCATCATAACTCTGCTTTACCCGTTTTAAGAGCAATCTTTATCATCAAGACTAAGCCTAAGGCTGTTGCTGATACTGCAACAACAATTCCAGTGATGACCATAGCATGTGGAACTGGGTCTTGCATAAACTCACTACGAGAAGAGAGGGATATAAGCAGAAGAAAGACACCACTTCCCATAATGTTGATGGCGAGCAGTTTACGCAGAAGATGTGCTTGCATGATGAGTGCATAAAGCCCTATACAAAAAAGCCCAATAGCTATAACTGCATAAAAAAAGAGTATATTCAACTTTTATCCTTTGATTGTGAAAAAGTACTCACAAAAAGATTAAAAAGTGTTATACCTATAGAGAGTGTTGCTAGAGCTTCAAGGATAAAAATAATAAATGTAGCATACTCTTGTGGCAACTCAAGGAGTTTTCCTGAGATAAAAAGACTTACTACTGAAATAGTAAGAAAGGTGAGCAGACTTGCAACTAAAAAGAGTTGTACTATCCAGTTTTTAGGAGAGAAATAGAGTTTCCATCCACTCAGAAAAATCAAAATAAAAAGGGCACTCAAAACAGACCCCGCTTGAAAAGCACCACCTGGAGCATGAGCACCTACCCATAATAGATAAGCACTAAGCAGTATAAGGATGGGGATTAAAACAGCTCCTAATCTCTTTAATACTGAACTTTGAAGAAAAAGTTTTGAGTGTGACTCTGAAGTGTTGAGCGAATACACACCTAAAAGAGCTACAAATAAAACAGCCATCTCTAGGAAAGTATCATAAGCACGAAAGTTCATAAGCACTGCTGTTACAGGGTTTGAGACACCGCTATTTTGTATCTCTGCGTTTACAAGCCCTCCAAGACCTTGTGCCTCTTGTGGCAGAGATATGACAGCATAACTAAGTCCTATAAAGAGTGCAAAAAGTGTTAGTAGTAGGAAAAAACGAGTCATATATAAAACCTTTTTACTTTACGTTCATTTTTTTGAGTTTAACTAAAGCACTCAGTAGCAGTGCTCCTGTAAGTCCAGCACCAATAGCCACCTCTGCCATCGCAACATCAAATGCACCAAGTCGTCCCCATGTTAAAGCCATCAGTAAACCAAAAGTGATAAAAAAGACAATAGCTTGTAAGAGGTTTTTACTTGTGAGGGTTTTCCAAGCAAGCAGGAGTAGGGAACTTGAGAGTAAAACATCAAAAAGTATCTGTAATATACCTATCGTTTCCATATATCAACTCCGTTACGAAAGGCTTTTTTAGCTACTAAGTGAGAGACACCTGAACCTGCTAAAAATATTAAAAACCAGATGAGCAGTAGTTTTCCAACTATAAAAAGTGACTCGGCTTGAAGACAAAGAGAGAGTACAATGAAACCTACTCCAATATTGTCAGCCTTTGTTAGGGCATGAATACGGGTGTAAACATCTGGAAAACGCAGGAGTCCTACTGTCCCTGCTAAAAAGAAAATAGCACCTATGATAAGTAAAATAAAAGAGATTATATCAATCATCATAACTCTTTTTCTTCTTTAAAACACTACTCTGAACAAAGGCTACAGCTGTTACAGCAGCAAGTGAGGTAAAAAGTAGTGCAACATCACGCAAAGCATCATAATCATTAATCTGAGCGAGTAGAAGCAGTATGATAACTGTAATAGTACCAAAGAGTTGGGATGCTAAGATGCGGTCTTCATCACTAGGACCATAAATAATACGCCAAATTCCAACAAGAAGGTTGAGAAATAAAAAGAGCACAATAGCTATGTATATAGTATTCATTACTGTTCTTTTCCTTCACAAAATATATTATTTAAATAATTCTCAATAGTTTGGACTTCTTTTTTAATGTCATTTTCAATATCTAAAACATGAATGTACAATAAATCATCTTCAAGTTCTACACTCAGTGTTCCAGGAAGTAGATTTAATACATTTGCAATCATATCTTGTGGTAGCCCTTTTTGTATACTTAACTGATACTCAATCAGACCAGGATTAATAGGAAGGTTTGGATGAAAAACTCGTAGCATGACATCAACTCCACCCATTAAAGAGTGTTTAAAATAAAAAGGAATAAATTTCAAAAATGCACTAAACTTCCAACAAATTGGAGGGTTGAGGGTCATGCTCATTATCGTAGCAATCAATACAAAAGGTAGACCAAGCCACAAAGATGAAACATCACCATTTACAAGAATAAGCCAAATGCTTAAGAACAAGAAATAATCTTAATAAGGCACTATAAAAGTAGATTTTATTTTGAGTCTTTTTCATTCTGTAGCCACCAATCATTTTTTAGCTTTTGAATAGTATATCACATACTTTTATAATAAAACAACCTATTTTTGGATAAAATAACAGAAATATTTATACATTATATTAGGAAAAATATTGCAAGCAAAAATAGAAACAGTAAAAACACTCCTTGATGCCCTACCATTTATAAAAGAGTTTCGTAAAGAGATAGTTGTTATAAAGTATGGTGGTTCAGCACAAACTTCACCACAGTTAAAAGAGAAATTTGCTGAAGATATTTTACTTATGTATCTTGTGGGGATTAAGCCTGTTATCGTTCATGGTGGTGGCAAAAAAATCACTGAGATGCTTGATGCCTTAAACATAGAGACTAAGTTTATAGATGGGCAACGTGTAACTACAAAAGAAGTTATGCGAATTGCTGAGATGATTTTAAGTGGAGAGATAAACAAAGAGATCGTCTCACTGCTTAACTCTCACTCTGCAAAAGCTATTGGTGTGAGTGGTAAAGATGCTCACTTTATCAAAGCACAAGCAAAAGATTTTGCGAAATGGGGTCTGACAGGAAATATTACAGAAGTAAAAGCAGATGTAATAACCAAACTTATTGATGATGGATTTATTCCTGTTATCGCTCCTATTGCTGCTGGAAGTGAGATGGGACACCCTGGATTTAACATAAACGCAGACCTTTGTGCTTCCTATGTAGCAAAAGCTATCGGGGCAAATAAGATTATCTTTTTAACAGACACATCAGGTGTTCTTAACAATGATAAAGAACTCTTCTCTTCTTTAACAAAAGCTGAAGTTCAAGCACTCAAAGCCGATGGAACTATTCACGGTGGGATGGTGCCAAAGGTTGATGCCTGTCTTGAAGCTATAAATGGTGGTGTTGCCAAAGCTCACATCATAGATGGTAGGTTAGAGCACTCTATGCTTTTAGAACTTTTTACCTCAGAGGGTGTTGGAACGGAGATAGTAGAGTAGAGAATGCAGGGCATTATCCGTTTTTTACTAACATTTTCACTCCTTTTTAACACACTTAGTGCCATAGAATTCACAGATATGTATGAAATATCTTTAAAAAAGGATGAATCAACAAAATTTCTTGTAAAATATAATAATTATATAAGAGAATTTAAGTTTCGTTGGACACTTTATGTTAACGAAGGTTTAGTTATATTTCACTCATATGATGCTAAGATGTCACAAAATATACTGTACTTAAATACAACAAATCAAAGTTTTAAGGTTTTTCTAAAACAATCAAGTAGTGCTAATTACGAAGCACCATACCTTTTAGTGAAATTTAAAGAGTTTGATTTGAAAAAAAACAGAGCAAAATTTGAAGTTTTTTTATCAGATAAAAAATCTCAAATAAAGCTAGAAAAAATTAAGAAGAAGAGCTGATGCAAAGAGTAGAACAAGAGATAGCTAGACTTATAAAAGAGATAGACTACGATGAGGTAACAGAGCTTTTTAATACTCTGAGTGGTGGGAAGCGTTTACGTGCAAAGCTGATTTTAAAAATTGCACCAGATCATGAAAAGGCCCCTCTTTTAGCGGCAATAGTTGAGCTTATTCATGGGGCTTCACTTCTGCATGATGATGTGATAGATGATGCTATGACACGTAGAGGTGTAAGATCTGTAAATGCCAGTGAGGGTAGTAAAGTAGCGGTAATGCTTGGTGATATTTTATACTCAAAAGCTTTTAGTGAACTTGTTTCATTTCCAAGAGATGTGGCAGAGATAGTTGCTTCTTCTGTTACGGCTCTGTCTAAGGGCGAGATGATGGATGTAAAAATGGCAGAGAAGTTTAACACAGATGAGACTGCTTATCTTGATATGCTTTATCTTAAAACTGCCACACTTATTGAAGCGGCAGCTGCTGCTAGTGCTCTTTTGAGCGAAAAAGATGCCTCTGCATATGCTTTATATGGTCGAAATTTAGGACTCTCTTTTCAAATTATTGATGATATTTTAGATATTACAGCTTCAGAAGAAGTGCTTGGAAAACCTGCTATGAATGATTTTGTTGAGGGAAAATGTACACTCCCTTATATCTATCTTTACAAAGCACTCAGTGAAGATGACAAAAAAAGATTAGTTACCCTACATGCCAAAGAGATTAAACCCCAAGAGACTCTTTGGATACAAGAAAAAATGAAAGAGCATAAAACAATAGAAAAATCTTTTGAACTTGCACAAAAGTTGTCTAACGAGGCAAAAGAGATAATGAGTAAAGAGAGTGAACTTGTTGCAATTTTAGAAACTATGATAAAGAGAACTTTTTAATGCACTACTTAAACATAAGCTTCACACACAAAAATGCTACACTTGAAATACGAGAAAAACTCTCTTATCCTGATAATGAACACAAAAGAGCATGTTTAGAAAAACTACTCTCTACAGAGACTATCTCTGAGGCTGTTCTAATCTCTACTTGTAATAGAATGGAAGTTATGTGTAGTTGTAGTGATGTCTCAGCGGCTACTATGCATATACTAGAGATGCTCTCAATGCGTTCAGGCATAAGTATAGAAGAGCTTGAAGGTCGTGCTGATATTTTTGATGATAGTTCTGCTATTCATCATCTTTTTAGTGTGGCTGCATCATTAGACTCAATGGTAATAGGTGAAACGCAGATAGTAGGACAGCTCAAAGATGCATTTCGTTTTGCTTATGATAATACTTTTTGCTCAAAAAAACTCGCTCGGGCTATGAAGTCTGCGTTTAAGTGTGCTGCAAAAGTACGAAATGCTACAGATATATCTTCAAAACCAGTCTCTATGGCGAGTGTAGCAGTAAATCAGCTCAAATCTTTACTTGGTGATATTAGTGCAAAAAAAGCACTTATTATTGGAGTGGGGGAGATGAGTGAGATAACGGCAAAACATTTAGTAAATGCAGGTGCGGATGTTTATATAATGAACCGCACAAAACATAAGGCACAAGCTTTAGCAAAAGAGTGTTCTACAAAAGTTATTGATTTTAGTGAACTCTCAAATGCAATAAACGATTTTGAGATACTCTACACAGCCACTTCTGCTCCAGAACCTATAATTACGGATGAGATTATAGAATCAAGAGACTTTGATAGATATTGGTTTGATTTAGCCCTTCCTCGTGATATTCATTATAACAAGGGTGAAAATATTCATCTTTTCGTGATAGATGACCTTAAAACTATAGTAGATACAAATATAGCATCTCGTGAACTAGCATCGCGTGCAGCACATGGAGTCATCGGTCGAGCTATTGTTGAGTTTTTTGAGTCGGTTAATACTCAGGATTTAGAACCACTTATAAAAGAGATATACAGTCGTGCTGATATAGCGGCTAAAGAAGAGACACAAAGAAGTATTAAGGCGGGATATATTCCTAAAGAGTATCAAAAAGAAGCTCAGAAGATGTGCGAACAAGCACTTAAACGTTTTTTACATGAGTTTACTGCAAATATGCGAAATACAACAGATGACAGACACACAGATCTTATAAGTGGAGCGATGGCTTCAATGATGAAAGCAAAAAGTTAAGGACAACTATGAGAAGAACTAAGGCATTTATACCAACAAGTAAAGAAGCACCATCAGATGCATCGTTAGCAAGTCATATATTTTTAGCTCGGGCTGGGTTTATCTCACAGAGTGCTGCGGGACTTTATAACTATCTGCCTCTTGCAAAGAGAGTTATAAAAAAGATAGAAAACATTGTAAACGAAGAGATGACAAAAGTAGGAGCACAAGAGCTTGAACTCTCTTTTGTTACACCTGCAGAGTTATGGGAAAAAAGTGGCAGAATAGAGAAGTTTGGTAAAGAGCTTCTGCGTTTTCGTGATAGAAAAGAGAACCTTTTTGTTCTTGGACCAACACATGAAGAGATGATGGTTGATTTAGTCCGTAATCGTATCACTTCATACAAAAATCTGCCACTAAACTTGTACCAGATAAAAACAAAGTTTCGAGATGAGGCAAGACCTCGTTTTGGGCTTATGCGTGGACGTGAGTTTATCATGAAAGACGGTTACTCTTTTCATTCATCAGAAGAAGACTTAGATAGAGAGTTTGAAGCAATGGAAGTTGCATATAAAAAGATACTTACTCGTTTAGGTCTTGATTACCGTGTGGTTGAAGCTGATAGTGGTGCTATAGGTGGTAGTGGTTCTAAAGAACTTATGGTTATCGCAGATAGTGGTGAAGATACCATAGCAATATGCTCAAAATGTGAATATGGTGCAAATATAGAAGCAGCGGTTCGTGGAGAGAGAAAAGAGATACCAGAAGCTCCAGAGGCTGAGTTTAATAAGTTTGCCACACCAGATGTGAAAAGCATAGAAGAATTGGCATCATTTTTTAAGATAGATCCATTTTATACAGTGAAGTGTGTAGCTAAAAGAGTCATTTATGAAGAGGAGAGTGAAATAGTACTTTTCTTCTTAAGAGGCTGTGATAATTTACAAGAAGTAAAAGCACTAAATGCAGCAGGTGGTCTTGAGATAGAAGATGTAAGCCAAGAGGAGTTAACAGCTTTAGGTCTTGTTCCTGGTTTTATGGGTCCTCTTGATCAAGATAAGGCAAAACATGTTATAGACCCTACTCTTAAGGGTGCAAAAAATATGATTTGTGGAGCAAATGAGCAGGACTATCACTTTGTTGGAGTTGATATGTCAGTTATCAGTGAAGTTGCCTATTTTTCAGATATTTCTGAGGTAAACGCAGGGGATTCTTGTCCAAAATGTGATGGAGAGCTATCCTTTACTAAGGGTATAGAAGTGGGTCACATCTTCAAGCTTGGTACTACTTACTCTAAGGCATTAAAAGCGGAGTACTTAGATGAAAATGGAAAAGCACAGCCTTTTATCATGGGAACATATGGAATGGGTATCTCGCGTTTAGTAGCTTCAGTTATAGAACAGCATCATGATGAGAATGGTTGTATCTGGACAAAAGCAACTGCTCCATATATGGTAAATATCATGGTAAGTAACATTAAAGATGAGGCACAGATGGCTTTAGGAGAGAAACTCTACCGTGAGCTTCAAGATAAAAATGTTGAAGTTATCTTTGATGATAGAAAAGAGCGTTTTGGATTTAAGATGAAAGATGCTGAACTTATCGGATTTCCATATACTGTTATCATCGGTAAAGAGTTAGCCAATGGAAATGTTCAGGTATATGAGCGTGTATCTACTGAAAAAACAGTAGTAAATGCAGATGAAATATTATCTTATATGATGGACATTATTTAAGATGTTTTACTTTGTCATCTATCTCTTTTTAGAAGTATTACTCTCAGTAAATATCTCTTCTAGCATTGGTGGATTAATGACATTTGCAGAGATAATGGCAAGTGCTTTTATCGGTATAAGTATACTCATAAACTTTAGAAAAACACTTGTCGAAAATATGACAGCTGTCTCTTACAACTGTATAGACTTAGCTCAGTTTCAAAGACTGAATCTTTTTACACTTTTTGGAGCAGTTTTACTTATAGTTCCTGGTTTCTTAACAGATATACTAGGTATTTTAATGCAGTTTAGTGTTATTACGAGTATGTTTGTTAACCGTTATAATGTAAAATCAGGTAATTGTGATGAGTCACCCACTCCACAAAACAATTTAACAAAGGATTCAGATGTCATTGATGTTGAAATTATTAGCAACAACACTACTATTAACTAGTGGGGTATTTGCACAAAGTACGAGCAGTAAGATTGAGAGTTATTTAACAGGTGAGTATGAGGATAATCCAAAGCTAAAAACCATTATAGTAAAAGTTGAAGAGATTAAACCGTTAGAAGATTTAGATGGATGGGATGCTTATATAGTAGCTTTAGAAGCGACACTTAAAAGTAAACCAAAAGAGATAATAAAACAAAAAGCTATTTGGTTCTCGAATGGAGTGGTAATTACTAAAGAACTTACAAATTTAAGTAATGGTTCTCAATATACAGATGAGATTAAACCAGATATTAAACCCTCTGAGTACTCAAGAGAAAACCTTATTTATGGTAATGAAAATGCGAAACATAAGGTAGCAATATTTTCAGACCCTTTATGCCCATTTTGTAAAGATTTTGCACCTGAGGCGCTAAAATATATGAAAAAGAGCATCCAAAAAAGTTTGCTGTTTATTATTATCACTTTCCACTTTTACGTATTCATCCTGCATCAGCTATTATCACTCGAGCTGCAGTTGTAGCACAGAGACAAGGAATAAAAGATGTTAATATTAAAATGTATGATATTAAAGTGAATGCAAGAGAAAAAAATGTTGCAAAGATTTTGACTGCGTTTAACAAAGCTGTTGGCTCAAATGTACAAGAAAAAGATATTAAAGTAGCATCTGTAACAGAGGCTATTAATAAAGATACTGAGTTCGCATCAGATCTATTTGTCAGTGGAACTCCTACTATTTACTTAGATAATAAGATAGATAAAACAAGAAAAAAATACAAGACAGTAAAATAAGTAATGAAAAAAATTACAATAGCAACAAGGGTATCAGACCTAGCACTTTGGCAAGCTTACCATATAAAAGAGAGAATTGAGACCTCATATCCTGAAGTAGAAGTAGTCTTAAATAAAATTGTGAGTAATGGAGACAAGGTTTTAGATAAACCCCTTGCACTCATCGGTGGTAAAGGTCACTTTACAAAAGAGTTAGAAGATGCGATGCTTCGAGGTGAGGCTGATATTGCAGTTCATAGTCTTAAAGATGTGCCTACCTATATACCTGATGGTTTAGAACTTATAGCTGTTACTCAGAGACAAGATCAAAGTGATGTTTTTTTATCACACCAGTATAAAGATTTAGACTCCTTACCTAAAGGGGCTGTTGTTGGAACTACAAGCTTGAGACGACGAATGCAACTCCTCAAACAGAGACCAGACCTTAAAGTAAAAGAGCTTAGAGGAAATGTAAATACAAGGCTTCGTAAGCTAGAAGAGGGACAGTATGATGCTATTATCCTTGCATGGATTGGACTTAAACGCCTAGACCTACTCAAAGATATTCCTTTTACTCAAAAACTCTCTCTTGATATGATGATTCCTCCTATGGGTCAGGCTGCACTAGGGATAGAGATAGTATGTAATGATGATAAAGTTCGTGAAATTGCAGAGTCACTCAAAGATGAAAATACTTTTGCATGTACACAGATAGAACGTCAGTTTATCTCTAAAATAGGTGCAGGATGTTCTGCCCCTGTTGCTTGTAATGCAGTGGTAAATGCAGGAGAAGTTACATTTCGAGTTATGCTTGGGTTTGCTGATGGAACAAATATTATGCAAGAAAAAGTGATAAAACCTTTGAGTGAGTGTGAAAACTTAGGTGCACAACTTGCACAAAAGATGATAGATGCAGGTGCTATGAAACTCTTAGAAGATGCACAAAGAGAGGCTTTTAAAGATGAAATGCCACAAAGACTTTAGTAGATGAAAGAGACTATAGCATTACTTAAAAAACATGATGAAATAAGAGTTATTGATGTAGAGTTAGACATATATCTTGAAATAGCCCACCTTGCATATGCAGAGGTAAAAAAAGAGGATGGTGGTAAAGCCCTTCTTTTTACAAATGTAGTAGATAAAAAGTCAAATAAAAAGTTTGATGTTCCAGTTCTTATGAATGTTTTTGGTTCATATAAACGCTGTGAACTTCTTTTTGGTCGGACAATTGAGTCTGTAGCTGATGAGATAACAAACCTTCTGCATATGAAGCCACCAGCTACACTTATGGGTAAAATAAGTATGGCAAAAGAGCTTTTTTCTCTCAAAAATATCTTTCCGAAAAAACTAAAAGGTGAGGGTGCTTGTCAAGAGATACAATTTTTTGAAGATGAAATCGATTTATCTACCTTACCTGTTTTAACAACATGGGAGCAAGATGGAGGTCCTTTTATCACAATGGGACAGGTTTATACACAGAGTCTTGATGGTGAGATGGTAAACCTTGGAATGTATAGACTTCAAGTTTATGATAAAAATCATTTAGGTATGCACTGGCAGATTCATAAAGACTCTTCACACTTTTTTGATCAGTATCAAAAAGCAGGTAAGAAAATGCCTGTAACTGTTGCAATAGGTGGTAATCCTCTCTATACTTGGTGTGCAACTGCACCACTTCCTTATGGTGTAAATGAACTTTTAATGTACGGTCTTATCACTAAAAAACCTGCACAACTTGTTAAGTCACTGACAACACCTCTGTATATTCCTCGTGATGTTGATTATGTTATTGAGGGTTGGGTCGATACAAGTGAGATGAGAGTTGAAGGACCTTTTGGTGACCATACAGGTTACTATACTTTAGAAGAGCCTTACCCTGTTATGGAAGTTAGTGCAATTAGTATGAAAAAAGAGCCGACATTTTTAGCAACAGTTGTTGGAAAACCTCCTTTGGAAGATAAGTATATGGGTTGGGCGACTGGGAAGATATTTTTTCCTCTTTTAAAAACAACTGTACCAGATTTACTTGATTATCACATGCCTGAAAATGCAGGTTTTCATAATCTTATACTCGCTAAAATGCAACCCTTATATAAAGGTCATGCCAAACAGTTTATGCATGCTTTTTGGGGTGCAGGACAGATGAGTTTTGTAAAACATGCAATTTTTGTTGATGAAAAAGCTCCTCGTCTTGAAAACTATGAAGTTTTTGCTTCATATGTACTCAACCGTTTTACACCAAAATCTATGTTTATTACATCTGGAATTTTAGATGCACTTGATCACTCTTCAGATGAGACACTTGTTGGTGGGAAACTAGGCATTGATGCAACTGCTGCAAAGCTTGTTGAAGCACCGATTGTTTTAGGTGATAAGGAACTGTTAGTAAAAGTAAAAGAGCTTCTTCCTGATACTATAGAGGTGCATCAGTTTATGATAAAAAGTAAAAATCCTATTACTGTAGTAAGTATTAATAAAACTAAAAATGCAAAAGTTTATTTTGATTCTTTAGTTGCACTTAGTCCACATATTAGGATAGTTGTTTTTGTAGATGCAAATGATAATGATATTTTTAACCCTTATATGCTTATTTGGAGAGTTACAAACAATATGGATGCACAAAGAGATGTTTTTATAGCTGGTCTTATGGTCGGAATCGATGGAACAAACAAGTCAAGTATAGATGGTTTTAGTAGAGAATGGCCTGATGATGTCGTCTGTACACAAAGTGTGCTTAGACAATTAAAAGAAAAATCACTCTGGGATTTAGATGAAAAGTTAAATAAAAAGTATCAATTGTAATTTTCTTATAATTTTTTTGTGATATTTACTAATATAAGGAATTTATAATAATTTCTAATGTAATATGGTTTTATAATTTTAAAAGGGAACATATGACTAAATTTTTATTGATTTTTCTATCTTTAACTATTATCTCTCTCTCAACTGCTAATGCTGCTATTTATAAAGGGCAGAGAATTTTTGTTAAAAAATGCATTAAGTGTCATGATAGTGGGCAGAGTTTTGTAGCAGAATATAAAATGCGTAAGTGGAAAAAGTGGATGAAAAAGAAGGGTAAACCTTTAGCATCACTCCATTTAAAAAATAAAAAAGCAAAAAAATCATGGAAATATTTTAAAAGTAAAAAGTATTCTAAAAAATCAAAACATCTTAAACAGTTTTTAGTTGAGTATGCTAAAGATAGTGGAAATGTTCCAGCTTGTAACTAAGTTCTAAATTTATACCTCTCTCAAATAAAGTAGTATCTCTACTTTATTTCTTTCTAATGCTTTGTAAAATCACCTTATTTTGCTAAAATACCAAACTTTTAAAAATCGGAGAAACCAACATGGATAAAATGTGGTCAGGTCGCTTTAGTGCGAGTGCTTCTAGTCTGTTAGATGAGTTTAATGCTTCTATTATGTACGATAGAAAACTGTATCGTGAAGATATAGAGGGTTCTCTTGCTCATGCTGCTATGCTTGCAAAACAAGAGATACTTACTACAGAGGAGTTAATCTTAATTACAGATGGACTAAATCAGGTAAGAACTGAGATCGAAGCTGATGAGTTTGAGTGGAACATTAGTGATGAAGATTTACATATGGCTATTGAGAAGCGATTAACTGCTATTATTGGTGATGCTGGTAAAAAACTTCATACTGCTCGTAGTCGTAATGATCAAGTGGCAGTTGATTTTAGACGTTATGTACTTCGTCAAAACCTCGAGATAGTTAAGGGACTTAAACTTTTAATGAGTGAAGTTATTGTTGTAGCAGATAAACATACACAGACACTTATTCCTGGTATGACACACCTACAACATGCACAGCCTATAAATTTCGCCTTTCATTTAGGTGCATATCTTTCTATGTTTAAACGCGACATCGCACGTTTTGAAGACTCGTATAAACGTAACAACATTTCTCCATTAGGTTGTGCAGCACTCGCTGGTACACCACATAATGTTGACCGTGGAATGACTGCCGAACTTTTAGGTTTTGATTCTGTGAGTGTAAACTGTTTAGATACTGTAAGTGATAGAGATTTTGCACTTAGAGATTTTATTTAATATCTCAACAATGATGATGCATATCTCGCGTTTAAGCGAAGAGCTTGTTATGTGGTCTTCTTATGAGTTTGGTTTTGTTGAACTTAGTGATGAATATTCAACAGGAAGTTCCATTATGCCACAAAAGAAAAATCCTGATGTACCAGAACTGCTTCGTGGAAAAACTGGTCGTGTTTATGGCTCACTTATGGGACTCTTAACTGTAATGAAAGGGCTACCTTTAGCATATAACAAAGATACTCAAGAAGATAAAGAGGGTGTTTTTGATGCTGTAGAGACTGCTACTATCTCTTTAGAGATTTTAAAAGAGGCGATTAAAACTATGGAAGTAAAGTCTCATAATATGGAGTCAGCATGTGGAGTTGGACATCTAAGTGCAACTGATTTAGCTGATTATTTAGTTGAAAAATGTAATATTCCTTTTCGAGAAGCACACTTTATCACAGGTCGTGCTGTTGCAAAAGGTGAAGAGTTGAAAACTGATCTCTCTGAGATGGATTTTAAATACCTTAAAGAGATAGATGAACGAATAAATGAAGATGTAATGGAGTACTTAGGGCTTCGTCACTCAATGAATGCAAGAACATCTGAGGGTGGAACTGCAAGTGAGAGAACAAAAGAGCAGTTAGAGTATTTTAAAAAATATTTAGGAAAAAAATAATGAAAATAACAGTAACACATAAAGATGCAATGAAGTTTGAGGCTAAAACTGCTAAAGGTAGTTTTATTATTGATTGTCCAACAATCTCACCAATAGAGTACTTTTTATCAGGTATCATTACTTGTAGTGCTACAGATTTGATTTTGATGCCTAAAAATCAAGGTAAAACTGTAACTGATTTAGTAGTCGAAGGTGAAGTTGTTCGAGCCCAGCCACATCCAGCAAAGTTTGAAACACTTCATTTAACATATAGCTTTAACTCAGATGCAGATGATACTATGGCTGCTAGATGGGTTATGGCATCTATTGAGACATACTGCTCAACACTTAATACTATCCGTGATACTACGGCTATCTCTTACAGCATCACACATAACGGTAAGCTTATTCGTGAGAATGAAAAAGTTATATCAGGTGAGGGAAGCAAGATCGATATGGGTGAAATCGAGTCTTGCCCAAGTTAAGCACTTATCTACTTCTTATAAATTATTTTTGGGGTCAGAGTCATTAAAATGTCCCCATTTTAGTTTTGCTCCACCAAGTATGTGAAAGTGTAAATGTTTGACCTCTTGTCCACCATCATCCCCTATATTTGTGATAACTCTATAACCTGTTTTGTCAATACCAACTTCTTTGGTTATCTCTTGTATAAAACTTGTCATTGAACTCATCGTTTGGGGTGAAACTTCTATAAAACTATCAACATGTTTTTTTGGTATTGCTAAAATATGAACGGGTGCTTTTGGATTAATATCATGAAAGGCTAAAAAATCATCATTTTCGGCGATAATATTTGAGGGGATTTCTTTATTAATTATTTTACAAAATAGACACATGGTGTTAATTCCTTTATTTTTAAGTATGACTTATTGTAGCACAAGTAATAGTAAATGAAGCTCTTTATTAGCAAAAATTAAATATAATATCTAAAATTTATATATGTATGGAGACTCTATATTGAAAGAGTGGTACGATAAAATAAACGATGCTTCAAGTGTTGAAACTCTCGAAGAGATTCGCATTGCAGTATTCGGTAAAAAAGGCATATTAGCCGCAGAATTCGCAAAAATGAAAGACCTTTCTGGTCAAGAAAAAGGGAAGTTAGCTAAAGAGTTAAACACTCATAAAGCTTCTCTTATGAATGAATTTACAGCCAAAAAGATAATGTTACAGACACAAGCACTTCAAGTAGCTATGAAGGCTGAAGCTATTGATGTTTCTCTGTTTTCTTCTTCAAGTGAAGCAGGGGCTCTACATCCTGTTATGGAAACTATGGATAGAATTGTAGAGTATTTTTCATCTATGAACTTCGCTGTAAAAACGGGTCAAATTGTTGAAGATGATTTTCACAATTTTGAGGCACTTAATCTTCCTAAGTACCATCCAGCACGCGACATGCAAGATACATTTTACTTTAAAGATGAAATGATGCTTCGTACACATACATCTCCTGTTCAAATTAGAACAATGATGTCTACTAAACCACCTATCCGTATGATTGCACCGGGTGCAGTGTTTCGTCGTGATTATGACATCACACATACACCTATGTTTCATCAAGTAGAAGGTCTTTTAGTAGATAAAGAGGGAACTGTATCTTTTGCAAACTTGAAGTTTATTTTAGAAGATTTTTTAAAGTATATGTTTGGTGAAGTAGAGGTATGCTTTCGCCCTTCATTTTTCCCTTTTACAGAGCCATCTGCTGAAGTAGATATTAGCTGTGTTTTTTGTAAGGGTGAGGGTTGTCGTGTCTGTTCACATACTGGTTGGTTAGAAGTACTAGGATGTGGAATAGTTGATCCTAATGTTTTTGAAGCTGTAAATTATAAAGATGTGAGTGGTTATGCTTTTGGACTTGGTGTTGAGCGTTTTGCTATGCTTATTCACAAAATAGGAGACCTTCGTTCACTTTTTGAGGGCGATATTAAATTACTGGAGCAATTTCAATGATAGTTACAAGATCTTGGTTAAATGAGTGGATAGATCTTAGTGGAATATCTACAGAGGAAATAGCTAAAACTTTTAACAGTATCGGTTTAGAAGTGGATAGAATACAAGAGTATCGTGTACCAAAAAAAATAGTATTTGCTAAAGTTTTAGAGTGTGAAAAACATCCTGATGCAGATAAGCTAAATGTTTGTCAAGTAGATATTGGTTCATCTATTCGCCAAATTGTTTGTGGTGCTGCTAATGTTAGAGCTGGACTTACTGTGGCAGTTGCAACTCTAGGTGCTGTAATGCCAAGCGGACTTGTCATTAAACCTGTGAAACTTCGTGGTGTTGATTCTGATGGTATGATTTGTGCGGCTAGCGAGCTAGGTCTTGCTGATATTGGTAAAGGTATCTTAGAGATTGATGAGAGTATGGGTGCATGTAAACTTGGTGATGAAGTAAGCTCAAACCCACTTTTTAATGATGACTTAATAGAGATTGAATTAACAGCAAATCGTGGTGATTGTTTAAGTATTCGTGGTGTTGCTCGTGATCTTAGTGCTGCATTTGATAGACCAATTAAAGAATATACGGTTACAGACAATGATGACAAGCGCGGTATCGGTAGAGTTTTTGGACTTTCTCATGAAAAAGATTTAAATGTGAACCTGAGTTATAAAGCACTTGAGTTAAATGAGTTAAATGTACCAACTTTAATTAGACTAAGACTTGCTCAAATTGAAGAAGAGAGAAAATCTAAAGTTGAAGAGATGCTACTGTATGTAACACATAGTACAGGTGTTATTTTAAGAGCTTATGAACATGAATTTTTCTGCAGTGGAGATGAGGGAGAAATTGCTCAAGTTATACTGAGTGAAGATGAAAATGGTTATGCTGTGATTAAAGGTAAAGAGATCGCTTCTATAGTTGGAATAGTACAAAAAGAGGTCTCAAAACCTAAGAAAAATGAGGGAACTATTCTTTTAGAAGCATCTTATATTGCACCTGATATTATCAGTAAAAAGATGTCAGAATCAAAAATAGAATCAGGTCCTTTTTTCTATAAAACTTCACGTGGTTCAGAACCAGAACTTGAAGCGGGACTTGCTTACTGTATAGATTTGATAGAATCAAGTTCTAAATCATCTACTTTTGGTGGAAGAATAGAACTTTGCAATACGTATAATGAAAAAATTGTTAGTATTACAAAACAAGAGATAGATGAGATTATTGGTGCAGAGATAGATAAAGTGGTAGTAAATAAGATTCTTAAAAATCTTGGCTTTAATACATCAAAATCATCTACAGATAAATTTGTTATAAATGTACCTCAATTCCGTCATGATATTGTTAATAAACAAGATATTGTAGAAGAGATAGTTCGTATGGTGGGCATAGATAATATTCCATCAAAACCATTCATCTTAACCGAAGATAATCGTTTGGAAGATAACTATTTTGAGTATAAAAAACGTTCTATATTTAGACACCGTGGGGCTCAAAGTGGGTTTTTTGAAGCACTACATTTTGTTTTTGATGAGAAAAAAACTTTAAATAAATATGGTTTTGCTACAACAAAAAAAGAGCTAGAACTTTTAAACCCAATAGTTCAAACACTAGACACCCTGAGACCAACACTCTTAACAGGTCTTTTAAAGGCAGCCTCAAATAATGTTAAAAATGGATACTCTTCTGTTAGGCTTTTTGAGATAGGTTCTGTGTTTACTCCTGATCGTGATGAGTCTTATAAGATGGCATTTATTTTTAGTGGAGATAAAGAGGGCGAGAGCCTTTCAAATGCAGGAAAACCTTCTAAGGTTGACTTTGCTTATTTTGTACAAAAAATTTCTGATGTTATTGGCTCACTTGAACTTCGTGAGTTTAAAACTGAGCACTCTCTTTCTCATGATTATCAAACAGCAGAAATTCTGATAGATAATAAAAAAGTTGGAGAACTTTTTAGAGTACATCCAAATGTTGAAAAAGATTATGATTTGGATGTTACTTTTATGTGTGAACTTGATTTTTCTCAAATTCCATATGGACTTAAAGTTGCACACAAAACCTCTAAGTATCAGGCTTCATTTAGGGACTTGAGTATTATTATGCCTCAAGATATGAGTTATGAAAAAGTAAAATCAGTTATTGCTCAAGCAAATATACAAAATCTTATCCGTTTTTATCCCGTAGATAAGTATAGCGATGAAGAACTTGGTGAAAATATGAGTCTGAGCCTGCGTTTTGTTCTTCAGTCTAATGAAAAAACATTAGAAGAAGAGGATATTACATCTGCTATGGATAATATTTTAGTAGCACTCAAAAGTGAACTAGGTATAGGTCTTAGATAATGAGTAGAGTTTTAGTATCTCCTGCCTCATCATTCTCTTTAAAGATAAGTGAAATAGCACCAGATAAGTCTATTTCACATAGAAGTGTAATGTTTGCGATGCTTGCTAAAGGTCAAAGTACAATAGAGAACTTTTTACGGGCTGAAGATACGATGAACTCTTTAGAAATAGTAAAAAATCTTGGTGCTAAGATAGAAGATGATGGTAAAATCATCAAAATTTCTAGTGATGGAATACAGGAGAGTTTTGAAATACTTGATTGTGGAAATTCAGGTACGGGAATGCGTCTTTTTTGTGGACTTTTGAGTTCAGCAAATGGACATTTTGTTCTCACGGGAGATAAGTATCTAAGATCTCGCCCAATGAAGAGAGTGACAGCACCACTGCTAAGTATTGGTGCAAAACTTGATGGAAGAGAGGAGGGTGATTTAGCTCCACTCTCAATTCGTGGAGCTTCACTTAAAGCATTTGAGTATGAATCAAAAATAGCTTCGGCTCAAGTAAAGTCATGTATGATTTTAGCAGCTCTGCATGCTGATGGGATTTGTACATATACAGAACCTGAACTCTCTCGTGATCATACAGAACGTATGTTAAAAGGTATGGGGGCGAATATTGAAGTAAATGGCTTGAAAACTACTATTACTCCAATGACAGAGCTACTTAATCCTCTAACTATTCGTGTACCGGCTGACCCCTCATCAGCATTTTTCTTTGCAGTTGCAGCTGCTATTACACCTGAATCAAATATTATTTTAGAGGGTGTTACTCTTAATCCTACTCGAATAGAAGCATTTAAGGCATTAGAGAGAATGGGTGCAGATATATCTTATGAAACTACTGATAATAGATATGAACCTATTGGTAATATAAGCGTAAAGTATGCTCCACTGCATGCTATTGTAGTTGAAGATAATATCTCTTGGCTAATAGATGAACTCCCAGCATTAAGTATCGCAATGGCTTGTGCAAGTGGTGAGTCACTAGTAAAAAATGCAGAGGAACTTCGTGTCAAAGAGTCTGATAGAATTTCTACAGTTGTAGAGGGACTTCGAGCTTGTAGCATTGAAGTAGATGAGTACAAAGATGGTTACAAGATAGTAGGGGGAGAGCTTAAATCTGCTCTTATTGATAGTGATGGAGATCATAGAATTGCTATGAGCTTTATTATAGCTGGTTTAAAATGTGGTATGGAAGTGACAGATTTAGAGTGTATTAACACCTCTTTTCCAAACTTTTTTACAATTTTACAAAAGATTACAAAGGTAAAACTCTCATGAAAATAGAACTTGCAGAAAATTATGGTTTTTGTTTTGGTGTCAAACGTGCGATAAAAATAGCAGAAGAGAATGTAAATGCTTCTACTTATGGACCTCTTATTCATAACTCTAAAGAGATAGCTCGTTTAGATAAGGATTTTAAGGTAGGTTTAGTAGATGACTTTACTACTTTTAAAGCAGGACAAAAAGCTATAGTACGTACTCATGGAATTATCAAAAAAGAACTAGCACAGTTGAAGGAGAAATGGTGTAGATGTTGTTGATGCAACCTGTCCTTATGTGACTAAACCACAAGAGATATGTCAAGAGATGAGTGAAGATGGTTATGATGTTGTTATATTTGGAGATGAGAATCATCCTGAGATAAAAGGTGTGAAGTCTTATGCAACCAATGGTGCGATAGTTGTAACATCAGTGGATGAAGTGAAAAAGTTAAAACTAAAAGAAAAAATTGCACTTGTAGCACAAACAACAAGAAAAGTTGAAGACTATATGGCGATTGCTACATATCTTATTCCAAGATATAAAGAGGTGAGAGTTTTTAATACTATATGTAATGCCACTTTTGAAAATCAAGATGCAGTAGATAAAATATCTAAAAAATGCTGATGTAATGCTTGTAATAGGTGGAAAAAACTCTTCAAACACAAAAGAACTTTATAGTATAGCTAAAGAAAATTGTTCAAATAGTTATCATATTGAAGATGAAAATGAACTTCAAAAAGATTGGTTTGTTGGAAAAAAATTCTGTGGATTAAGTGCAGGAGCATCAACACCTGACTGGATTATTCAAAATGTTATCAATAGCATCCAAAAGATTGCTAATAACTGATATTACGGACTATAAGCAAAAACCCTTTAACTAGCATAGGGCTTTAGTCCGTAATGTCACTAATTATAATAGCTTTATAATTTAAAATTGGGTATAATCACGACAATTTTTATGTAACAGAGGATAGATAATGGCGTTCGATAACGAATTATTAGATGAAGAAAATTTTGCAGCGATGTTTGCAGAAAGTGAAAAAAAGCAAGAGACTAGCCGTATAGTAGAAGGCGAAATTGTTGAGATTCAAGAAGAAGACAACAGAGCATTAGTAGGTGTTGGTGATAAGTTAGAGGGTATTTTAAGCCTTGACGAAATCCGTGATGAAAATGGTGAACTTAAGTTTGCTTGTGGTGATAAGATTAAAGTAATGCAAATGGGTTACTATAATGAACGTCCTAAGATTTCTTATACGAAAGTTTTAGAGCAAGAAAAAACTATTGAGTTTATTGAGCTACACAAAGATGACTTTGAAGATACTGTTATTGAAGGTATCATTACAAAGAAAAACCGTGGTGGTTATGTAGTGGAAGCTGATGCAGTTTCTTTCTTTATGCCACGTTCTTTAGCTGCGTTTAAAGACACAGATGAAGTTGTTGGTCGTAAGATCAAAGCTCAAGTTGTTAAAGTTGATGCTGCAGAGAACTCAATTATTGTTTCTCGTAGAAAACTTTTTAACGAAGAGAGAAAGAAAAAGAAAGAGATTATTGATCAACTTATGGCAGAAGATGTTATTGTTGAAGGTACTATCAAAAAAATCACATCATATGGTATGTTTGTTGATGTTGGTGGTGTTGATGGTCTTGTTCATTACAATGAGATTTCTTATAAAGGTCCAGTTAATCCATCAAAACTCTATGCAGAGGGTGATACAGTAACTGTTAAGGCTATTTCTTACGATAAAGACAAACGTCATTTATCTCTTTCAATCAAAGCGGTTCTTCCTGATCCATGGGCTGAAGTTGAGTCTGAGTTAGACGAAGGTGATACTATTACAGTTACTGTTTCAAACATTGAAGCATATGGTGTATTTGTTGACCTTGGAAATGATATTGAAGGTTTCTTACATATTTCTGAAATTTCTTGGAATAAAAATGTTAAAAATCCTAATGATTATTTAACTGTTGGTGAAGAGATTGATGTTGAAGTTATTGAAATTAACTCAGATACACATAAACTTCGTGTTTCACTTAAAAAACTTTTACCAAAACCATTTGATGAGTTTTTAAAGAACTATAACGAAGGTGACATCGTTACTGGAACTATTACTTCACTTGCTGATTTTGGTGCATTCGTTCGCATCTCTGGTGTTGAAGGTCTATTACATAACCAAGATATCTCTTGGGATAAAAACACAAAAGCAAAAGAAGTTTTAAAATCTGGTGAAGAGATTGAAGTTAAAATTGCTAAAATTAATGCAGAAGATCAAAAAATATCTTTAAATAGAAAAACTCTTTTAGAGTCTCCTATTGATAAATTTGCTCTTACTCATAAAGTGAACTCTGTTGTTACTGGAACTATCCGTGACATTAAAGACTTTGGTGTATTTGTATCTTTAGAAGATGGTGTAGATGCTCTTATCCGTGATGAAGATTTAACTCCACTTGTAAAAGAAGAGTTAGAAGCTGGTCAAGAGATAGAAGCTGCTATCGCTAATATAGATACTAAACGTGATCGTATCCGTTTATCTGTTAAAAAACTAGACTACATAAAAAATCAAGCAATGCTTGAAGAGATTAATGATACTGAGTCACACTCTTTAGGTGACTTAATCAAAGACAAATTCAAGTAAGCATTTGTAAATGCAAAAGATTTTAAAATGGCTAACTCCTCTCATCGCAGTTGGAGTGGCTATTTTTATAATCTTCTTTCTTATATCCATTAACTCTAATGAAGTTTTTTTGGATACAGAACCACTATCTCTTGGAAATAAACCAATACAAGAAAAACCAAAAAAAATATGGTTAGACAAGTTTGGAGAATCAGAGACAAAAGGGTACTTCTATCCAGTAAATGAAGTCTATGTAAAAGTAGATTTGCAAGAAAAAATAACTAAAACTATAACTTATAAGTTATCCGCAAAACTTTTAGACCCTTATCAACTGTTTTGTCTCAAAGAGGAACTTAAAAATCATAAACTTAAATATTATCTTAACAAAGATAAAACAGATATAGATTTATTTATTTATTCACAAAATGTTGATAAATTAAGAGACTTAGTTAAAGTACTAAAAAATTATAAAATTTCGGCGACAATAAAGCCATATAAAGAGGAATACTAATGAAAAAATATACTGTAGTCGTTTGTGACCATATTCACAAAGCTGGACTTAAAATGCTTGAAGATGATGAAAATATCAACTTTATCATGGCAGCGGATGAGCCAAAAGACAAACTTAAAACTGAGATTCTTCCAAAAGCTGATGTCGCAATTACGAGAAGTTCTACTGATGTTGATGACCTGTTTTTGGCTAATGCTACAAACCTTAAAGCTGTAGTTCGTGCTGGTGTTGGTGTTGATAATGTTGATATTCCTGGATGTTCAAAGCAGGGTATTATTGTTATGAATGTTCCTACTGCAAATACTATAGCAGCAGTTGAGCTTACAATGACACATATGCTTTCATGTATGAGAATGTTTCCATATTCTCATGATCATTTGAAAAATCAACGTATCTGGAAACGCGAAAAATGGTATGGTTATGAAATGAAAGGCAAAAAACTCGGTGTTATTGGTTTTGGTAACATTGGCTCTCGTGTTGCAAAACGTGCAGCTGCATTTGAGATGGATATTATTGCTTTTGACCCTTATATTAACCCATCTAAAGTAACTGACCTTGATATGACTTATACAAAGAACTTTCAAGATATTTTAGATTGTGATATCATCACAATTCATACACCTAAAAATAAAGAGACTATCGGCATTATTGGTAAAGAAGAGATTGCTAAGATGAAAGATGGTGTTGTCCTTGTTAACTGTGCTCGTGGTGATCTTTATAATGAAGATGCTCTTTATGATGGACTCAAATCTGGAAAAATCCGTTTTGCGGGTATTGATGTATTTAGTTCTGAACCTGCAACTGATAACAAACTTCTTGATTTAGAAAATATAGTTGTATCTCCTCACTTAGGAGCCAACACTTATGAGTCTCAGTATAACATAGGTACGCAAGCTGCTAATAATGCTATAGAAGCTGCTAAGGGTATAGCTTATCCTCATGCTATGAACTTACCGATTGATGAGTCAACTATTCCTTCATTTGTAAAACCATTCTTAGAGATGGGACAAAAGATAGGATTTTTAGAGTCTCAAATGAGTAAGTCTCAAATTATCTCTATTAAAGTAACAGGTCATGGTGATATAGCAGAGTATGTTGAATCACTCTCAACTTTTGTTGCAGTTGGTGCTATGAGCCAAAACTCTGGAGATACTATCAACTATGTAAATGCAGAGTTTGTTGCAAAAGAGAAAGGTATTAAGATAGAGTCTGAGGCATCGATTGATTCTAGTGTTTATAAAAATCTTATAACTATTAAACTTACAACAAGCGAGGGTACTACTACAATTAGTGCTACTATCTTTGATGATAATGTTCAGCGTTTAGTGAATATTGATGGTTTTGATATAGATGTTGCTCTTCGTGGTGATATGATTATGTTTAAAAACTCTGATGTTCCTGGTGTTATTGGAAGTATTGGTTCAGTTCTTGCAAGCAATAGTGTTAATATCGCAGACTTCTCTCTTGCAAGAAATGATAAGGGTGAAGCACTTGCTGTTATTTTAGTAGATAATGCGGTATGTGAAAAGTCTTTAAATGAGTTAGCTGCACTCGAAGCTTGTATCTCTGTAAACTATGCTCGCGTTTAATAAGTGATGTTACGAACTTTCTTAAAAAAAGCCCTTTTTTATAGCTTTAGGGGGTTGTAGGGCCAAATATTGTCCCTGCGACTATAAGGGCTTTGCTCCTTATAGTCCGTAACATCATTTCTCCATTTCCTTCTTAGGAAATGGAATACTTCTTCTCTAGTCTATATCAAAATGTTTTTCAAGTCTATTATATTTAACAAAATTGGCACTACTAAAAGTGAAGCTGTAACTGCTGCTATAGTTCCAAATATCAGTGAAACACCAAGCCCACCAAAGACAGCATCACCTGCTAAAAGTGTTGAAGCTAACATAATCGCAACAGCGGTCAGAAAGATTGGTTTAGCCCGTGTAGCTGTTGAGTGTGCTATCGCACTAGCTTTGTCCATTCCCTTGTTTTGCATAAGAGACTTTGTAAAGTCTATAAGTAAAAGAGAGTTTCTTGAACTAATTCCGATAAGAGCAATAAAACCAATAAGAGATGTCGCTGTTAAAAAGAAAGTCTCCTCTGTAAAAACATCCATAATATAGTGTCCAACAATAACTCCAATAATAGAGAGAAATGACCCTAAAAGAATAATACCACTGAGTGTATAACTTTTATAGTAAACTACCATAAGTAAAAAGATTAAGACAAGTGCAGCAATAAACGCAGCTCCTAGTTCAACAAAAGTATCTAGTGTTACTTCCATCTCTCCATCCCAAATAAGTTTATAAACTTTTGCACTCTCTTTATCTGTGAGTTCTAAGTTGAAAAGCCCTATTTTTTTAATAGTATAGGTGTCATTAAAAGTCTCAAGTATTGTATTACGAGCAGCCATTAGAGGATAAACTTGTGAAACCATATCTGTCTCCGCCATAACATTACTCATCATATGGAGTTCTTTTGAGAGTATCATAGGGTGTGATTTTTCTGCTTGAATTGTTACTAACTCTGTCAGTGGTATCATCATACCTTGATTATTCATCAGTTTTAAGGCACTGAGTTTTACTTTGATAGAGTCAAGGTCTTTTTTTGTAAAACTTTTAGACTCTTTAGAGAGTACAAGATAGATAGGTACTTGGTCATTATATACCTCAGAGTTTTTCACGGCAATTTGCATACCCTCAAAGGCTAAGTAGATAATGTTGTTAAGTTGTTCTATATCTACACCTGAACGCACAATTTTAGTGTTGTTTACTACTATCTTATATGTATCAAAAATATCATCTTGCATTATATCTATGTCAACTAAACCATCCGTTTTAGAAAAAACATCTGCTACTCTTTGTGAGAGTTTACGAATACCATCTGCATTATCTCCATAAATCTCTGCAACAACTGCTGCCATAGTTGGTGGTCCTGCTGGTGGTTCTACAAAAGATATTTTAGTTCCCTCATAAAGTTTTTGGCATTGTGATTGAACTATTGGTCGTAAACGCTGAACCATAAGATAAGAGGGCTCATCTCTATCATGTTTTTTAGTAAGATTTAAAACAATCTCAGCCACATTTTCACTATTTTTAAAATGACTTCCTTTGATGAGTCCTGCAAAATCAAGCGGAGATCCCATTCCTAAAAATACTTCTAGGTCTCGAAGCTCTTTTTCCTGCGTTAAAATTGAACTTACACACTGTGTGACTTCCTGTGTTTGAGCAATAGAACTTCCACTTTTGAGTGTAACATAGATGTTAAAAGTATCGTTATTTTTTCCTGGAAGCATTTTTGCTAAAACTAATTTACTCGGCGCTATCATTAAAACTGAGAGTATAAATGCTATAAGCGTTGCTATGAGAATTATCTTTCTTTGAAGTGAACTTTCTATAGCATTATGTATAAATATTTCAAACTTTTTAAACATTATTCTTCTCCTTTTTCTGAGTGGTCTGGACGTTTTAGTAAACGCAAGGCTAAATAAGGTGTAAATATATATGCTACAAACAGTGAGGCAATAAGGGCAACGGGTACATTAGCTGGGATTGGTTTCATAAACTGACCCATCATTTGACCTACAAATGCCATAGGCACCATCGTAAGTATGATAGCAAGTGTTGCAATATTTGTTGGAGCACCTATCTCATCTGTTGCTTTGATCATTAGCTCGGTAGCTGTCTCATGTGCTGACTCTTTTGAGTGATAATGTCTATGAATGTTCTCAATAACAATAATAGCAGCATCAACAAGCAGACCTAGTGAGAGTAAAAAAGCAAAAAGAGTTATACGGTTAATCGTTTGTCCTGAGAGATATGCCACAAAAAGTGTAATAGCTAAAATAGCAGGAACAGTAAAGGTAACAATAAGAGACTCTCTCCATCCTAGTACAAATATAAGAAGTATGGCAATAATAATTATAGAGAGTACAAGGTGATATACAAGTTCATTTACTGCATCATCTGCTCTCTCTCCATCATTTCGAGTGATAACATAGTGAATTCCATCTTTTTCTAAGAGTTTTTTATATGTTTTGAGCTCTTTTCTTACTTCATCTGCTATTATTACTGCGTTTGTCCCTTGAAGTTTTGAAACACTAAGTGTAACTTGCTCTTTAAAAGAAGAAAAATTACCATTTTCATCCCTTACTTTTATAAGTGCTTTTTTGAAGTTTTGAATATCATAACCGTCTGTTACACGAGCAACTTGAGAGAGATAGATAGGAGAACCCATATACTGGGCTACGATAATATTGCTTATATCTTTTATGCTATTGAGTGCATTTTTAACACCTAAAATTACAATTTCATTATCTTTACTTGTGTTTTTAGTAGCAGGAACATTATATGCAAGAGATGAGACTGCTTTTTTTATCTGTCCCATAGAAAGATTATACCCTGAGAGTTTATTAATATCTACTTCTATGTTAAACTGATGTTTTGAGCCACCTTTGAGTCCTGTAACTGCTACATTATCAAGCCCATTTATATGGTGTTGTATTTTTTTTACTCTGTCATAAAGCTCTGTTTTGCTCATCTTAGCATCATCAGCATAAAATGCGATAGAGACAATAGGAATATCTACATCAATATCTAAGTGGTTTGATAATAGGCTCCATCGCTCCACTAGGAAATATATCTGCATTTTGCATGATTTTATCATAGATTTTTAGGTTCGCTCCCTCTTTTTCTTCACCGATAAAAAAGGCTGCGTTTACTATACCTACATTGTCCATGGCACGACCATAAATATGCTCAACACCTTTAACCTCTTTAAGTTTTCTCTCTAAAGGATTTACTATGATTTTTTCTATCTCTTTAGCACTTGCACCAGGGAGAGCGATGATAACAGTAGAACCACTTACAACCATCTGAGGATTCTCTTCTCTAGGCATAATCTCTAATGAGAGATACCCAATAGCTAAGATAAAAAATCCAAGTGTAAGCGTAAGAGGACTATGTATAAATGTTTTTGCTAATCTTCCAGCAAAATCTGTTGGTGTAAAGTTTACATCCTTCATAATTTTTCCTTTAGTTTATACTTATAGTTGCATACATGCCAGGATATACTGACTTGTTATTTGTTTTAAATGAAACTTTTATCTTAAATGTATGTGTCATAGGATTTGAGTTTGGAATAATGGCAGAAATCTTTCCAATAGCTTTAACTCCGAGTGAAGGAATCTCTATAAGTACTTTTTTTCCATGAGAAATACGTGAAAGACTATTTTCTGGAATCTCTGCACTAATTTTAAGATCACTAAGGTCTGAGAGAACGATAGCGGGCATACCAGGCATAGCCATCTCTCCTACTTTAATGTTTTTAGCAACCACGACACCATCATTTGGAGCTTTTACATTTAAGTATCTGTACTGGTTTTTTACCTCTTTGAGTCTAGCTTTTGCAATACTTATCATATCTTGTAGGTTAAGAGCTGCTAACTCAAGGTTCTCAACCTCATACTTTGACACCATATCTTTTTCTAAGAGTCTTCTGTATCGCTCAAGGTTTAGCTTTACATTTGTGTACTGGTTTTGATACATTTGAAGACTAAGCTCACTTTGACGAGCAGCAGAGTCTATTTCACGTGAGTCAATAGTATAAAGTGTTTGGTTCTTCTTAACTTTTTCACCTTCACTAGCATAAACATTTGTTACAAAGCCCATAAAACGACTTGTTATCATCTTTTGGTTATCCGAGATTACACTTCCTGAGAGTGTTAAGACCTCTGCACTAAGAGAGAGTGATAGTGTAAGTAGTAAGAGTAGTAATAGTTTCATTTTAGTTTCCTTTTGTATTTGCGAGTTTTTCTAAAGCAAAGATTTTTTCATTGCGTTTGTTTTTTGCTATTTGTAGTTGGAGTATCTTTTCTATCTGTTGTGATTGTTTAATTATAACATCATTCATAGAAGATAGTTTTTCTCTGTAACGACCCTCATAGTTTTCATAGATAGCATTAGCGAGTTCTAACTCTCTTGTTAAGTGATTCTATATCTTCATCTGCACTTTTTATCTCTGTTCTGATTTTGGCAATTTGTAGGGCTATACCCTGTTTAGCAAGTGCAACTTGAGAGTGCATTTTTAGAAGTTCTAGTTTAGATTTTTCTACCTTAGCACTATCGCTACCACCATTAAAAATATTCCACTGCAACCTTGCCCCCACTGTGTAGGCTTGATGATCAACAGCATCACCTAAAAAGCTGTTATCAGCAGTTGAGATTTCACCAAATGCACCTACTGTCGGATAGTAGAGAGCTTCCTCTGAAGAGAGCATACCTTCTCTTATAGTGAGTCCAGTTGTAGCCTTTTGAATATCTAAGTTTGATGCGAGAATATTTTCATCGCTAAAAGTAGGCATTGCTACTTCTGAAGTAGGTAAAACTATACTTGAGACTTTTTGGTTGAGTAAAAAGCTGATATAGTGATACAGAAGCGTTTTGTTTGAACGCATCTGCCCTAAGAGTCTCTCTACATTTCCCTTTTTTGCTTTAACTTCTAGTAAGTCTATCTTTTTTGCATACCCAACATCTATCATGCTCTGCGTTGTAGCCTCTAGTTTTTCTATATTTGTCAGTATAGTTGAGAGGTGTTTGATAGAGTTAGCTAGAAGCGCCATATCATAGTATGACTTTCTAAGCTCAAACCTTTTTTCATTGAGTAGTTCTTCTTTTTTGAGTCTATTTATTTTTGTCATAGAGTGCATAATGTCACTGTATGAACTTAGAGCAAAGCCTGTAAAAAGTGGAACTTCATAGCGGAGTTTACTTTGAAAGAAGTTTCTATCATCTGGATAGTTTAAGTCATCTGGTTGTGTATTGAGTAAAGCTTGTTGTTGAGCTGGTGTTGTTGGAATTGAGAACTCAGAAAACCCAAAATCCCCAAAACTCGCCTCACGAGAAGTCAACTTAAAGCCAAACACATTCCCTGCATCATTACTACGAGCTGCATCTTGAATAAAGTCAAGTTTACCCCAGTGCATACCTGAAACACTTTTTTCATCCTCTTTTGCTATGTCTATGTCAAGAGTAGCCGCTTTTATTTCTAAGTTTTTACTCACTAGTACTTGCATAGCTTCATCTAAAGTGAGTGAATCTGTATCAGCACTAAGTAACTGTTGCAATATTATTAAAACGAGTATTATTTTCATTTGAATTCCTTATAGATATATTAACGTGAAATTATAACTTATATTTCATAGACTTATATCACATTTATATCATATTTAAAAATTTAAGTAAACGTTAATATTTTATAATCTTAACGCTTATTTTACAATTGAAATGTATAATCTAAGTATGAAATTTTTATTTATAATTACCCTTCTTATTTTATCATTATCTGCTAAAGAGTTTACAAACACTCTTCAATACGAATCATCACCATATCTACTTTCACATAAAAATAACCCCGTTAACTGGATGCCTTGGGGTGATAAGGCTTTTTTGAGGGCAAAACGTGAAAATAAAGCGATATTTTTATCTATAGGTTACTCTACTTGTCACTGGTGTCATGTTATGAAAGAGGAGTCCTTTTCTGATGAAGCCCTCGCAAAACTTTTTAATAAATATTTTATCTGTATAAAAGTTGACCGTGAAGAGATGCCACATTTAGACACTCTCTATCAAGAAGCTTATCTTAAAATAAGACATCATTCAGGTGGCTGGCCTCTGAGTCTATTTATGACACCTCAAAAAGAGATTTATTATGCTGGTACTTATATTCCAGCAACTAAACAGTCTTACTCTGAAGGTTTAGACACTTTAGTCCCAAAACTAGGTAAAATGTATCAAAAAAACAGTAGTGAATTTCAAACTACATTAGCTGCAATAAAAAAAGTATTAGAAGCTAAGGTAGTATATGAAAAAGCTGAAAAATCAGATATATCAGTAGATACTTTAAGCGAGTCTATTAAAGAGAATTTTGATGAGATATATAGCGGATTTGGAAGTGGACGTAAATTTCCTGAGGCTTCAAAACTCTCTTTGATGATGGATTTAGCAGATATAAATTCTGATGAAGAGTTAGCTGATTATGCATATGAGATGCTAGATGTTATGGCACTTAGAGGTCTGTATGACCAAGTAGAGGGTGGCTTCTTCCGTTACACTGTAGATGCTGCATGGGAGATACCACACTTTGAGAAGATGCTTTACGATCAAGCAGAGCTTATTCCTCTTTATGTGAGAGCATATCTTAAAACGGGGAAAGAACTTTATAAAAATGTAGTTGTTGAAACCATTGATATGTTAGATAAACACTATCTTGAGGATGATTTGTATTACTCTGCAAGTGATGCTGATACAAATCATGAAGAGGGTGCATACTTTACTTTTTCAAAAAAAGAGCTTCAAAATACTGGAGTCAAGTATATAGAAAACTTTGATGATAAAATGCATCTAAATATTTACGAGGATGAGCGACCTGCAAACTTTGCAAAAATGAGAAGAGTCCTACTTAAAGTACGTTCAAAAAAAGAGTACCCTTTTATAGATAAAAAGATAAACACTGCATGGAACTCTATGATGGTAGAAGCACTTTTTAGTGCCTCGATAATTGATATAAGGTATAAGAACAAAGCACAAAAAACACTCACTGCTCTTAGTAAAGTAATGTTTAAAGATTATGATTTATTTCATCAAACTATTATAGGGCGAGTGCCAACTCAAAAAGGTCTTTTAGAAGATTATAGTTTTTTTATTGGTGCACTTATCGCTGGGTATGAGGTGGATTATGATAAAAAGAAGCTTGACTTTGCTGAGTACTTACTCAATAGTGCAAATTCTAAGTTTTACAAAAAAGGTATTTGGTATTTAAGTGATGATGACTTAGATATAAAAGCAGGGCTTATCGATAAGTACTACACTTCACCACTCTCTAAAATGCTTCAAAATATTATAAATATAGCGTCACTCAAGGCATCGTTTCGTTATGAAAAACTTGGCATTGCAACACTTGAACTCCAAGAAGATGCACTGAAGTTTAAGCACTCAGATGCTCCTGCATTAGCAAAAGCATATCTTATGCAGCATTTAGGACTTACAACTTTAAAAAGTAAAAAAAGTAATCTTTTAAAACACAAAGAAGAGATTAAAAAGATAAACTATCCTTATGTGCTAAGTAAAGAAGAAAAGTATGATGATTACCTCGCATGTACACTTAGACTATGTTATGCAAAAGATAAAAACCTAAAGAGTGTCATAAAGGCTATAAATTCAAAAAGAAGATGGTAAAATACGATAAATATTCACTGATGTAACGGACTATAAGGAGCAAAGCCCCTTATAGTCGCAGGGACAAGAATGTCCCTACAACCCCCTAAAGCTATAAAAAAGAGGCTTTTTTAAGAAAAGTTCGTAATATCAGATATTAACTTCAAGGTAATAATATAAATATGCAGATGATAGTCGACTCCCTAAGAAAAAAAGGGAAACTTTATAAAAAAATGCTAGAAATCTCTCCAAAAGAGTTGGGCATACGCAATAAGATAAAAATATACAAGGCAACTGACACAAAAGGGTACTTTTGGGCTATCTTTGCTGTGAGTCAAAAAAGTAGAATTTTAATGAAAGATGTACATAAATTTCAAGAGATTTATGCAAAGCTGACTCTTTTATGTGAGCATAACTTTAAACATAAGATTATCTTTATAGATGCCCCTTTATGCTCAAAAGCACAGACAGCATTTAAAGAAGCAGGGTGGAAAATTCAGTAATGCTTTTATGTGACATCGGCAATACATCCTATCACTTTTTAGATGATAAAACAGAGTATAAAAAAGATGTCAAAACTTTTGACGCTAGCAGACTCAAAGAAAAAGTCTATTATATCAGTGTAAACGTAAGGCTTGAATGAGTAGTTCTTGCAAACTTAGATAACTGGATTGATTTGTCTGTGTTTATAGATAAGAGTCAGTACTATGAGACTATGGGGATTGACCGTATTGTAGCTATTGACCCTCTGAGCGATGGTGTTGTTGTGGATGCTGGTAGTGCTATAACAGTTGATGTAGTCAAAAATGGAGTCTTTGAGGGTGGTTTTATCTATCCTGGAGTGGATGCAATGCAAAAAACATATAAAAATATTTCCTCCGCTCTTGATTATTCATTTAACTTTGATATAGACTTAGATATAATGCCGAAAAATTCACAAGATGCCATAAGTTATGGTTTCTTCAAAACACTTTACTCTGAAGTGATCTCGCATAATCTCCCTGTTTTACTGACTGGTGGTAATGCAAAAGAGTTAAAGAAGATATTTAAAAATGCTACAGTAGATGAAAAACTCATCTTCCATGGTATGAAACAGATAATAAAAAAGGCTAAACTATGCTAACAGTTGCACTTCCAAAAGGTCGTATCGCTAAAGAAACACTTGAAATATTTGAAACACTTTTTGGTGATGGTTTTTTGTTTGATGATAGAAAACTTATACTAGAGACTCCAAATTTTCGTTTTTTACTTGTTCGTAACCAAGATGTTGCTACTTATGTTTTTCATCAAGCTGCAGATATAGGTGTTGTAGGACTAGATACCTTAGAAGAACAGGGTCTTGATGTTGTGCGTTTACTTGACCTTAAACGCGGTGTTTGTAAAGTTGCTATCGGTATGAAAGTAGGGGAGAAACTTGACCTTACTAAGCCTGAGTTAAAAGTGGCTTCAAAGATGGTAAACATCACAAAACGCTACTTTGAAGAGAGAGCTGTAAGTGTTGAGATTATAAAACTTAATGGTTCTGTTGAACTTGCACCTCTTATAGGTCTTAGCAGATATGATAGTAGATGTAGTAGAGACTGGTGCTACGATGAAGCAAAATGGGCTTGAAGTAGTACAAGACATCATGACATCTTCAACCTACCTCATAGCAAATAAAAACTCTTACATCGCTAAAAAAGATGAAGTTTTAGACATATATGAGAAAATAAACAGAGTAATAAAAGCAGAAAATGACTAACTTAGACCTCTATGCAAAAGCAGAACACCTTTTAGGTATAGAAGAAGCCACAGAAGCTCTTTATGACCTGTATCGTTCAGAACTCGATGGAAAAAATGTAAAAACACTTCTTGATGTTGGTTGTGGTCGTGGTGGATTTATGCAAAGAATGATAAGTGATGGAGTAGTATGTAAGGGTGTCGATTTAAGTTCTGTAATGGTGCAAGAGTGCCTTGATATAGGTCTTGATGTTGAGTGCATAAACGCTAGTGATGTTACAGGAAAGTATGATGCTATTGTAAGTATTTTTGATGTTCTTAACTTTATGGATAGTGATACATTAGTAACATTTTTAAATTCTATGGCGGACAAACTCAATGATGATGGAATCTTAATAGCAGATATAAATACACTATATGGTTTTAAAGATGTAGCAGAGGGGAGTATGAGTAAAGACAGAGATGATGAGTTTTTATCTGTTGATGCGATATTTCAAAATGATAAGCTTGATACTCAGTTTACACTGTTTGAGAAACGTCAAGATGGCTCTTATGTAAAACATCAAGACTCTATTATCCAACATTTTCATAAGATAAAAACTTTTCAAAAGCTAGAGAAGTTAAAACTTGTAGAAAAACAGACTTTTTCTCTGTATGACACCGAAGATAAGACACTGCTTATCTTCAAAAAAAAGTAGAAGTGTAGAGAGTTTATTTTATAAACTCTACGACCTCTTCAAAGGGAAGTCTTAACTGACTTGACTGCTCGTTTAGTCTATACCCAAATGGTAAAACCATAGAGAGTTGATACTTTGAGCTATCAAGTTCTAGTATCGCTTCAACTTTCTCTTTCTCAAACCCTTCAATAGGACAAGAATCAATTCCCATAGTAGCCGCACAAGTCATCATATTTGCAGCTGCAATATAAGTCTGTCTTGCACTCCAAGAGTAGATATTTTCATCACTAGAGAGTGTTTTTTCTAAGTGAGAGGCATAAAGACCAAGGTACATATCAAGTTTTTCTTGAGGCATATCACGACGAGCAAATCTTTTTTCACTTCGCCACTCTCAGGTTTAAGAGAGTCTATTCCTGCTAAAACTATTACAAGATGTGAACAAGAAGTAACTTGCACTTGATCCCAACAAGCTGGTCTTAGTTTTGCTTTTAGGGCATCATTTGTGATGACTAAAAACTTCCAAGCTTCCATACCAAAAGAAGAGGGTGATTTTCGCCCTGCTTCAAGTATCGAGTGCATATCTTCACTACTTATCTCTTTACTCTCATCAAATATTTTACAAGCATGTCTAAATTCCATTGCCTCTTTAAATGTTTTTTCTTGACTCATGATATTTTCCTTTTATGTAGAAGTATAGCAACTCTTTACTGCGTTTATGTATAGAGAGTGTTTTGCTTGACCTTGGTAGGCGATGTCAAATGCAGTACCATGATCTACAGAACGTTCTTACTATGGGTAGATTTAGTGATATGTTTACACTCTCATCAAAGTGTAGCGCTTTAAGTGGTGCTAGACCTTGGTCGTGATACATTGCCACATAGTAGTGAAAATCTTTACGAAAGTGAGGGGTAAATGCGACATCGGGAACGATAGGACCCACAAAACGCTCAAGTCCTAGTTTCTTGTTTGCACTTTTTATAGCTTTTAAAATTCGCATATCTTCATGTCCTAAAACGCCATTGTCTCCAGCATGAGGGTTTATACCTAAAACGGCTATTTTTTCCATCTTGAGCAAGAAGAAGTGAGGCACTCTAAGTCAAGTAAAAACTGTTTGAGAAATTTATATGTCACTTTTTGTGTAACTTCACGGAGGGGAATATGTTCTGTCACAAGTGCAACAAACATCTCAGGGCACACCAAGCATCATGATAGCATCAGTATCAAAGTGTTGACGAAGGAGGTCAGTATGTCCTTTATACTCTAGTCCTGCCATCATCCAAGCCTCTTTATGTATTGGCATAGCTCACAACACCATCAGCTTTTTTCTCTTCACACAGTTTGATGCCTGCCATGAAAGAGTCATAAGAGTAGCGACCAGATTCAGCATTCACTTTTCCTGCATTTATATCTCAAAGGAGCTCAGAGACCCTTGGATAACAAAGTCCCTCAGGCATAGAAGTTTTCTTCACCTTTAAAAGTTTACTAGCTTGTGAAAGTAGGTCTGCATTTATACAGTAGATAGGATTACAAAGTTTTTTTACTTCTTCGTGAGACTTTAGAACTATCTCTATTCCGACACCATTAAGGTCACCTACACTTATTGCTATTGTTTGCATTATTCACCTTGTAATATTTTCTTAGCACTTAAACTAGTTACAACTTTTTGCCTTGTTTGTGCTTCAAGTTCTTCTTTCGCTATTTTAGCAACATTTCCACCTTGTGCAGCTACTTTTTTGTTTTCTTTGAGATTTTGAGGGTTTGTAGCTTGAGATATGTCTTTTGTAGATGCTTCTGCTAACATATGTTAAAATGAGTTCAGTATTTGTCATGTTATCTCGTAAGTTCTCTTTTTTAAGTCCTTTTAAAATCTTATACTCTTTAGTCGTTTTATCTGCCCAAGTCTTTTGTGATGATGTCAGTTAATGTAGCAAACTCAAGACCTTCTTTTACCCCTCTAGATCTCTCCACTCATCGGTGAGCTCTTTTCTGATTTCTATACTTTTTAGTCTTTTGGTTAATCCAGTTCTTGAGAATAGCCAAGCTCTAAGTACTGTTCTAACGCTCTGTCAATTGTGAGCTCAGGGTCTTGCATCTCATCAAGTCTCTCTTTGGCAAGAGTAGCTAACCAAAGTTTAAATGGTTCTGCCTTTGGTGATGGTATCGACTGTATGAGTCTAAAAGTTGTTCTGTACTAGCCACATCTGTAAGTCTCATTTTTCCATCTAATGCTTTCATCTTCAACTGTCCGATTTTTCCGGACACTTCACTTCCTTCTTTTTTAACTTTGCTTTTCAAGTCACTCCAATACTTTTTAGGTCTATCACTCCCAGTTAAAACTTCAATAACATCAACAATGCAAATAAACCACTCTTCTCTATCTTCATCCCAAACAGTACGGACATTTTTCTCTTCAAATATTTTTATAGTATCTTCTTTTTCATCTCATCAATCCTTAAAAATTTGGACCTATCATAATGTAAAAAGTTGCTTTTTTTTAAATAATATGGCACAGTGATATATTTTCTTATTTTAAAAATTCTGAAATTTTAGATTTTATTTCTTTTTATCACTATATTTACCATTAAACACCCTCAACAATCTTAATCTCATCATCACTAAGCCCATAAAGTTCATAGACCATTTTGTCTATCTCTTTGTCGGTTGTGTTTATTTGTGCTTTTAGTTCTTTGGCTTGTGAGGCATCGTTAGAAAGAGTGAACGCCATTCGTTTTTGAAGTTACGTTCTTCTAGTTTGTCGGCGAACTTTAGTTTTTTAGCTTTTTTATACTCTTTAACAAATTCATCGAAATCAAGCTCTTCAAAGTTTTGGAGTTTTTTAGGAACTTTTTCTAGGTCTAACTCGTTTATGAAGTTTTGTTTTATTTCTTGATATTGTTTTGTTAATTCTGACATAGCATCATATTTCTTTACATAACTTTGTATGATCCCTGATTTTAAAAGTGGATATTCATCACCTGACCCATAACTTAAAAGGACTCTATCAACTACTCGACAATAGTCTCCTCAAGAAGACAATTTTCTATTTCTAAATATTTTTATTACATCGTCAAAATCATCTTAGATTGTACTTTAGCTTTAACTGTTGACAAATTCTTTGAACTTATAAGGACTATCTTTATTTTTCTCCTTCATGCACAATTTGATTTCTAGCAGTAGCTATAAATCTAAAATTTTTTATATCTTTTTCAGATAATTCTTCTTCAATGCTTGTGATTTTTTCATGAAGCCCCTTTCCTTGTCCTTTTAGATTTTTTTTTCAATATACTTTTCTAATGATTGGCTACATTCAATTACATATTTATAACTATCTTCATTGATGTTCTGTTTCTTTGTTGTCTTTTTTCGATAATAACGGCAGTTGCATGTCCTGTAAAATGTTGTGTTGTCCAATGTCTAGTTCTGTAATATGGATTACCTTTCTTCCCATAACCTGCTGTATATTCCTCTTCGTGGTGTTTTATATGTTTATCCCAAAATACTTAATATAGCCATTAGTACCATTTTAAAATAGCTAAATGTGTTAATTCTTCTTCGACTTCTGCTGGTGAATCATGAGTATATTTAGTTTTCACTAATCCAATTTCTTTAATGATTCTATAGCCGTTTATATATTCTTGTTTCGTGCCACGAACTAATTTTTTTGTTATTTAAATAGTTTGCTTTATCTAACTCAAGTTTTCAGAGTATTTGCTAAAACAACTTTTACATAATTTTTCCACCATTACAATTATCTAAACAATACTCACTACCTAGATGTTTTGTCAAACAGTCATCTACAAAACCTCTTACAGTGATCACAATTATATCGCCATCGAAATAATCCAAAATCTTTTTTACATGTTGGGCAACTTACTTTTGACATAGATACCTCCCTTGGTTTTATTTATAAAGCATTTTATCTTCTACACTACATGCGCAGCCAAAGTATTGCTTTTAGTCTTTCTTGTTTGAAATTGAATCTTATCCCCTTTAGTTGGTTTTTGAGAATTTTTCCAATCTGTTAAATTAAAATGTATTTTTCATTATGTTCATGAGAATTTATAAAACCATACTCTTAATATTATAATATATTACAATTCCTTTCTCAAAATAGCACTCCCTATTTAATTTTTTTAAGCCATGGTTATAATCTGCTGAGTAACCCAACGACTGACTTGGAGAAATGTCTTTAGAGTTCTTCAAGTCTGTAATCTTCTTGAGATGACATCTCATAAACTCTAAAACCGCCGAGGGCATTTATTTCTCTCCAAGGTCTTGTTAAGTTAAATCACAACTTAATAACTGTTTGTGACTTTTTGATAAAAAGCAGAACTTATAATCTTTGGCATGCTAAAACTACCTTCTCTTCTCTGTCCATAAATTTTTATTTCCTCATAATCTTTGATGCCATTTTTTTCAATTGTGCAATAGGTACAGATAGAGCAACATGTTCTTTACTATTGCCATTGCTTGTCCTCCACCAGAAATAACATTAACATCTTTATCAATTTTTAAAAATTTAAAACTGTATCCATCTTCTCCTACTGCTTGATTACAAAGAATGCCCATTCAGTACTAATTAATTTTTAAATATAATTGAATAAACTCCAATTTGTTATTTATTTGTAGTGCTCTGTATTTAGCAACCACAGGAAAAGTATCTGTAAAACCATCTCTTATCAAATAAGAAGGTGTTGATATCCAAGTCTGTTTTTTTAAATTTATCATACTCTACAGTAATATTTTGTAAAACTTCTTTCTTTGAACTTGGTGCAATATCGTATCCTGCCCCAACACATCCACTTAACCCTATCATTAATAAAGCTGATATAAAACCTGAAACTATAGTTTTTCATTGAAAACTCCAAAATTTAAATTAACTATCTCAAAATAGCTGTGTTCAAACTTCAGAAGTGTTTGAAATGTGAGCATAACTATTTATAAACAAATGGAGTTATATGCTAAAAACCTCCAATACTAACAATAACACTTAAATGAAATAAGTGTTATTATTTAATATTTAGTAAAAAAAATATGGTAAAATGCAATATTTTCGAGTTATTCATACCAATTTACAATACTATTCTTAAAAATGAAGTGTGTGTTAGCCTACTTTATCTGCAAACAACAGAACATTTTGTATGTTATTTATTACATATTTTCACATAACACACAAAATGTTACTTAGCTCAAAATAATGGAGTGCTACCTTTTATAGTAAGCTCTTTCATCTCTTTAACAGCACTCTCTAAGCCAGTAGAAACACTTCGGAGCTATGATACTTTGTCCGATGTTTAGTTCTACTATCTCTTCTATGTTCATCATCTCGCCAACATTATGGTAGTTTAGTCCATGTCCTGCTGCTACTTCAAGACCTATCTTTTGTGCATGAACTGCTGCTACTTTTATGTCTAGTATGGCTTTCTCAAGTCTCTCACTTAGCTCATGTCTTGGGAGTTCTAACTCTTTTATAGAATGGTTTGAAGAGGAGAGGTTTGAGTTTAGCATCGCCCAAAGGTTGGCAAATAGACCCGTATGGAGTTCTACCATCTCTGCACCTAACTCTCTTATTTTTATCCATTGCTTCTATAGTCGGGTCAACAAAAAAGTGATACAGGAATGAGGCTATCATGAAGTTGTTCGGATGGCAAAACGAATCTCTTCTTCGTATTTAAACACATCAAGTCCACCCTCTGTTGTAACTTCTTGCGTTTTTCAGGGACTAAAGTCGCACGATGGGGTTTTATAGTAGATACTATATTTAATATCTCTTTATTGATAGAACACTCTAAGTTCACGGGCACTTTTGAGTGAGCCATAATGTTTGTGACATCACTATCTTGAATGTGGCGTCTATCTTCTCTTAGATGTATAGTTATCTGGTCAGCTCCCGCCTCACATGCAGTGTAAAGTGCTTGAAGAATATCTGGGTCATTTACTCTGCGTAGCTTCATGAAGAACTGCTACATGGTCTATGTTTACACCTAGGGTCATTTTTTGCAATCTCATTTAGACACCTTCAATACTTTTATAAAATTCTTTATACTCTTCTTCTAGCGTTTTGACTCCTCTACAGGCTCACCTTTATATGGACATCAATACTCATTTTTTCTTTTTATAGGGTGCAGCCTCAAATACCTTCTCGTTTTGTCCTGAGATACAGATAGGTATGATA
>JAUZRZ010000059.1 GCA_030949945.1 Sulfurimonas sp. | reverse complement strand
GGTGGGTCCTATGTGACTCGAACACATGACCACTCCGTTATGAGCGGAGGGCTCTAACCAACTGAGCTAAAGACCCACTTCTACGGTTTGTAGGTCGAAATTATACAGAGGTGTTGCTTAGTTTATGCTTATTTTCTTAGAATAACACTAAAATGAGTAAAACCCATTTTAGTGGCAGGGACACTATGTCCCTACAACCCCCTAAAGCTTCAAAAAGTTTTTTTGAAAAATTCTTTAAAATAACACTAAAATTAGATTTGAAAAATGTTATTTTTTGCAATAGGAGTAAATTCTGTACCAAAACTAAGGCGTTGCTGGATGCCACCTCTTGCACTTAAATCAACCACAACCCCTAAATCCTCTACATTTATAGATGAGAAAATAGTCTGATATATCTCATAAGCTATATCTTCAGCATTTAATGTTTCATCTCTCAGGGATGTGATGTACTTTTTAAAAGAGAGAAGGTCTATTGTCGTGCCTGAAGAGCTAAACTTTACATAGAGTGAGCCACGGTAAGGTTGTCCACTTGAAGCTAAAAAAAGTAACTCTTTAGAGCTATACTCTATCTTTGTTCCCTCTTTTATTACTATAGTTTGGAGTTGCATTTTAACCTACTCTTTGCGGGTTTATATTTCTGTTGATAAATCGATGTTTTTCTATCTCTTTATACTGCGTTTGCTCATTGCTGTAACTGTAAGTCGGATGTATGCTGATATTGCCTCGTGGATAAAAAAGCCCTACTACTTCAAGATACTTTGGCTCCATCAGTTTGACTAAATCTTTGCCTATTTTATTGACAACATCCTCGTGAAACTCTCCACTTTTTAAAAAACTAAAAAGATAAAGTTTTAGTGACTTACTCTCAACCATTTTCACATCTGGTATGTAGTTAATGATAAGAGTTCCAAAATCTGGCTGATTTGTGATAGGACATAGAGAACTAAACTCATCTGCATTTAAAGTGACCCAGTAGTCATTTTCTTGATGCTGATTCTCAAAAGTCTCTAAAAGCTCAGGTGCATACTCGTACTTATACTCTGTAGTCGCAGCACCTAAGCTTTGAAGTTCATCATTTCTATTTTTCATCATCTATTTTGGAGTATTTACCATCCAGTTTGAAAACACATTGATATAGTTCCACCATGAAGTTAAAGATTTCTCAGTGATACCCTCTTTTTCTAAGTCCATGAGTACATCCCTATAGAGTCCTAACCATACTAATCGTGTCTCAGGTGTGATACGAAAAGGAGCATGACGTCCTACCATCTGTGGTGCTCCTCTACTTGCATTAAAGTATGCTGGACCTCCACATATCTGTATCATAAAGTCTGCTGAGTGTTTTTTGCATCTTCAAACTCTTGTGTGTCTTGTGGGAAAATATCATATATTTCACTTACTTTTATCTTATCATAGTGATCAGCGACCATTTTTCGTATACCATCTTCACCCATCTCTATTAAAAACTCTGGGAGTGGTTTTGTGACTGGAGTTCTTACTCCAAACTCTGCTTGCATTATTTCTAAATTCATTATTATTTTCCTTTATTGTGGTTTTTGGTGGTTCTATTTTATAAGCTATTGAGTAAAGCAGTGGAACATACAGTAAGTTAAGTACCGTAGCCCATGCTATACCAAAGCCCAAAGAGACTGCCATAGGTTGAAGTATCATCGCTTGACCTGATGCAAAAAAGATGAGAGTTGAGAGTCCTAAAACTGTTGTGAGCGATGTGAGTAAAATCGGTCTTAGTCTTGTTTGTGCTCTTTGCATCAACTCTTCTGTATTTGTAGCTTTTTTAATGAAGTCAACCATAATAAGTCCATCATTTACAACAACTCCAGCTAAACCTACTACACCTATGAGTCCAGGCATAGTCATATTTAGCCCCATTATCCAGTGTCCTGCATAAACGCCAAGCAAAACAAGAGGAATGGTACTTAAAACGATAAGCGGTTTTTTAATAGAATCAAAGAGCCACACAAGTGTGATAAAAATTAAAAACAGTGCCATAACAGCCGACTGCATCATCTCTCTTTTATTTTTATTGTTCTCTTTTTCTTCACCTTTTATCTCAACTAAGATGCCCTCATCTCTTACTTTATCAAAGGCACTTTTCATTTTTTGCATCACTTCACTTGAAGTAATTTTTGTTTTATCTATAGAAGCATAAAAACTTCGTATTCGTTTAGCATTCTCTTTTTTAAGTGTTACAAAACTTTGAATATAGATAAAATCACAAACATCTTTTAAAGTTACAAACTGATTTGACCCTGGCACTTGTAACTCAATTTCATTTATCGAGTTAATATCTTTATTTATGTTACTTTGTAGTTTTATACGAATGAGTCCACTACTGTTGAAGAGTTTTCCATACTCTCCTTTGAGATAATATGCACGCAGTTCAGATGAGATAAGTTCCTCGTTAAAGCCTAAAGATTGACCATACTGGTTTACTCTTAGTTTTAACTCTTTTTCGCCTAAATCTGCATCATCTGAGATATTAAAGATACCATCTATCTTTGCTATCTCTTCTTGAAGGTATTTAAGAGAGGGTATAACACTACTGTTTTCTTTACTACTCAGAGATATTTCTATATCATTTGCTACGACACCTGCACCTGGTACTTTTACAACAAGTTCTTCATAAACAGCTTCACCTTTTTCATCTTTTAGACTATGTAAGGCTTCGAGTAGTTTTTCTGCTTTTTTTGCGATAACTCGTGCATCATCTACTCTAATCTTATCCCCATCACCTTTTTCTATAGAAAGCAGAGGACTAATATATCTATCAAAAAAGTTTACCGGTACATGTTCATTAAGGTCTAAAAAGACATGAAACATATTTTCGCCAAACTCTGCTCTGCTTTTTGCATCCATCTTAAAACCGATAACAGAAGTAATAGAAGAGATATTATCTTTATCAAGATTATCAAGAAGAATTTTTTCTAATTTACTTACTATTTTTTCTGTATCTTTAAGTTCGTTATTTATATTTACTTTTCCATATACATAAACCTGAGTCGTATCAAAGTCTGGAAAAAGTTGAAACTTAGAGTTTTTCATAAACACAAATGTTAAAGCCAAAATAGTGACCGTAATAAGAGCTAGAGAGAGATAACGTCGCTTAAACAAAAAGTGTAAAATAGTACTATACTGGGCATACATTTTTTTCCACATTCGTTTTGTAGCACTCTGCTTGTTTGATACTTTTAAAAAGTCATGTGCATGAAGTGGTAAGAAGTAAAAGGCTTCAAAAAGAGAGGAGAGAAGTAAAACTGTAATCATAATAGGAATTATTTTTATAAACATCCCCATCTCGCCTGTCATAAGAAGCATCGGTAAAAAGGCAAAAACTGTTGTCAGAGTTGCTGTTAAAACTGCTGGAAACATCTCTGCCGCTCCTGTTATAACCGCTTCCTTTCGTTCCATGCCCTCTTCTAAGTGCCTGTAGATATTTTCAGCCACAACAATAGCCTCATCCACAAGCATACCAAGAGCTATAAGTGCCCCTAAAAGGGAGAGCATATTCATACTATCACCCATCATTTCAGTAGCGATGAGTCCTATCATAAATGAAAGAGGAATTCCAAGTGCCACAACAAAAGCTATCCCACGGTTGATAAAAATAAGCATCGCCAAAAAAACAAGCATCAAACCAAACATAATGTTTGAAAAAACAGTGTTGAGACGGTTTTTAATCCATACAGATGTATCAGTATAGATACTATAAGTCAGTTCTGGATGCTTTTTATGTAACTCCTTAAGAAGCAATCTTATCTCACGAACAAGAGCAATTGCATTTCCATCTTTACTTTTGTTTACATTTACAGAGATATTTCTTACACCATTATAGTGTGAGAGTTCAGTCTCATCACTCAGCTTAAAATCAACATCAGCTATATCACTTATGCGTAGTTTTAAGTCACCTACTCCTATGATAGTATCTTCTACATCTTTTTTAGTTTTTTCGCCATTATAAGTTGAGATATAAAGATGGTGCGATTTTTCTTTGATAGTTCCTACAGGGAAAATAGAACTGATATTTTTAATGGCGTTTATCACTAAGCTCGGTTGTAGTCCGTATGCTTTTATCTTTTCATTGTTGAGTTTTATGTCAAGTTCTTCATCCGCATCACCACGAACACTTACATTACTTAACTCTTTATATCTACTAAGCTCAAGCTTTAACTCATTTGCTCTTTGTAAAAGCTCGCGTTTATCTACATCACCAGAGAGGGCTATAAGTGTGAGAGGAAAGTCATGAGTAATTATCTTAGCAATAGGCTCATTCATATCTACTGGCAGGTCTTTTTTAACACCAGCAACAACATCTTTTACATCATTGAGTACTGAAATATTATTTGAACCTGTTTTTATGTCTGCTTTTATTGTAAAAGAGCCATTTTTTATGCTTGTCTTTATCTCTTCTAATTCATTAATATTTTGGAGATCTTCTTCTATGGTTTGAACAACCATCTTGTCAAGTATATCAGCAGAAGTACCTGCATAGGCACCTGTAATACTAACCTTGTCCATTTGTGTTGGAGGAAAAATCTCTTTGGGTATATTTATGTATGCAAAAACTGAAAGCATAAATATAAAAAGTAGTAGTATATGATTTAAAAGTGGTTTTTCTATAGAAAACTGTATAAATTTACGAATCATCATCGCCCCTAAAAAAGTGTGTCTAAAATTTGATTTTTAAATTTTATTGACTCAACAGAAGCAGATATAAGTCTGTTTTCCTCTTTGAGTGTGTCATATTCGCGTTTGAGCTTAGCAATATCTCTACTCTCATAATAAATTTGCTGCGTAATATATACTTTTGGAAAAGCAAAAACAGCTATAAATGTAAGTGCTAAAAGTGTAAAGATAAAATAGTTCAGATCAAGCCTGCGTTTAGGTACTAAAACAGAATCTATCTCATCGAGTAACTCTTCTCTATCACTCATATTTTTTACCCATCTGAAAGACTCTCATCTTTGCACTTCGGCTTCTTACATTCTCTTTTAACTCATCATCTTTTGCCATAAGTGGTTTTCGTGTTACTATTTTTCCTATGTCGTGGTCATTTCCACACTCACATCTAAAAGCTTCACTAGGACAGATGCAAGACTTAGCCCAAGATGCGAACTCTTGTTTTACTATGCGGTCTTCTAAAGAGTGAAAGGAGATGATGGCTACACGAGCCTTACTCAAGCCTGCTTCTTTTAAGGAGTTGAGAAGTGACTTTAACTCTCCGAGTTCATCATTAACTTCTATACGGATAGCTTGCATAAGTAGTGTTGCTGGATGTATTTTTTTTCCATGAGGCATATCACTTTTAAGTGTATCACTTAACTCTTTTGCTGATGAAAAAGGACGCTCTGAGATGATTTTATTTGCTATTTTTTTATAATTTCTTAGTTCACCATACTCTAAAAGTATATGCTCTAGTTCATCCTGAGTGTATTCATTTACTACAATCTCTGCACTTAATGATGCGGACTTATCCATACGCATATCAAGAGTATCACTCTCATAAGAAAAACCTCTTCTCTTTTGGTCAAGTTGCAGTGATGAGACACCAATGTCTGCGAGTATTCCTTTTATCTCTCCTGCGTTTACCTCTTCTAAAATCTCTTTGATAACATTTGAGAAACGACCTTTTTTGATACTTACTCTATCCCCATACTTTGCTAATCTCTGACTTGAGTAATCTATGGCAGTTTGATCTTGGTCAATCCCTATTATCTTAATGTTTGGGTTTGCATCTAGTAACATTGAGGAATGTCCACCATAACCTAAAGTGCAGTCAATAATAATTCCCTCTTCAATAGAACTAAATGCCTCAATCACTTCACGATATAAAACTGGGATATGAGGAGTGTTTTGCACGAAGAACCTTTATTGTCTTTTTTATTTGATTTATTATACTCAAAGTTATTTAATAAAGCAGAATAATAGAGATTTAAAACTATATAGGGTATCATAAAACAAAAAAGGTTTCTTATGCTTAACCAATACCAAAATGAAATCATCGCTCTAATCATAATTCTTACTATTTTAGTTATATACCTTATTATAAAAATCAGAACAAAAAAGAGCCAAAACAAAGATAGTACAGATTTACACAACAGGAGATGAAGAGATACCTCAGGTAGTTAGCAGAAGAAATAGCAACTACTAAAAAAGAAATAAAAGAAGAGAGTTTAGAAATAGACCCTACCGGCAGTGAAGAAGGAGATTTTGGAGAAGAAGATTTTTCAAATGAAACTTCATCAAACACCATCAAACCTACACATATAATCGAAAAAAGAGATGTTCCCGCACATCCAAAAATCACTAAACAGAACTTCACTGAGTTCTCAGGTGAGAGGATATTGGTTGCAGAAGATAACCTCATCAACCAAAAAGTACTCACAGGTTTATTAGCAGGAAGTGGAATAGAAGTTGTCATTGCAAATGATGGACAAGAAGCACTAGATATATTAGAAAGTGACAGTGATTTTCTTATGGTTTTAATGGATGCACATATGCCTAGAGTTGATGGATTTGAAGCAACTAGAGCTATTAGAAAAGAAGAGAAATATAATCATATCTTAGTAGTTGCACTTAGTGGAGATGTAGCACCTGATGACATTAAAAAAATGCGTGAAGTTGGCATGGCTGAACAACTAGAAAAGCCACTTAGAATGGAAGCACTTTATGATATTTTTTATGCTTATACTGGTAAAGAAAAGAGTGTAAATAATGATGACAATGAGTTTCTTGAAGTGCCTATGACGCAAGAGCTTAATGGTGTTGCTGGCTTAGAAGTATGTGGAGGAGATGAAGAGTTTTATCGTGAAATTCTCAGTGAGTTTGTTCAAACATATGAAAATTCTACTCAAGAGTTAGAGGAGCTATTACAAAACAAAAAACTCGCTAAAGCAGATAAATTGCTTCTTGACTTAATAGGCATTACTGCAAATATCGGTGCAAAGTCTCTCAATACTATTGCAACAGATATTAAAGATGCTTTAAGAGACACACAAAACAGAAGTTATCTGACTTTGACTGATAAGTATAAAGTTCATTTAGAAAACCTTATAAAAGACATCAAAGAGTATATCTAATGTTTTTTAAGTATATCAAAGCAGTTGGAACTGGTCCTAAAGGTAACTGTGACCTTAGTGTAGATGAGAGTAGAGATATGATGAGTCAAATTCTCTCTGGCGAAGTACATCCAGAAAATATCGCTGCATTTTTACTCGGCTGGCGTTTAAAACCAGAGACTATAGATGAGTTTAGAGGTGCCCTACTAGCACTAGATGAGAGAACAAAAAAGTACGATATACCAAACTCTATTGAACTTGGTTATGCCTTTGATGGTAAGGCAAAGACACCCTACATTTTTCCACTTATAGCAAAAGAGTTAAAAAGGAGTGGGTTAAACCTCTGCCTCTTTGGAGATTTACTCCAACCTGCAAAAAATGGACTTACAACTAAAGAGTTTTGTGAATCAAGTGACTTAGAGTCAAATATTTTTTATTTTGATAGAAAAGAGTATCTGCCACCACTCCATAAGCTCACTGAACTTCGTATGCGTTTAGGAGTCAGAACAGGACTCAATACCTTAGAAAAACTTCCCAACATAACAAACTCAAAAGTTTGCTATAACAGGAGTTCATCATAAACCATATGTTCAAAAGTACAATGCTATATATGCTGATAAATACGAAAGGTTTGCACTCATTCAAGGTGCTGAGGGGAGTCCTGAACTTTTTAAAAAAGGGACACTTTGGATAAGTGAAGCTGGAAAAACTGAGGAGTATCTTATCGACCCTGCATTTTATGGTTCAACATCGACAGAGAATTTAGCAAAACTCAATGCTGCTATCTTTTTATTTATTGCCAAAAAAGCCAACACTCTTAACGAGGCTTACGACTCTTTATCTTAGTTTAGCTATAAACTCTTTGGCTTTTTTCTCTAACATTTGCATTCGCTCTACACCTTTTGGAAGCGAATGACGTAGCCCTTTCATCTCTTGTAAAAATAGTCCAATATTTTGAGGTATTTTTTCTCTTATATATTTTTTAAAATGTTTTGCAAACGCAGGTGAGGCACCTGAAGTAGAAATAGCTACCGTTAAATCTCCCTCTTTTATATAGGAGGGAAAAATAAAATCACAATACTTTGTAGAATCCACAGAGTTACATAAACACTTATGATTTTGAGACTCTTCATATATCTCTTTTTGCAAGTCCAAGTCATCAACAGCTACAACCACTAAAGTAAACTCTGCTATATCATCTTTTTGATATGCTCTTTGAAAGTACTTTAAATTATGAGTAGGTACAAGTTTAAGAATTTGTTCTGAAATTTCAGGTGCAATAATTACTATCTTATCGGTAAAGTCCAAAAGTTTTGTAAGTTTTTCATAAGCGATATTTCCCCCACCTACAAGTAAAACCTTTTTATCATCAAGCTTGATAAACGCAGGAAAATAATTACTGTCAGGCTTTAGAGGCATTACCTAACCTGTCCTCTTCCATATATTTTAAACTTGTATGTTGTTAGTCCTTCTATCCCCATAGGTCCACGAGCATGTAGTTTGTTTGTACTTATTCCCACTTCTGCTCCAAAACCAAAAGCACCACCATCCGTAAAGCGAGTACTTGCATTTACATAAACAACTGCTGCATCTATAGCATTTAAAAACTCTTCGGCTGAGGAGATATTTTCTGTGATAATAGACTCTGAGTGACCTGAACCAAACTCTACAATGTGCTCAATCGCACCAAGAACACCATCAACCACACGAATGTTTAAAATATTAGCAAGATACTCT
>JAUZRZ010000058.1 GCA_030949945.1 Sulfurimonas sp. | reverse complement strand
GCTTTTTCATACCTTCTAATGGATTACCAGAAGTCAACATCACTGTCCAAGTCATGTATGGAGTCCATTTTTGATTTATTAGTAAAAGGTTCTTTGCGAATGCCTCAGGATCATCAATATTTGACAAAACATTCCAAGCATCTGCTGTTATCTCTAAAAAGCCGCTCTCTATGCTACTCACAGCATCTGGTATCCCATAGACAGAACCCGAAACTACACTTTGCGTTATTGTTTCTTGAATCTTCACAGAAGTTGAAACTACTTTTATCATCATATCTTTTACACCACCATTTGGTAGCATAGTTTCCATAGCATAGTTCGTAATGGAGTATAATAATCGTGTATGAAGTAATTGATAATCCGTTGCTGCTTCTATAAGCCTATCGGGGTCTCCATGGACCACCAAATCAAAAGTTCCAGCAACAGTGTTTTCACCAATGTCTGCTGTATAGTTTAATGCATCATTTGCTGCATTGGTTATCTCATCCCATGAATTTGTACATTCTGGTAAATTAGTATAATCTATCTGATAAGGTGGTGATGGTGTTGTGGTGCTTGTTAATGTAGTCTCAACAGAGGAACCCAACAGTCACAAACATCAAAAAATCACTATAAACTTCATAATCGTACTCCTACTACTTTCGATACTAAAATGATAGAATAAGAGTGTAATGAAGTGTAATGAGAGAGTGTTATTACATATATTTATTTAACTTTATTTTGATTATAATAGCATATTTACTTTTGGAATACTATTATGAAGCATGCTTTACTCTCTTTAAGCTTTTTGTTTACCAGCGCTTTTGCCGAAACAAACAGTGACTTACAAAACCTTTTAAATAATGTAAGCGAGTTTACTACCGACACCAAACTCAATATTGATTATCAACCCTCTATTTTAACTATACTATACAGTAGTGATTTAGAACTGCTTGGTGTCCAAACACTCCACGAAGCTCTCAACTTTATTCCCAGTATAGAGACTACACTCACTTCAACAGGGATCTCTCAAGTCATAGTTCGAGGTGTTAGTGAGCCTAACGATGCTATTCACATTAAAATGAGATACTTTATTGATGGTATTGATATTGGAGTAAATTATTTTGCAAATTTTCCTATTGAACTCATAGACAGGATAGAAGTACTCCGAGGTGGTGCTTCTGCGATATATGGACAAGGAGCCTTTCATGGTGCTGTTAATATCATCACAAAATCTTCCCTGTCCAATAGAAAAAATCTTGTCAATTTTGAATATGGTAGTTATGACTACAACAAAGGTTCTGCTGTTGTGCATACCAAATTGAATAACTTTGATATAGGCATAGATGCATACTATCAAAAGCATGACCGCTCTCTTGACGCAACAACTGCCCCGACAAGTATTGTCAATGGAGCACAATACTACTCTATTGCGGAAACATTTTCGCGTAAAAAAACAACACAAGAAGCGATTAAAGATATGAGTATAGGTATAAGTATAAAAAACAAAGAGTGGAGTTTTACTTCCCGTTATCAACGAAACAGATCTCAAAACTACTATGGTGCCTTTGGAGTTTTGGACCACACAACCAATAGTTATACACAAAAAGATACACTGGCATTACAACTAGCATACTCTTCAAAAATCTCATTAAATAATAATTTAAAAGCTAAAGTTGGATTTTTAAACTCAGGCTACACACTCAATACATACTATTTCCAACTAGAACCAAACAGTGTTGGCTTTAAAGATCCCCACTATATTTTAAATGCTGAAAATCAACTTTATTATACAGAATTATCTCTCATTAATAACTACTTTAAGAAACATAAAAATTACACTTGGCACATATTTTGGATACTCAATAGAAAGCGAAAATCGTTTTGAAACAAATGCAGATGCACAAGCTAAAGTAGGTGTTGAATATCCTGCTGGGTCTAACATATATTGGCCCCTATGAAGAAAAATTAACTTCACTTTATGGTAAGCAGGGAGTCTTTAATCTTCCAGGAAATCAATCACAAATATCTTTTTATTTGCAAGATCTTTATCATGTTTATAGTAACTTAGATTTTTCATGTAATATTCGCTATGATAACTATGATTATTTTACTCCTATGTTAAGCTACAGAGCTGCTTTTGTTTACTCACAAGATGATACAAATATTTACAAACTCATATATTCACACTCCTATAGATTACCAAGTTATAACGAAGCATTTGGATCAAGCCATTTTGGTATATTTGTAGGAAATCCATCTCTAAAACCTGAAAGTGTAACGACAACAGAACTCTCTTACACTTATGTTAAAGAGCAGCAACGACTCCACATCAACACATACTACTCTATTTATAAGGATGCAATAGATGCAAGTTTTGATGATAAATTCATCATTGATAACATAAAAGAATCACGATATAGCTATGGTGCAGAGCTTGAGTACACACATAATTTTAAAAATGATAAAAAACTTATATTTGAAGCGAGTTATACACAGTATATCTACAAAAACATAAGCAATAATCAAAATATACAAATCAAAAATCCAAATATATCACCTATTACAGGTAGTTTAGCCTACATTCACTCTTTTTCAACAGAGTGGACGGCCTCTACAAAAATAGATTACTATAGCAAAAAGAGCTTGCTAAAAGCAATCAAACAATTGCTGAGACTCTCTTAACAGCTCTTAATCTCTACTATAAACCAACAAAAGATATACGAACTGCTATCTTGGTTAAAAATCTTTTTGATGTCGACTACTACTACCCTGCAGCAGGAGTTAATACTCCACCAATGAAGAGAGAAGGTCGTACAATATTTGCACAGTTGCAATATACTTTTTAAGTCAATTATACCCTTGGAGTAAGTATTGAAAAGCTATATTTTTCTTTTGTTCCTTTTGTTCCTTTTGTTAGGTAGCTTATTAAATGCTAAAGAGTACAATTCAGATTTACTTCATATCCATGCTACGATATTTCCAAAAATTTTACTAACCGATACTCAACTACAAAAAAAACTAGTTGATGGAAAAATAAAGATTATTATTCTACACTCGCAACAAGATCAGGAGAGTGCGGAGAAACTCAAACAAGAGATACTCTCTTTATATCCAACAATTGACAATACTCCACTCTCAATCTCTTTACAACAATATAACAATGTAAAGGATTTAGAAGTAGCAACTGCATATTATGAACTAAATGGAGAGATAAATGCTATTGCTCATGTAAATAAGATTGCATTAAAAAACAGAAGAATCACTTTTTCACTCAATGAATCTTATCTATCTTTCGGTACTCTTTTCTCACTGCATATTGGGAAAAAAGTATCTCCAGTTATCAATATTTCCTCTTTGAAAAGAAGTAAAATTATCCTCAATAACATTATCTTTACAATAGTGAGAATCCAATGAAAAACATATCTTTAACAGTAAAAATTATTCTAACGAATCTTATAATAATGTCGATTTTAGGTGCTATTGTTATTCAACAAAGCTATAAGGTTGTCTCTGACTATATGCAAAAGCTTGAAAATGAGAAGTTTTACTCAATCGTAAAAACGATAGAGCCTATACTTAGCATAAACCTCTCTTTAAATAATCCAACGGGGTATATTTCAGCTATAGAACAACTTATGCAAACACATACAGAAATTAAAAATATTACTTTAATAGATAATAGAGACAAAGTTCTCTATACTTCCAAAATAAACACAATAACTGATAAATCAGCTCAAATAATTACTCTCCCAATAATAGATAAATTTTCACATGAAAAAAGTGCTTCCATCACACTTCATTACACTTACTCGTTACAATTTTTTACAATGATTTCTCAATATAGCAGCTTTTTATTTTTTATTTTTTTACTTTTTATTTTTTTCATGCTTACTCTTACGTACTTTATATACATCTACCTAAAGCCTTTGCGTTTACTATCAAAAAAGCTTCTGCATTATGATCCAAGGAAAAGTATACAAATTAAAAAAATGCAAGAAAATAATGAAATCGCCACTATTAATAATAGTGCTGTTAAGATGTTGCAAAAGATTAATTCTCATACAGATTCTTTAGAAAAAACAGTAGCCCAAAGAACTAAAGAGCTTCATGAGGCCAATAGCAATCTTGAAAACCGTGTGCAAATGGAAGTTAAAAAACGTCTCTTTTATGAAAAAGAACTTATACAGAAAAGTCGTTTTGAACTCATGGGAGAGATGATTGACAGTATCGCTCATCAATGGAGACAACCACTTATGTCTATAAACTCCATTTTACTCAATATAGACCAAGAACTTGAAAATTCCCACTATCTTCAAAAAGATTTTGCAGAACAGAAAGTACTTGAACTCGAAAATATGACACACTATATGTCTCATACAATCGAAGACTTTAGAAACTTTTTCCGAAAAGATAAACAAAAAGAGGATATTAGCTTAACTGTATTACTTAAAAATGCTAAACAACTACTGCAATCGAATTTAGGTAATATCACACTTACAATCACTATGCATCAATCTATTCATTTACAAGGCTATTTTAATGAGCTACTTCAAGTTGTAGTCAGTATCTTAGACAATGCAATCCATCTCTTGCATAGTCAACAAAAAGATAGAAAAACCATAAATATATCAGTACATGAAAATGAATCTTCTATAATTATAAAAATAAGTGACAATGCTGGAGGAATTCAAATGACAAACATACAAGACATTTTCAAACCCTATGTTAGCACAAAACATAGCTATCAAGGAAGTGGTTTGGGACTCTACATCTGTAAAATTATCATTGAAGAGAGTATAGGTGGTGCTATATCTGTTCAAAATATCGATGATGGTGCTTGCTTTACGATAAAATTACCTAAGGAGGAAACAGAGACATGAGAAAATATCTCAAAAACTATACACTGCTCTACTGCGAAGATGATGACAATATAAGAAAATCCATGCAGGAGTATTTTAATGCTTATTTTAAAGAAGTATATATAGCTACAGATGGGAATAATGCTCTTGATATCTATCAGAAATATTCTCCACATGTTGTTATACTCGATATCAATATGCCAAAAAAAAATGGTCTAGACATTGCTCGTATCATTCGAAAAAAAGACACTATTACTCGTATAGTAATTCTAACAGCCTACTCTGATCAAGAATTATTGCTACAAGCAACAGAAATAAATATGAGTAAATATCTCATTAAACCTGTCTCACCAACTCTATTCAAAGAGACACTTGATAAGGTTGCAAAAGAGCTTTTATTCTCCACTCACAAAATGATACAACTAGATAAAAACACTCTTTTCATATCCTCATCACAACAACTTATCTCTTATGGTCAAGAAATCACACTCTCTGAAAAAGAAAAAAAGCTTTTAGCACTTTTATCTGCCAATATTAACAAACCTGTAAGTTTTGAAGAAATTATGATACATGTCTGGCATGAACATCTTAATTCTGAAATATCTAAAGAGTCTGTAAAGTCACAAATAAGTTATTTAAGAAGCAAACTACCAAAAAATATTATTCACAATGTTTATGGCTTTGGTTATTGTCTCAAAATACAATAATTGAGCATAAAAAAAGTATAAGGATACCTATCATGAGCAGATTCTTTTAAGGGAGAGCTATAGAGAAGATGGTAAGGTTAAGACAAGAACACTTTTAAATTTAACTAATCAACCTAAAGAGCAAGTTCAAGCAATAGCGGCAGCATTAAAAAACAAGAGCGATATTGTTATTACAGCAGATAATCAGAGTCAAGGAAGAACAGTAGGCTTAACGTTTGTGATTGTGTTTCTTATGAATATGCTTGGTATGCTTCGAGTGTTTGGAAAAACATTTGAGGCAAAAATTGCACTGATGCTCATAGCAGCTAGAATAATACTCCAAAGCAGTAGACTCCAAGCACTAGCATGGGCAAAAGATGAAGATAAGATTTTAGATTTGCTAGAACTGAATGAAAAAGAGCAAGAAAAACTAGATAAAAAAACTATCTATATGGGTTTGGACTACATGCGAGAGCATCAGAGAGCATAGAAGATAAACTCTTTAAATCTTACTATAAAAAACAATCCCCCAAAGAGAGTATTTTATGATGTTACAAGCTCTTATGTTACAGGAGAGTATAGTGATAGCCAACTCGTAAGCTATGGCTACAATAGAGATAATAAACAAGGCACAAAGCAGATTGTCATAGGACTTCTCACAGATGAGAATGGGCATGCTATAAGTATCCATACCTACAAGGGTAATACTAACGATGTAAAAACTTTTTCTGATCAATTAGATAAACTCAAAAATAGATTTAACCTTGAGAATATCACTATAGTAGGTGATGGAGGTATGATAAAAGAGTGAAGATATTATAAAAATAAGAGAGATGGGATATGACTTTATTACCTCTATAGGTAAGTCTAGCATACAGGCACTCATAGATAACAAAGAGAGCAAAATAGAGATGTCACTCTTTGATGAGAATCTCAAAGAGATTATAGAGAACAACACCCGATACATCCTTCGCCAAAACCCCCTTAGAAGAGATGAGATAAGAGAGACAAGAGAGAGTAAACAAGAGAGACTAAAAGGATTTATTAAAGAAAAAACAGATTACTATAATACCCACTACAGAGCTAAGAGCACAACTCTTCAAAAACATATTGATAAGAAAATATCTGATTTAAAATTGAATAAGTTTGTAACTGTCACAATTAGCTATAAAGAGGGTAATGTAAAGAGAATCAACAAAAACCAAGAAGAGGTTTTAAAAACAAAAGAGATAGCTACAACAACTATCGAAATTGATAAAAAAGAAAAAACTAAAATAGAACAACTTGATGGATGTTATGTAGTGACAAGTTCTTTAATAGATACCTCAAAAGATTCAAAAGAGGATATTCATAAAGCCTATAAAACACTTATTAAAGTAGAGAATGCTTTTAAGACATTAAAAACAGAGTTTTTAGAGATACGACCTCTATATCTTAAAACTGATGAACGGATACAAGGGCATATTGCTTTATCAATGCATGCTTATAATATAACACTCAAACTCAAAGGGTTTACAAAAGAGAGTGAACTTGATTTTAAATCTACCATCAGAGAGTTATCAACAGTAAAAACAGTTGTAAACAGAATCAATCAAGCAATCAAATTTGAAACAATACCAACAGTAAGTGATACTTTAAAAACATTGTTTACAAATATGAAGCTCAAATTTCCAACAAAAATCTAAAACAAGGAGTAATTCCTCTGTATTGACACACGGAAAAGATACTTATTTTTTAATGAAATCCCTATTTTATGGGATTAGTCTGGTGTTTGAGAGGAGAATGTTCGTTTGAAGCTAACTCTTTCTACTTTACAATTGGTACATTAGCTTACAATCTATTTTTACTGTTTAAACAAATATTGGATAAAAGCCTACAGCACCATACGGTAAAGACAATTAGATACAAACTTTATAATATTGCAGGTAAAGTTATCTCACATGTGCCGTGAGCAAAGCGAGGACATACTCTTGGGGTGCAAGAGAAACTGTGCTTAAAGTAAATGAGCAGTTTATGGAACTGCTGCAAAACATTAGAGACAGAGCTTATCAAATGAGTTTGGAATGACTAAAATATATCAGAATAAAAATAAAAACACCAACTTAAAAATGCCTCTACTAAATCACTTAAGGATACTATTGTCTAAAAATCAGGAAATTAATCCAAAATCAACTAAATTTGAATATTTTAGAGGTAAAAATATGTAGCCTATGATTTTATAGCCATAAATGGCATTTTTCTTTTAAAAAAATGTGAAAATCTTGTTATTTCTGAGTGTGGAATTTTTTATGGATTGATTTGGGTTTAAGAGTGAGGGAAGTCTCTCTAATCCTTCAGATAAGAATTCTCCATTAATCCCTGCATTTATAACTTTTAAACCTGTTTTATCTTGCATTATTTTTAGATAACTCAATGCTTCATCAGCACCAAAGCCATATATCAGACTATCCCCAAATGCGAGTATCACACTATCTTCTTTAAGTAACATATTTTTCTGCTCACATTTACTGTTTTTCACATACACTAATGTTGCAATAACTAGTAATGTATTAAAGGCTATGAGTCCTGTTTTACTTATTAACTTAAAATTCATACCCTTAGCTACTTTTTTTGCACACGTAATAAACCTCCGGAAACTTCAACTAAGCCCAGTTCGTCAATAATTCCAAGTTTTTTGAGTGTTATAATTTTCTCGTCAAACATATTGTTTATTTTAGAAGAAAATCCTCTATAACTAGAGACCCTTGTGTTTTGTACTGGTAGAGGGTTCTTCTTCTCAAACTCTTCTAATTTCTTTATATACTCAGGCATCTTAATAATATATGCTTTAGTAATCTTTCTAGCTTCTTTTTAAATAGACTCTCACTTACACCTATAAGCTTAGCCAACTTATAGAAATCATTTAACTTCCAGTTCTTTGGTTTTTTATATGGTTCCTTGAGCGGAAGACCTAAATCCCAACTCTCTCCATTATAAACGCCAACAGAAATCAAATCATATAGAGGAGCCAAGATATACTTTTTGTTACCAATCTCTAATGCACCCATATTTTTGAGATGTAGATCAGCATGTTTTATAAGATAACTATAATAGTAAAACATCAATGCCTTTAGCTTTGCTTCTTTGGATGAGAGTTTTTTGTTTACTGCGATAAAGAGCTCTTCACTACTACTGTTGTATTTATCGGTACTTTTTACCTCCATAACTTGAGCAAAATCTACTTGGTTGTATTTCAGTCCATTTATTCTGTCATATCTTTTCGTAACATAGTGATAATCAACATCTTTTGCTTTAACTATTCCACTATAGGGCACATCAAATCCTAACTCATTTTTAGCGAATGTCATAAATAGATGTTCATTTATTGCGATATATGGATAATATCTTTTTTTTTGAGTTTTCATCGGTATTAAAGTAATTACTTTTATCTCTGTTTCTCGGTTTTAGTAAGTACTCTGCACTCTTAGATTCTACTATTTCATTTTTTACAATATTTATATCAACTTTCGTTTGGTAACCGCTTAAGTCTGAATGTTCTGTATTTGAAGTCGCATCTAGTATTGCATCATCAATCATAATTTTTGCACCAATAAGATTTGGAAATTCATTTTCTAAAAGTATCTCATTTTTGACACTGATCCAGTTTGCTCTTTTTCCGTAACTTGGCTTATATTTAAAGAGTTCTTCTAGTCGAACAAAGTCTAAAGCTCCGTGAGAGTTATTAAGACCTTCGAGTATATCAGCGATGTCAGCTTTCCCCTTTAGAAGTCTATCTCTTCTATCATATTCAGGAATCAAGTTTTCAAAATATGGGAAAAGTTCTATTGATTTACTTACCTGCCCTTTAGTAATTCCTTCAAACTCTTCTCCACTATATTTATCATCATACTCAAAGCTATACTCCCCCTTCCCCATAATGTAGAGAACCAACTAATACTCCATTCATAAATACAACAAGTTTGATGATAGAGTCTTGTGCATTAAATACTCTTGTATACTCTCTATCACTAGTTGTTCCACTAGCATCTACTAATTCTTTTTCTATGAGACTCTTGAGTGCTCTTTGTGCTGTTCTTTTTTGGATACCGGTGTTGTTAAGGATGTCACTTAGTTTTACTTTTAAGTTTTTAACTATAAATTCAAGTATCACTCGTTCATTTTTATTTAACTTTTTCATTGTGTTTTCCTCTTATGACAACTAGTGACATATTTATGTATTTCATAATTTTTTAATATTATAGCAATATTTTGACTAATAACAACTCATGACATTTCTTTGTTATTAATAATTTTTAAAACAAAGCCTCAATCTTCTCCCTCAACCACTCATACCTCTTATTCATAACAACTATAAGGTAAAACCCACAAGATTAGTCACTGTAACTAAAATAGGAACTATCCCACCCATTAAATATACTCCAGTTAAACTAATAGTCTGTATAAAGATAAAAGCATAATAATCTTTCTCATCTTTTTTCATCATCCATTTAAGTAGTCCTGAGCGAACAAACAGATACATCAAAACTATAGTCACTATAAATGAGAGAATATATGCAGTAGCACTTATATTGTGATACTCTAATCCTAAAGATTTAAACACTTGTGATAGCCCTTCGTTATATCTAAATAGATAACTCTCAAATCCTTCCATACTAATACTCCTTATCCTCTTTTATATCTTTATACCCGCGTTTATACTTCTGTGAAAGCTTTAATTCTAAAGCTATATATGCCTCTTTATAGTTAGAAAAGTACTCTTTGAGTACCCTTGTAGGTTTTTGAGCTTTTATATTGCCATACTCACACTCAAATATATACTCTCCAAAGAGGTTTAATATAAGTGAGAGTTTGTAATACCTAACTCTTTCATTCACTGATCTGTAGAGGATAATACTATTTGAGCTAAGCATAAAACCTACTCCGTCAGTGTTGCACTAGAATTACTCTGCTGATGAAGAACAAGCCCTATCATTATAAAAGCTCCTATCATCCCAATAACTGTTAAAAATTCTAGTATTGCAAATCCTGTTGCTGTTATCACTTATTTCTCCTCACATTTATCAGCTCTAATCATAAGCGAATCTTTTATAAAAAAGTATTTATCTACTTCCCATCCATCTTTTTTACTTACTCTGTATTGCTGCTCTTTTGAGGTACAGCGAAGTACTTTAGCACTTTTGAACTTCTTGATATTTTCCTCGGCACTCATCTTTGCACTATATGCTATAAAAAATGCAACAATGACTAGAAAGGCAATATAGGCAAACCAGTAATATTTTGCATGACTCTTTTTTTCTGTTGTTTGCTCTTTCTCTTTTTCTTATTATTAGTTAGCTCAAATGAGAGTATCAGCAATCCTGATGATACAAAACAGCATTATTAGTGCTTTTACCATCTCTAAATCTATAAATTCTATCATGCTATTTTCTCTCCCCTTTTTATTTTAAAACAGTCACTACAACTTTATCAACAACTTTATACGAAAGCCATCATATTCATAAGTACCATTACCAAACTCTACTATTTTTAATTGGAGTTCTGGAGTAAGTATTTCCTTCTCAATTTTCTCTAAATCTAGTTCGTAGACTCTTTGTAGGTATCGTATAATGGCATGCTCACTTATTACAACAGTATCAATAGAATCCTTGAGTTTGGATATCTCCTCTTGGTACTTTTTGAGTTGATTATTGCATCTATCACGTTTGCTTTGTAAGGTATTAAATTCCTTCTCTATGCTCTCTTTCTCCAACTCTTTTTTCTTAATGAGTACCTGTAAGTTTTTTATCTTTGCTCCATTTAGATGTTGCATGAATATTGCTCCTTTTTCTCTGTATAGACTCATTTGCATTTTTAAAAAAGATGTCTTCAAACTTTACAACTTGAACCTCTAACTCTTGTGGAGGATTTTTTCTCTCCTCTTCTAGTTTTTCTAAAAAACTATATCTTCTCATAATAAGCTCACCTGCATCATCATAGCTATGCACAAACCCTCTCTCAAATAGCTCTTCTTCTATCTCTTCAAACTCCATATCTGAGTCAATAATTCCATTTATCTCACTCATAGCTTCATCCATTGCTATATCATCCCATGTTGTCATACTATACTCTCCCCTATTTAATTGTCATAAATACCCATAAATTCTTACAGTATTAAAATACTTCGCATTTGAGTGCTTGTATCATCAGGTTCTTATTCACAAAATAATCCTTTTCTAAAACCCATCCATCTTTTTTAGATACTTTATATGTGTTTGCTGAGCTATAAAAACCACCACCACTGTAACACTTGAGTCTCTTGTTGTTTTTAAAACTAGCTATATTACTCATAGTGCTACTATATTTACTATTGGCTTCATAAAAAAGCTAAAGCTATCATGATAAGTTCTAATATAACTAGAAATAGATATTGCATTTTATCTTTTGAAAACACAACAAGCAGAAATATTATTACTCCTATTATAAGTGTCAGAGTTAAAGCTCCTTGGTTTATATACTCATACATATTTTTTTATCCTTTAAAATATATTCTCTATCTCTATAGACTCATCATAGAACAGTTACACCATACTGAGAGAGTGTTATATTAAAGTACTGTTCTATTTTTGAGCCTAACTCTGTATTTACATGCTTTAGTATTCCCTCACTCTCCCTTAAAATCTCTAAATTTATAAAGTCATAGGCTACTATCACTTTAAACTCCTCTTCTACTCTTATAGCCATTGAGTATCGAGCTGAGATTAGATACTCTTTGGGGTATCTTTTATAGTCTAAGTTGTTTACTACATCTTGCATATCACCCTCCCCTCTTATTATATGTGTATCTTACGAGTACATCAATTCGTTTAAGAACATTTATCACCTATCAAACTACCAATACTGGATAAAACACTCATACTGTCTCCTTCTTTTTTTAAACTAATAGAGCATCATAATTAAATAATACCTATTCGATTACTTATATCTTATCAAAAATACTGAAAACTTGCAAGTCCTTTTTAGAAAATTTTTGTATAATAATCGAATATTACATACAAATGAGCATAAATGGGAAAAACAAAAGTTAGTTTTGATATTGAGAGAAGAGATTTTGAGAGTATAAAGGCTGTATTAGAAGCATACCACATGACACAAGGTGAGTTTTTTAGACAAATGGTAAAAGAGCATCTAAAAAACTTTGATGAACGAATCATGAATGTCTATATTATTGAGAATGCAACTTTAGTCCGAAAGAGTATTGATAAAGCAGATTATACTATTGAAATAGATAGTACTCCTCCTACAAAAGAGCTATTAGAGGACTTTAACTTCATAACTAGTGGGTATCTGATACGTAATGGGGTTAAGGAGAGATTTTATTCTAAGGTAAGAG
>JAUZRZ010000057.1 GCA_030949945.1 Sulfurimonas sp. | reverse complement strand
AGCGAGTGTACTGTCTGTAGATGTACCAAAAATAATATCTGCTTCATCATCAGCACTTTCATTTACAACATTCATTGCATCATATATTTCCATGATTGGAAAATCTGGGTGCATATTAAAGTGAACTAGAACACCAAGTGCCCCATTTATAGACATATTATCAAGTAAAGGAGACTCAATAGCTGCTTTAATAGCTTCATATGCTGCATTTTCACCCTCATGTTCACCAACACCCATAAGTGCCATACCCTTATGGTTCATGACCGTTTGTAAGTCAGCAAAGTCAAGGTTGATGTCGTTATCACCATTGGAGAGAATTACACCAGATGTTCCACTCACAGCTTGTGCTAAAACACCATCAACGATTTTAAAACTATCTTTAAGCCCTAGTTTTCGGTCTATAATGGAAAGAAGCTTATCATTTGGAATAACAACAATAGAATCAGACTCTTTTTTTAACTCTTCAAGACCCTCTTCTGCAAGTTTAAGTCTTTTTTTACCTTCAAATGTGAAAGGTTTTGTAACTACAGCGATAGTAAGTGCTCCAATTTCTTTAGCGATTTTAGCAACAACAGGTGCAGCACCAGTTCCTGTTCCACCACCAAGTCCAGCAGAGATAAATACTATGTCCGCACCCTCAAGAGAAGCACGAATTTCATCATAATTCTCTAAGGCAGAGTCTTTGCCAATATTTGGCTTCATACCAGCACCTAGACCCTTTGTTAGCTTCACCCCAATCTGAATTTTTGATGCAGCTGAATCTTCACTCAGAACTTGGGCATCTGTGTTGATAATCATCATCTCAATGCCTGTTACACCCTCATTGAGCATGTGACCGATCATGTTTCCACCACCACCACCAACACCAACAGCTATAATTCTAGCACCGGTTACATTACTTGCTTCTTCTACTACAAATGGTTCCATCATCTTACTCCTTTAAAATAACTGGGTAGCCCAGTTCCAAAATTTACCTATACTACCAGCTTCATCACTCTTTTTTCCTTTTTTTGTCTCTAAAGAAATCATACTCGGCTTTTCTTCATCCAGGCTTGTCACAGTTGTGGGTATCTCCAAAGATGGTGTAAGATTTACATCTACTTGAGATGTAGGTGTCTCATTTCTATGACGAACACGCTTGTTTGCATCAATCTCATAAGGAGTATATGCATAAGCGGAGTACTTCACTAAGCCAATTGCACTTGAGTATTCTGCACCACGAAGATCATCAAAAAGACCATTCATCTCAATAGGACGAGCTAAACGCACAGGCTGAGATCCAAAAGTAGCAATGGCTAATTCTCTGATTCCTTCCATTTTTGAAAAACCACCAGTAAAAACAATACCTGCACCTATCTGCTCTTTTAATCCACTATTTTCTATAAACTGAGCTAAAATCATAAGTGTTTCTTCAACTCTTGCATATATAACATTATGAACTACATCTAGTGATACTTCATGTGTATTATCAATCGTCGCCAATGATTGGAATCTCGATTAAATCATTACTTTGGTTTGTTAGTGAGCCATAAGTAAGTTTTACATTATCTGCAACACTTAGAGGTGTATGAAGTGCCATTGAAAGGTCACTTGTTACATGGTTTGAACCGACTCCTAAAAACTCATTATATCTAATGGAGTTTCCGGCATGGATAACAATATTGCTTGTATTACCACCCATATCTATTAAGGCAACACCGAGTTCTTTCTCATCATCATTTAGAGTAGCGATAGAAGATGCATAAGAGTTCAGAACAATATTTTCTACTTCAACACCAGCACCTTGAACAGCTTTTCTCAGGTTGTTAAGGTTTGATTTTTGTGTAGTTATGATATGTGTTTCAACCTCTAAACGCGAGGCATTCATCCCAAGTGGATCTTCAATAAAGTCTTGATCATCTACCTTAAAGTTAAAAGGAAGAGCATGAAGGACTTCGTATTCATTTGGAATATTGGCATTATAAAGTGATGTATGCATAACACGCTCTATCTCTTTAAAACTAATCTCTTTACTCTGAATATTTACAATACCATTTGAGTTAAGGCTTTTAGTGTACGAGCCACTTATGGAGACAATAGCTGAACTTACACTGCTGCCTGATACACGTTTTGCATCTTCGACTGCTGTTTGTATACTACGAGATGCAAGTTCTATGTTTGTTATAGTACCGCGTTTAAGACCCTGTGCTTTAGCAACACCTGCTCCAGTAATGGCAATAGAGTTGTCATTCTCAATTTGAGCAATGATAGCACATATTTTTGTTGAGCCAATATCAATGGCTAAAACAGTTCTGCTCAATTTAGAGTCCTTGAATAAATATCTCTGTTTGGTATTTGTTCTTTAAGGTTTTAATTAAAGCCTCATTAAACATACCACTCTTAAGTTTTTTAACTGAAGAAGCTAAGTCATTATTTGATTTATCAAGCAATTTTTGTTCCAAAATATAGTAAAGAACGATTTTTCCATTGTTTAATACTATATAAGCTCTTTTTATCACTAACAAAAAGTTTTTGTAAAAACTCTGTTGCTTCAGTCTGTGTAAGTCCCTCAATTTTGTCAATATCTCTACTTGTTATAAAAGGTGTGTTGGTACCACTAAAAGTAGCTACAGAATTATTTGCCAACTCTTGTAGTTTTTTCTTTTTTGTTTGTTCTGTGTACATAGGAATCAAATCAGACTTCGCATCTTCATAACTTTTTGGCACTGATGGGTTTATTTTTACTAATTTGATAGTGTGATATACATTATCTATCAGAACAGGTTTAAGATATGGTGATGTAAGTGATAGATTAGAGACTTTTTCAAGAGTAGGTGTATCAAAAGGATTTGCTATCTCAGAAAGTTTTGCTGATTTAAACACTATGTTTTCTGGTAATTTACCTTTTTTGAATGCAATATATGTTCTAAGTGCTTTATCTTTGGTCGCTTTAGTGTTTAACTCTTCTATAACTGTCTCTTTAGCATCTTCAAGTGAAAGAATTTTCCCCTCATCATCCTTAAAGTGTGTTCTATTTTCATTATAGTATTTTAATACTTCTGCATCTTCATAATTTTGTATAACTTTTTCTTGTGTGAGGTACTTTACATCATATGAGATAGGAGTCATAAAGTTGTTTTTAGTTGTTTGCCAAAACGGTTTTAGTACTGCATCTGAAGTATCGATAGTTATATCATCTTGACTTAGTATCTTGTAGTTGATTTTATCAGAAATATTCATAAGTGTATTTAAGATATTTACTTCATTTTCACTTGTCTCAATTGGGAGGAGTTTAAGAGTTTTTTGAATAAGTAAATCTTTTCTTAAATCTGCTTCATACTCTTGCGTAGTCATTCTGTTTTGAGAGAGAACAATTTTATAAGATTCTTTGTCAAAAACACCATCTTTAAAGAAATACTCTTGTTTTGTAAGTGCTGCAATAAGTTCTTCATCACTTACTTCTAAGTCATAAGAAGTGGCTAAGTTTACAAGAAGTGACTGTTGTATGAGTTGTTCGAGTGCTTGTTGTTGTAGTCCAAACTGTTTTGCTTTTTCCTCATCAAAGTTTCCTTGAAACATCTCATTATATTTTGCATACAGACGAGAGTAGCTTTTTTGTAAATCACCTTGTGTGATTTCAACATTTCCGACTTTTGCAACTGCTCCAGCTTTATCTCCATAACTATATTGACCCCAGCCAACAAAACCTGCACCAACAAATGCTATTGTTGAAATCCAGATAGTTATTATTAACCATTTTTTATGTCTTTGCATCCATGTAATCATATAAAAAACCTTACTTCTTGTTATTTGTCTAATAATAGGTAAATTAGGATTAAACCTTGATAAAAATTGTTTAATTGTGCAAGAAGTCTATTCTATGTCGAAATTACTTTGGGAATTGTCTAACATAAGTAGGCGACAACTTTTTTCAAGAATGGCGAGTTTTTTTGCCATTTCGTGTATATCACGACTATAAGCATAGACGCCATAACCACGAATAACCATAATGTTAGTCTTGTTAGTTTGTAGATAATAGGCAATTTCACTATCAGCTCTATCGTACCAATCCTCAAAACATTTAGGGTCTATTATATCAACACTTCCTATCTCTTGATGTCCAAAATAATCTTTGGGAATAATGGTATTGTGTTGAAGTGAGTAGGCAGTTGTAAATTGTGGCATAGAAAAACAGATAAACTTTGCTTCAGTGATTTGTGAATAGATACTAAAATGAATTTTTGCATCTATGCTTGCTTGTTTCCATCTATAATCTTTTTTAAAATAGAGTTCAATAAGACTAATCTCATCTAGGGCATCAAAAATAGCTTCTTTCGTGTTTATAATAAAACGATTTGACTCCGTTTTTGCAGAAATACTTCCATGGTAAATACCAAAAAAATCTTTTCTAAACATAGACAGAGCAAGTACTGAAAGTTTATTTTTAAGACCTAGTTTGTTCATAAGTTATTTTTTAAACCAACCCTTCATTTTCTCAATTGCTGAATCTAGTACACCCTCATGTGGTGTTGACTCAATTCCAAATGATACTTGAAGCTTACTAAGAAGTTCTTTTTGTTCATCATTTAGTTTTTTTGGATACTGAATATTAATTATTGCTATTAGATGACCTTTACCATGACCATGCACATCAGCTATACCTTCATTTCTAAATGTAAAACGCTGTTTATCACGTGTACCTACATCTAGTTGAAGCTCAAGTTCACCTGTAAGTGATGGAATAGTGATGCTCTCACCTGTAATAGCTTGTGTAAAGAAGACTGGTATCTCAATATAGACATCATTATCATCGCGAATAAAGTGTTTATCCTGTTCTACCTCAAAAGTAACATACAAGTCACCACGAGAGCCTTTTTTGCCTATGTTTCCTTGCCCTGAAACTCTGAGTCTATTACCAGTGTCAATTCCTGCTGGAATGTTTACCTTTACACTGTCTTTAACTTCATCGTAGCCTTTTCCTCTACAACTTTTACAAGAGTCTGTTGCTGCACTCCCTGTACCTTGACAAGCTGGACATGTTTGAGAAAAAGTCATAAAACCTTGTTTCATATAGACTTGACCCTGTCCATCACACTGCCTACATGTGGAGAGTTTTGCATTTTTTGCACCAGTACCCTTACAGTCTGAGCATGCTTGTTTATAACTATACTTCACTTCTTTTTCGCAGCCAAATACAGCTTCATTAAAACTAATATGCATATCTACATTCATATCAAGTGGGTATTTGTCCATGTCAGCTGGATTTTGGCGACGTCGACCACCACCTCCACCATTAAACATTTCCTCAAACATAGAGCCCAAATCATCAAAGCCTCTAGATGATCGACGACTACCGCCACCACCCATACCTTGGAGTCCTTCTTTACCGTAACGGTCATAAATACTTCTTTGCTTTTCATCACTCAAACACTGATATGCCTCATTACAAAGTTTAAATTTATGCTCAGCCGTATGATCCCCTGGGTTTTTATCAGGATGATATTTTTTAGCCATTGCTCTGTAAGCTTTTTTTATGGTCGTTTTGTCTGCACTTTGTGAGACTTCTAAAATTTCGTAATAACTTAAATCTTCCATTTTTTCCCTATATCTTATAATAATATTTTCGCAATTATACCCATAAATATTAAATAGACTTCTTGCATAACCTAGAAATATCTAGGTTATGCAAGAAGTCTAATGTTATAAATGCTATAATGGCGATATGAAAGCAAGCACCTATTTTTTAATAATAACACTCCTTTTCTTTGGCTGTTCTCCTAAGTCAGAAGTTCTTTTTGATTCGCTCCCAAACACTTATCTCATTAAAAGTGATTTTCAATCTTTACCTGATTTTACTAATGAGAAATACTCTGAAGTACTACAAAGTTTTAAAAATAATTGTCGTAGTTCTAAAGCAAAAAAAATATTTGGAGAGCTTTGTAGTCAAGCAAAAAAAGTTACTAATCCAAAACTGTTTTTAACCCAATCTTTTGTACCTTACATAATTACAACTAAAGAAGATAAACAAGAGGGTTTACTTACAGGATATTATGAGCCCGAGCTTAGAGCATCATTACAAGCAACATGATGAATATCAGTACCCTTTATATGAAACACCAAAAGATTTAATTATAGTAGATTTAAGTTCAATATATCCAGATTTAAAAAATTATAGGCTCAGAGGAAAACTTGTTGATAACAGGCTGATACCCTACGATACAAGAGAAGAGAGTAAAACTAAAGGTGTAAACGCAGAGGTGATTTGTTACTGTGATTCGCAGATAGATAAGTTTTTTTAGAGATACAGGGTTCAGGAAGAGTTAAACTAGATAACAATAACACAATATATGTAGGTTACGATAACCAAAATGGACATAAATATAGAGCAATTGGGCGTTATTTAGTAGAGATTGGGGGACTTCGTTTAGAAGATGTTTCTTTGCAAAGTATTAGAGAATGGCTTAAACAAAACCCTATGAGGGTTGATGAAGTTTTAAACTATAACAAGTCACTTGTTTATTTTAAAGAGAGAAAACAGGGTGCAACTGGTGCTTTAGGTTTAGAACTTACAGCTAGTCGTTCGGTTGCAGTAGATAGTAAATATATTCCCCTAGGCAGTATGTTATACTTGCACTCAAATATTGCGGATAAAGAGCTAAATAAGATTGTATTTGCACAAGATACCGGTGGTGCTATAAAAGGGAGTGTTCGTGCTGACCTTTTTGTAGGAAGTGCAAAAGAAGCTCTTGAAGTAGCAGGAAAATTAAAATCAGAATTAAAATTATGGATATTATTGCCATTATAATACTCCCAAAAATAAAAAGAGAAACTTAAATGAATAATGCTTTAGAAAAATTCAACCGTTTAGTGGATGCACTTCAAGAACTACCAACTATTGGAAAAAAGTCTGCTACAAGACTTTCTTATCATATGATAATGAATGATAGCTTTGTTGGTATGCGAATTTCTCATGCTATTGAAGATGCTTTGGGTAGTTTAAAAAAGTGTACAGATTGTGGTGGTATGAGTGAAGATGAACTCTGTTACATATGTACTGATGATGGGCGAGATGCTACTCTTTTATGTATAGTAGAAAATGCAAAAGATATTTTACTTTTAGAAGAAAATGGACTTTTTGATGGAAAGTATTTTGTTTTAGATTCACTTGATGAGTTTAGTGTGTCAAAACTTGAGTCTTTAGTGGAAGAGGGTGTAAAAGAGATACTTTTTGCTTTAACTCCCTCAATAGCTAATGATGCTGTTATTCTTTATATAGAAGATAAGCTCAGTGCATGTAGTATAAACTTTTCCAAAATAGCACAAGGAGTGCCAACTGGAGTGAGTTTAGAAAATATTGACCTACTCTCTTTGACACGTGCCTTAGAAGATAGGGTAAGGGTATAAGATGAAGTATATTTTCTTTTTGATGTTAATTGCAGAGTTTTTAAGTGCTGAGCAAATTATAGATATACAAGAGGTTAAAAACCTTAAAACAAAATCTAGTATGCAAAAATGGCTAGATCATGACTTTGGTTTGAAGCCATACAAAACAAATTATCTTCTTCCTTATGGTTATGCTGACACGCCTTATACTTCAAACATACCAACAATAGATTATCAAAATATAGAGGCTGAGCTTCAGGTCAGTCTTATGTTACAAGTTGGAAATGATATTTTTGGATTAGGTGAAAAATATTATGTTTCATATACACATCAAGCATTCTGGCAGATTTACATTAATTCTGCACCATTTAGAGAGACTACATATAATCCAGAAGGATTTGTTATTTTTCCTATAGATGATACAGAGTCTATATTTGGACTGCGTTCATTTAAGCTTACACTTGCACATAAATCAAATGGACAGCCAAATACAGAAGATGTTGTTTTTCAAAATGGACAAGCATTAGGTAATATCTCAAGAAGTATAAACTACTTCAAGTCAACTCTTAGGCTTCAGCATGATACTTTAGTGACAGATCTTTCGGTATGGGTGCCTATATCTGATTTAAGTGATAACCCTGACATAATGGACTATATGGGATATACAAGTCTTAAGTTCACATACTTTTTAAATGACAATATGTTTAGTATAAAAACTCGAGGTAATATCGCTACACAAAAAGGTGCAGTGGAACTAACATATTCGCATCCACTTATACATAATAATCTATATATTAAGTTTTTTAGTGGATATATGGAGTCTTTAATAGATTATAATCGTAAACTTACCAAACTCTCTATAGGGTTTAGCTTCTCGAGATAGTTTTGACCTAGATAATACATGGGTTTAAAGAAGAAAACTTTTTTGCATATGATATTTTATATCTTTTTTATCAAGTTGTGCTTTTACAAAGAGTTCATTGGCTAAAACACCTTGTCCTAAGAGCATATCTGCACCATTTTTATAAGTGATGTTCTTTTCTTTGGCTTGTTTTAAAAAGGGTGTGAGTTTCCCATAAATGGCATCTGCCGCGTACTGTGTGGCATCTAATATTTGATCAATAAGTTCTTGTGGAGCAGGTAGTAATTCATCTTTTAGTCCAGCACTTGTAGTATTAACCACTAAGTCATATTCTGATATTTTGAATGTATCCCAAGTATATGTTTTACAGTTTAAGTCATCAAAAAAAGGAAGACGTTTTTGACTTCTATTGATAACACTTACCTCTATGTCTTCTTGCTTAAATCTTGCGGCTAGTGCTTTAGCTGTTCCCCCAGCACCAAGAATAAGAATTTTCTTAATGTTGTTAAACTCCTCAATAGCATACATAAAACCATCAGCATCAGTGTTGTAACCTATCAGCTTTCCATTTTCATTTATAAGGGTGTTGACCACACCTACAGTCTGTGCAAAACCACGGACTTCATCACAAGCATTAAACGCAGCTTCCTTATGTGGAACAGTAACATTTGCACCCGATAAACCAAGAGAGAAAAAAGTCTCTTTGAGTTTAGTTCCATCTTTGAGGTGTGTGCGTGTGTAACAAGCAGGGTAGTTTAGATTTTTAAAAACACTATTATGCATAAGAGGGGAGCGCGAGTGTGAAACAGGGTCACCGAAGATAGAAAATATTTTCATAATATATGACTTATTTTTTATCTAAATCATGAAGAGAGTGTATAAGGGCACCGAGTTTATTTTCAACTTCTTGATATTCAGACTCTTTTACACTATCAGCAACGATTCCAGCACCAGCTTGTAGTACTACTTTGTCCTCTTTTACCATGGCGGTTCTAATGGTAATAGCCGAGTCCATATTCCCATCAAAACCAAAGTATCCTACACTTCCACTATAAAACCCGCGTTTGAGACCCTCATACTCTGCAATAAGTTCCATCGCACGAATTTTTGGTGCACCTGTCATAGTACCTGCTGTAAAAGTTGCCATAAAAAGGTCAAACATATCTTTATCATCTGCAAGCTCTGCAGTTACATCTGAGACTATATGCATAACATGAGAAAAACGTTCTATATGCATCATGTCTTCAACTTTAACACTACCAGTTTTAGCAACACGGCTGACATCATTACGACCTAAATCAATAAGCATTAGATGTTCAGCTAACTCTTTTGGGTCTGCTAAAAGTTCAAGTTCAAGTGCTTTATCTGCCTCTTTGCTAGCACCGCGTTTACGAGTTCCAGCGATAGGTCGAAGCAGAAGATGATTCTCTTCTAGTCGTACCATTACTTCAGGAGATGATCCTACTATACTAAACTCTTCATATTCCATTAAAAACATATATGGACTCGGATTTTTTGTACGAAGAATTCTATAAAAACTAAAAGGGTCTACTTTTATATTTCTAGTAAAACGGTTAGTCATTAAAATTTGAAATACATCACCACTTTTTATCATCTCTTTAGATTTGTCTATCATATCAAAGAACTTTTCTTTAGAGTGAGCAAATGATCCTTTATCATCACCGATGTTATGAACACGGTGTTTATATGTATATGTACCTTTTAAGTCATCATGAATAGCAGTGAATTTTTCTTCATACTCTTTAAGTGTAGAGATTAAAGTAATTTGGTGGTTTTTATGAGAATAGACTAAAATCATTTTTGGCAGTATAAAATCTAAGTCAGGAGTATGAAGTTCATCTTCTAAGTTGTCCATACAAAGTCCAAGCTTAGGTTCAAAAACTTTTACCATATCATAAGAGATATAACCAATAAAACCATCAACATAACCGACTTTAAGTTTTTTTGTAGCTTCTTTATAAATACTAGTATCTATTTTTTTGTAATACTCTTTTAAAAAAGTAAAGGGAGTTTTCTTCTTTGTATGTGTTTGTGACCTTGTAGCATCAGTGTAAATAGTCTCATTATTGATAAATTGAAGTCGCTCTCTCGCACCTATGCAGATAAAGGAGTAGTTTCCTTCACTGCCACCAGCAGATTCGAAAAGGTAAGTAATCTCACCTTTAAACATATCTTTGAGTTTGGAGTAAACAGCAATAGGAGCTAGCTGATCAAGCGTAAATTGTTTAGAGTATATCAATGTATGCCTTAGTGTATATGTTAAAGTTTAACTAAAAAAGAACCAGGTTCTACTTTTGAACGAAGAACACGTCTAGCACTTTTAGCTGCTGAAGCATTTGGGAATGGTCCAACGAGTACCTTGTTTAAGTTTGAAACTTTATGAAATTTATAGTTGTAACCTAATTGTTTAATAGAGTCTAAAAACTTTTTGTTTGGCTTGTACTTTGAAAATGAACCAACTTGAATATAATAAGATACACCTGATGTTTTAGCTATAGGTGTTTACTCTCTTAGATGCAATAGTTTTTTTAACGATTTTAGGCTTTTTAACAATCTTCTCTTCTTGAGTGATAGTAGGTGTTTCTTCTTGAATAACTGCAGTAGATTCTTCAGCTAAACTCTCTTCTTTAAGCTTTTTGTGCTATAAGTGCAAGGTCTGCATCTGAACTTGTTTCTTCTTCTATTACTACAACTTCTTCAAAGAGAGGTTCTTCTTGAGCTTGAGGCACTTCTCTTTGTGGCTCTTGTGGAAGTACAGCTTGAGGAAGATTATCAGTTCCACCTGAACTTAAAGAATTCATAAGCATAACAACAATGATAAGAATAACACCTAATGTTGCAACTGCTAATACTATTTTTTTATTAGAATTGCTATTTGTATCTTTATTTAAAATTATATCATTGAGTTCATTTTTATCGTTCATAATTTTCCCTTTGGGGTTATTTAGTTTATATCTTATCTAAAATCTAATATAGCAAGACTAAGTAGGACCATAATATTCATAGCACCTTTAAAGTTGTTCAAGATGCTTCATGCGCACGAAGTGAATGTCTATGATCTTATGTTACGGGCTCTCTACTTGTTTAAGACCTGAAGTATATGGCTCCTACTGTGCTCCCTCATTTGCATAAACTTCATAAGGAAGTGTAAGTATATTATATTCATTAGGCATATCTGCATTTGGAAACATACGCCACTGCTTGGGTTGTTTAGATGCTAGTTTCATGCTAAGTGTTTTACCTAGTTGAATTGCTTCTGCTAGTGTTGTATGTCCCTTATGTATATAAACATGTAAATGACCTTCAGTTTTTGTTTTATAAGCTGTGAAATTTATATAGCCCTCTTCACGAAGAAGAAGTTGTGCTTTGTGATAAAAACGCTCAGGATCTCGACCATTGTAGTCTATAACAATATTTTCTACTTTATTGTGCTTATTTATGAGCGAGTGTGCAACAGTGATGTCGCCTTTGAGATGCTGGTTAATAACTGACTGACTAAGGGTAGCATTGACTTTTTCAAATTTATTATAAAATGTACGACCTTTAAAGGAGAGCTTTTCTACTACAGTATCTTTTTTTATCCAGTAATGATCACTCACCATTTTTATAAGTTTTAGATCCATTGAAGTCAAAATTGCTTTCCTTTTTTAAGTCTGACTAGTAAGTCGGTTGGTTGTAAATTACAAAGTTTTGAGCTAGTGCTTTTAGTTCTTCTTTGATGGTAGCTTGAAGCTCAGTATTGTTGATGTCATCTAGTACATCAGCCATTCTGTTTCCAATAAGCTCAAACTCTTTCTCTTTCATGCCACGGCTAGTTAGTGCAGGTGAACCTACACGAATACCTGAAGTCACAAAAGGAGAGCGAGTTTCACCTGGTACTGTGTTTTTATTGATTGTTATTCCTGCATTTCCAAGTGCTGCATCTGCATCTTTACCACTAATGTCTGTTCCAACAAAAGATACAAGGATTAGGTGGTTGTCCGTTCCACCTGAAACTACATCATATCCACGTTTAACCATCACTTCACCAAGTACTTTAGCATTTGCTTTTACTTGTTTAGCATATATTTTCCACTCTGGAGATAAGTTGTATTTGAAACCAACAGCTTTTGCTGCGATTACATGAACAAGTGGTCCACCTTGAAGAGCTGGGAAAATAGCAGAGTTGATTTTCTTTGCAATATCTTCATCGTTCGTCATAATCATTCCACCACGAGGACCTGCAAGAGTTTTATGTGTAGTAGTAGTTACAACATGAGCATGAGGGAATGGACTAGGGTGTTCACCCGCTGCAACTAAACCAGCGATGTGTGCGATGTCTGCAAACAAAATTGCACCAACAGCATCAGCGATTTCACGGAATTTTTTAAAGTCAATTTCACGAGCATAAGCAGAAGCACCACAAACAATAATTTTAGGTTTTACTATTTGAGCAATATCTAAAACTCTTTCATAGTTAATACGTCCATCAAGCTCAACACCATAAGTAAATGAAGAGTAGTTTTTACCAGAAAAAGATGGTTTTGAACCATGTGTTAAGTGACCACCATGGCTTAAATCCATACCAAGAGTTTATCTCCAGCCTTAAGTAATGCTGCATAAACAGCACCATTTGCCTGACTTCCTGAGTGTGGTTGTACATTTGCATAGTTACATCCAAAAAGCGCACATGCACGGTCAATTGCTAATTGCTCAACACCATCAGCATATTCACAACCACCATAGTAGCGTTTCATAGGATAACCCTCAGCATACTTGTTTGTAAATACTGAACCCATAGCTTCCATAACCGCTGGAAGTGTAAAGTTCTCAGATGCAATCATCTCTAAGTGGTCTGTTTGACGCTCTAACTCTTTTTCACATAAATCAAAAACTTCGCTATCGTACTCTTTTAAAAAACTCATAGTGTAAAATTCCTTGTAATAATTAAAGTGATTGTACTAAAAAAGAACTAATAAAATCCTTATTGCTCTAGATATTTATTAATTGAATTGTTAATTAATTTTAGCTCTTTGGTATATTGTATTATAAGTTCTGGTAAATAATCATACTTCTTAAGGGAAAGTTTTTGTAACATATCTGTTACAATATTATGGAGTTTCTCAGCACCTATTGAGCCTGTAAGACCTTTAATGTCAATACATAATATTCTAAGTTGTTCATATCTATAATCTTCAAGAAGTTTGTGAAAAACTTTATCTGTATCACCATATGCATCTTTAAATTCAGATAGTATCTCTTTATAAAAAACTTCACTAGAACTTGATTTTGATATACCAAGAGTAATATTTAATCCATCAAGTCTGATACTCTGGGTCTCTTCATCTTCTTGTGTCGTTTTCTTTTTATGAGGTGGATTTTGAATAAACATAGAAAAAACAGTATATAGTTTCTCTTTTTCTAAAGGTTTTGCCATATACCCATTCATGCCCGAAGCAAACATTTTTGCTATTTCATCACTAGATGTTAAAGCACTTAGTGCAATGATAGGAATTGCATCGTACTCTTTTTTTTCTCTTATTTTTATAGATGCAGTATATCCATCCATAACTGGCATATTAATATCCATAAATATCATATCAAATGTCACCATGTTCTAGAAGAATTTTCAATGCTTCTTTACCATGTTTTGCTACGGCAATATTCATATTAGATTTTTTGAGCATACCAACAAAAACTTTTTGATTAATGATGTTGTCTTCAACTAATAGTATCTTTTTGTCTCCAAAATTAGAAAAATCACTAAGAGTAATATTACGAGTATTTTGAAAAGAGTTTCTGTGTATAATTGCTGTTCCTGCATTTACAACACCTAGGTTTGTTATTGTAGAAGTGTCATGTATGTTAGAGAAGAGTTGCCCTAATACATCAGATGTTTGCCATATTGTTAAAGGTTTAGATATTTGAATATCTGCAACTGCTGTATTTGGGAACTCTTTTTTAATTTCAAAGAGGTTAGACATAGCAATAATTTTACTATTTGTATTTTCTAGTTGTGCTACAACCTTATGAGTAAAAAGTTTTTCATCAAGAAAAATAATATCATATATGTCAAAATACTTAAAATATGCAGTGTATTCACTTCTTATCTATAATTTTTACATTATGGTTTAAATCTTTTAAAATATTTGCGATATTATTTGCCACTTTAGTAGATGAGTCTATAAGTAAAATATTTTTTTGTTTTATCTGCTTAGGTACTTTATATTTGTGTCCAGTTGGCTCAGGTTTTTCCACTGTATAAGGAATGGTAAAAACAAATTCTACAAGTCCATTAGTGTCATTTCTGGCAATCAAGTCTCCTTTCATAAGCTTTGAAAGTTCTTTTGCAATAAATAAACCAAGACTATCATACTCTTCTGTATCATCATTATAGTTAGCTTGAAAAATGTTTACACCATCTTCCACATCTTTTTTTAAGTCACTACTAACAGTAAATGAAAGTTGGTCATCTTTTGAAAAAAGACTTGTTTGCTTAATCTTTAATGTAAGTTGTGTTGAGGAATTTTCAACACAATAGAGTAAAATATTTACAAGTACTTTACTTAGGTTTAATGTATCTGAGTTTATCTCTTGAACTATTGACTTGTCAATATCATAGATAAGCTCAAACTCTTTTCCTCTAATATTTGCCTTAAGAGTTCCAGAGACATCATTTAAGAGATTAGAAAGTTTTAGATTTTGGTGTTCAATGATGACCTTATTTGATTTTATTTTTAAAAAATCTATTAGGTTTGTAGTAATAGCAAGTATTTGATTTTCAGATTTTGCGAGATTAGTATCATCAAGATTTTCTTTAGCAATACTATGAATATCTTCACCCATTTTTGAGACTATAGCATCTTGGACTTGACTTGTTTTTTTGAGACTTTCCTCTTCTTGGGCTTTCTCTTTTTTAAAACTTTTTATTTTTTCAGAAGATAAAAAAAGTGCCATGATTGCTATGATTCCAAGTCCGAAGAGTGCTATCCACATTGACATACTCTCTTCTTCTTGAATAGTCTCAATAGAAGGAACTAAGGTATTTGCATTAAGAGTGAGTGCAAATATAAAGAACAAGAGAAGTAAGTATCTGTGCATATAAAATACCTTTTAAATTTATGTTTTAATATTGTAATAGATTTTTGATAAAAATATCCTTGAATTAAGTTTTAATTATAAAACAGTTCTTGTCTTGTCCTACTCGCTTATTTCTTTTTGTTCGGTGATAATAGGTTTCATAGCTGGGAATAAAAGTACATCACGAATACTATGCTCATTTGTAAGTAGCATTACAAGTCTATCAATGCCTATACCTTGACCAGCAGTTGGAGCCATACCATAGCTCAATGCTTCGACAAAATCACTATCCATTTCATGTGCTTCATCATCACCACTATCTTTAGCAGCCATCTGTCCTTCAAAACGTGCAAGCTGATCAAGAGGGTCATTTAACTCAGAAAAGGCGTTTGCAATTTCACGTCCTGCGATAAATAATTCAAAACGTTCAGTGATTGCTGGGTTTTCATCACTTCTTCGAGCAAGTGGAGAGATCTCTACTGGATACTCTGTTATAAAAGTAGGGTCAATTAACTTCTCTTCAACAAACTCATCAAAAAGCTCTCCTTGAAGTTGTCCTAAATTTAAATTTGGTTTGACATTGATATTTTTACTCTTTAAAAATGCTAAAATAGACTCTTTTGTTTGACATGATTCTGTGGGAACACCACCTATAGTTGTCAGAGACTCCACTAGAGGTATCTCTTGAAAATTATCAAAATTTACTGTCATATCTCCATAAGGGAGTTGTGTTGGAAGGTTTAAATGTTCAAAAAGGTATTGAAAATACTCTTTAGTTATTTCAATTAAATCTTTATATGTTTTATAAGCCCAATAAAATTCTATAGATGTAAACTCAGGGTTATGTGTAGCATCCATACCTTCATTTCTAAAGTTACGGTTTATCTCAAAAACTGCTTCAAAACCACCAACGATTAAGCGTTTTAGGTATAACTCAGGAGCAATTCGTAAAAATCTATCTATACCTAGAGCATTATGGTGTGTAACAAATGGTTTTGCATTTGCTCCACCTGCTATTGGGTGCATCATAGGTGTTTCAACTTCTAAGAAACCTTTATCTTCGAAAAATCGACGAGTTAAAGAGATAACTTTTGAACGAATTTGAAAAGTTTTACGCACTTCTGCATTCATGATAAGGTCAAGATAGCGTTTACGGTAACGAATCTCTTTGTCTGTTACACCATGAAATTTTTCAGGAAGTGGACTAATTGCTTTTGTGAGTAGTGTTAGACTATCTACATGTAAAGAGAGTTCACCCTTACCAGTTACAAACGGAAAACCACCCACTTCTATAATATCACCAACTTCAATGTTCTTTTTAAACATAGTATTATAAAAATCTTGGGGTAGATTATCACGTGTTACATATACTTGTAACATACCCAGATTCATCTTCAATTTTTACAAATGATGCTTTTCCCATAACTCGTAAAAGTTTAATACGTCCACTTACAATATAGTGGCGTTTTTCATCCCGTTTGGTCTTCCTTATCTGCTATATCAGAGTTGACATTGAGGTACTTTTCTATAGTAGTATTTCGTTTAGAATTATTAGAATATGGGTTATATCCTGCTTCTTTAAGTAGTTTTGCTTTTTCTATTCTTTGTTGAATAAATTTATTATCAAAAATCAATAATTTTCCTTATATATTTTTTGCTTGACACTCTGAACAAGTACCATATATTTGCATAGAGTGATCACTCATTTTAAAGTTTAATTCATCTGTGATAGCATGTTGACGCTTCTCAATCTCTTCATCTACAAACTCTGTAATCTTGCCACACTCAGTACAGATAAGATGATCATGATGCTCTTTTGCACCTAGTTCGTACTTCTTTCCTTGTGCCCCAAATGAGAGTGAATTGACAACATTCGACTCTTCTAGTAGGGCAAGAGTTCTATAAACTGTAGCTATTCCAGTTTTTAAATCAGGTTGCTTATCTTGTATAAGATGGTGCAGTGCTTCTGGTGTGAGGTGTTCATCAGAATTATAAAGTGTTTCTAAAATAACTTCACGTTGAATAGTGAATTTTAAGTTGTTTTTTTTCAGAAGTGTTTTAAAGTCACTGAGTAGCTGTTGATACTCAATAGTTCTATTGTTAAAATCAGTATTTATATTAGACATGTTATTTCTCTTTAATCTGGTGTTTTAGTTGGTCTTTGATCTTTTGTATCTCTTCTTTCGTGGTCTCATTAACAAGTGCATCAGTTTTCTCTTTTATCGCTTGAGAACCCTGCTCGATAGTAGCATTTATATCTTCACTCAAACCAACAGGGTCAATCTTCATGATAAAAGCACCTGCTTCAACCATAATAGGAAACAATATACTTGTCTCCATTACAGAATCAAGTGTTGATTTTACAGCTTTAATATTGTAAGCTGCATGTGCTATAACAGCTGCAATAAGAAAAAACTTACTTGCACCAAAGAGAAATCCTAAAATTCTATCAACAGGACCAAGACCACTAAGCGAACTTAGCTTTTTAAAAGTATACCCGATAAGAATCATAAGTAGCCAAAAAAGTGCTAAAGTAGTTAAAAATCCTAAAAAACTTACAGCTGAAGATGAAGAGAAATTAAAGATTAGATTATTTAAGTACTCTCCTATATCATCTCCCATTCTCGAAGCTATAAAAAGACCACCGATGATACCTATGAGTCCAAAAAGCTCTTTGAAAAAGCCATTGATAATACCTTTAAGCCCTAGCAGTAAAATAATTACTGCCGCTACAATATCAAAATAATTAATTTCCATTTGTAGCCATCTCTGAATTCATTTGGTCTTTTCCATTTATTTTTGATTTATAGAGTGCCTTATCTGCTCTGGTAATAATACTCTCAGGAGTATCTCCATTAGTGTATTGTGTTGCACCGATACTAATAGTTACACTTAAAGGATGACCTTTATAGATTAACTGGTTTGAACGGATAAGCTTGAGAATTCTATTTGTTACTTCTAAACATACTTCAGGAGTTATTCTGTTGAGTATAATTACAAACTCTTCTCCACCATATCTAAAAACTTTATCGCCATCTCTAAGAGTACTTCTTAAAATATTTGCAATAAACATAATCACTTTATCTCCAGCAACATGACCAAAGGTATCATTTATTACTTTAAAGTCATCAATATCTAGCATTAATAGATGCAGTTTCGTAAGCAATATCACCTTTATCACATAGTCTTTGAAGATATGTTGTAAGTGCTCGACGATTAAAAACTTTTGTTAGTGAGTCTAAATTTGAACTTCTTTCTAGTTCGTTTAACTGTGTCGTTAAATCGGTAATAGTAGAGTTTGCTTTTTCGATCTCGCTAAACATCTGTTTTTGGAGATCTGTAAACTTTTGAGCAATATCTGGAAGGTTAATATGCAAATCAGTAGCAGAGAGAAGGGTTTCTTCGTGGATTTGAGCTAGTTCTTCAAATGCACTATTACTATGTGCATAAGATTTTAAAGACTCTTTAGCAATTTCTCTATGAGCATTAGTAAACATTAACTTAGTTCGCTCAAGATCGTTAATAGAGTTCTCTTTGAGACTTGCAATTGCATTTGTAGCATCTTGAAGAAAAGTAACTACTTGTTCTTTTGACGGATTTTCGTGTGCATCAATGTTCTCGATTAAATCTTTGTGCATTTGATTAACTAGAGATTTAAGATCTTCTTTGTGCATAAATATTCCCATGTATAAAATATAGTGTATTGTACTCTAATAAGCATAAATTAAACTTTCATAATGATAGTTTTAGGCTTATTTGGGTAAAATCCAAAAAATTATTTAATTAAGGTTATTATTATGAGTACATGGAGCCCTTCTAGCTGGAGAGAGAAACCTATTTTACAGCAACCAACTTATACAGATAAAGATGCATTACAAAGAGTTTTAGATGAACTTAAAAACTACCCACCACTTGTTTTTGCTGGAGAGGCTCGTACCCTAAAATCACAACTTGCAAATGTAGCAAATGGAGAAGCCTTTTTGCTTCAGGGTGGAGATTGTGCGGAGAGTTTTTCTGAGTTCCATGCTGATAATATCCGTGATACTTTTAAAGCAATGATGCAGATGGCTGTTGTTATGACTTACTCTGGAGGTCTTCCTGTGGTAAAGGTGGGTCGCATGGCTGGTCAATTTGCAAAACCACGCTCTAGTGATACTGAAACATTTGATGGTGTAGAACTTGCTTCATATCGTGGTGACATCATTAATGGAACTGAGTTCAGTGCTAAAGCACGTATACCAGATCCTGAGCGCATGATAAAAGCTTATAACCAAGCATCTGCTACACAAAACTTACTCCGAGCTTTTGCCTCAGGAGGATTAGCTGATCTGCATCAAGTACATCAGTGGACACTAGACTTTGCTCATCAAGGTGAAGTGAGCAAAAAGTATGAAAAACTAGCAGAAGATATTGAAAATTCACTGCGTTTTATGGAAGCTTGTGGTGTTAACTCTAAAACATATAGAACACTTCGTGAGACTGATTTTTATACTTCACATGAAGCACTTTTGCTACCATATGAAGAAGCATTTACTCGCAAAGACTCTATTACAGGTGAGTGGTATGATACATCAGCACATATGTTATGGATAGGTGATAGAACGCGACAACTTGATGGTGCTCATGTTGAGTTCTTAAAAGGTGTTAACAACCCAATCGGTGTAAAAGCTGGACCAACTATGGATCCACAAGATTTAGTTAAACTTTGTAACGAGCTTAACCCTCAAAATGAAGCAGGTCGCTTAAATGTAATCGTTCGTATGGGTGCTGGAAAAGTTGGTGATGGTATGCCAGCTCTTATAAAAGCGATAGAAAAAGAAGGCCTTAAAGTAGTATGGTCATGTGATCCTATGCATGGAAACACTATCAAGTCTTCAAACAACTATAAAACGCGACCAGTTGATGCTATTCTTACTGAGATGAAAGAGTTTTTTCAAATTCATAAAGCAGAAGGAACTCATGCAGGTGGTGTTCACTTAGAGATGACAGGTAAAAATGTAACTGAGTGTATCGGTGGTAGTTTTACTGTAACTGAAGAGGATTTATCTTCTCGTTACCATACTCACTGTGACCCGCGTTTAAATGCGGATCAGTCACTAGAACTTGCATTTTTAATCGCAGATTCACTCAAAGAAGCTAGAAAGTAGAGAAGTTTTCTCTCTTCTAAGAGTTTATCTCTTCTTCTTTTTCTTGTATAGTTAAAAGTTCTTCTACTTTTAGCTCATACAACTCTTCCATCTTTGCTAACTCCTCGGCAACAGCAGTGATACCTTTCTCTTCATAACAGGATGGATTAGCTAAACATTTATTTATTTCTTCTATTTTTATCTCTAAGTCGTCTATCTCTTGAGGAAGAGACTCTAGTGCCATTTTTTCTTTAAAAGTCAGTTTAAGAGTTTTTGTTTTCTCTTTTTTTACTTCTAAGGTTTTAGGAGTGAGTGCTGCCTCTTTCTCCATTTGTGAGAGCTCTTTTAACTCTTTTTCTAAGTCGAGATATTCACTATACTGTTGATGTGATTCTTCTATAGTTTTATCTGCTTGAAAGATAAAGAGTTTTTTAGCAATTTTATCAACAAAATATCTATCATGACTTACTATGATTACAGCACCTGCAAAGTTAGTGAGTTGTTCTTCTAAGATGTTGATAGTAGGAATATCTAAGTCATTTGTAGGCTCATCGAGTATGAGTATATCTACATCTTTTGTAAAGAGTAGGGCAAGGGCTACACGGTTTTTTTCACCACCACTAAGAACTCCTATCTTTTTTTCTAAAAATTCACGAGGAAAAAGAAAGTTTTTAAGATAACCATAGACATGCAAGTCCGCACCTCTCACACTTACTCTATCTCCACCATGAGGACAAAAAGTTTCTATAAGGTTTTTATCATCATCAAGAAGTTCACGATGCTGGTCAAAATACCCGACTTTAAACTCTCCGCGTTTAATAGTCCCAGATGTAGGTTCAAGTCTTCCTAGAAGTGCTTTAAGTAGAGTTGATTTTCCACTTCCATTTGGTCCAACTATGGCAATGACATCTTTTTGTAGGATACGTGTAGTAAAACCTTTTAAAAGCTCTTTATCTCCAAGTGTAAGTCCAAGATTTTCTACTTCAAAAAGCATCTTTTGTTTGTTAATACTTTTATCACGATTAAAATGTTTTGCTTCGCGTTGAAGCTCTACACTCATCTTACGAATTTTTGCAGGATTTGTTTTTGCCTCTTCTCTGAGGTTCATAAGTCTCTCTTTACGACCTTCGTTGCGTTTAAGTCTCGCTCTAACACCACGAGCAAACCATTCGTTCTCGCGTTTAAGCACCCCTAAAAGATTGTCATGCTGTTTTTGTAGTGTTCTAATATACTCTGCTTTTTGAGTTAGATAGTTACTATACCCACCACTATACTCTTTTAAAACGCAGTCATCAACTTCCACACTTTTTGTAGCAATTCTGTCTATGAAATATCTATCATGAGAGATAAAAACAAGGGTAAACTTCTCTTTAAGTATAAGCTCTTCTAAAAACTCAACCATATAAACATCAAGATGATTGGTAGGCTCATCGAGTAGTAATATATCTGGTTTTTGGAGTAGTAAAGAGGCGAGGGCAACTCTGCGTTGTTCTCCACCACTTAGTAGTGAGATAGGTTTATCTTCATAGCGTTTAAGGTCAAAATGCTGGATGATACGTTCTATCTTATCATCTAAGTTCCAAGCATTATGGTGCTCTATATATTTTGAGAGTCTCTCATGCTCATCCAAAAGTTTTTTATTTTCAAAATCTTCTGCAAGAAGCTGTGAGAGTTCACTATATCGCTCTTTAGCTTCATTTAACTCCCTTAAACCATGTTCTACAGCTTGGCGTACATTGTGACCCTCTACAAAGTTTGGACGTTGGTCTAGCATCTTTATTTCTAAGTCATTTCTTGTGATACGCCGACCTCCATCAGGAGTCAGAGTGCCATTGATTATTTTCATAAGAGTAGATTTTCCACTCCCATTTTTACCGATAATAACAATCCTCTCACCCTCATCAACATGAAAATTAACTTCTGTTAGAATCTTTTGTGCAGAATAGTGTTTTGATATGTTTTGTAAGTCTACGAGTGCCATAAAATTTTACTTATCCTCTTTAGGAGTTTCATCCACATCGGTAGTTGGAATCCATTTAGACTTGATCTCTGCTTTTCTTTTAGCCCGTTGTGCTACTTTTTTATGGCGAGGTTTTTTTGTTTTATCTTTTATGTTAGTTTGAGTGCGGTTTGTGTGCTTAAAGCCTTCAAGCTCTTGCTCCTTGACTTCACATTTCATCATAAGTTCTATAGTGGCGAGTTGAGACTCATCTTCTGGGTCTATAAGTGAGATAGACTCTCCTACTTCATCAACACTACGAAGGCGGTTAAAGTAGTCAGGTGCTTCAAAAGGTAGGTCGTAGTTTATTAGTACTTCAACATCTTTAAGCTCCATTGTCTCATAAATTTTATCAGTTGTGATAAGGATTTGTAAGCCTTTAGTGTTAAAAATATTTTGTGCATCTTCTATCTGAGTTGTTCTATGATTTCCATGTATACTTAAAGTGTTAAACTCTTTTTCTTTGAGTGTAGCTTGTAACATGTCGGCACTCTTTTTACTTTTTACTATAAGTAAAATCTGCTTTTGCATAAGGGGCTTGAGCAACTCTACTAACATTTTAGTCTTATCATGTTGTTGCACAAAATAAGCTATCTGTTGTGTACGGTTCCCAACACTGATATAGTCATAATATTTTTTAGGTGTAGTAGTCTTCTCTTCACTCAAGATTGATTCCTTAAAGTTTTAAAAGAATTATAGCTAGATTATTGCTATATGTAATTATCTTCATTAAATCTTCATATTAAGTTGTTAAAATTGTATAGAAGAAATAGCACATACACTACCAATGGGTTGTCACTAAAATGTAACCAAAATGTAAATCTTATATGTCTGTTATGGTGTATTATTTTAGTGATTAATTATTTAAAAATATGATGGAGAAGTAAAATGTTTTTTACAGATAAAAAAACTGCAGCGAGTCATCTAAAAACTGCAACAAATGAGATAAAAATTGATACAAACAAAGGAGAGGTTTATTACAAAAATCTTTATGATAAATGCCAAACAAACCTCAATAAACTTCAGGCTAAAGAGCGGTTTGCTGAGGAAGATTTTTATGATCGTTTAGAAGAAGAGGGTATTCAAAGAAGAGATTTCTTAAAGTGGGTAAGTGCTACTACAGCAGCACTTATGTTGCCAGGGTCTTTTGAGCCTCTTGTTGCACAGACAATAGAAGTGATAAACAGAACACCGGTTATCTGGGCAAACTTTCAAGATTGTGCAGGAAATAGTGAAGCTTTTTTGCGAACAGACGGACCGACTATTGATGAGTTGATTTTAGATATTATCTCATTAGAGTTTCATGAACTTCTTATGACTCCCTCAGGTGAAGCGGCTGAAGCACAACTTGCAGATGCTATGGCTACTTTTAAGGGTGAGTATCTTCTTTTTGTAGAGGGTTCTATCCCAACACTTGATAATGGTGTATATGGAACGATTGGTTCGAGTGGTGAGACATATATGGATCATATCACTAGACTTGCTCAAGATTGTGCTGCTGTTGTTGCCGTTGGAAGTTGTGCTACATTTGGTGGTGTTCCTTCTGCTGCTCCAAATCCTACAGGTGCAAAGGGTGTTATGGATGTTATTTCAGGAAAAAATATTGTTAATATCCCAGCATGTCCTGCAAATCCATCTAATATGTTAGGTGTAATTCTTCTCTACACTATGACAGGCGAACTTCCAGAACTTGATCATCTTCTTCGTCCAAAGTTTGCATTTGGTACACGTATTCATGATGTTTGTGAACGCAGGGTACATTTTGATGCAGGAGAGTTTGTTGAAGAGTGGGGAGATGCAAATGCTCAAGATGGACACTGTCTTTATAAAATGGGATGTAAAGGACCTTTTACTTTTAACAATTGTCCAACAGTACAATATAACAGAGAAACAAGTTGGCCAGTTGCAGCAGGGCATGGGTGTATAGGGTGTAGTGAACCAGGATTTATTGATAAGTTTGGTTCATTTGAGAAACCTTTTGTTTATAACCCATCTTACAACCCAGCATCAGATATAAGCCCAGTTGTAAATATTGCAACAGTGGGAATAGGAATGATGACTATTAAAAATCTATTTAATTTTACAAGTAAAACTAGCAAAGGAGAAGAGTAATGGCAACAAAACATATTGTAATAGATCCAGTTACAAGGATTGAGGGACACCTAAGGTTAGAAGTTGTTGTTGATACAGCAACAAATGAAGTACTTGAAGCTTACAGCTCATCGACAATGTTTCGTGGAATTGAAACGATTTTAAAAGACAGAGACCCAAGAGACTGTGGTCTAATCGCTATGAGAATTTGTGGCGTTTGTACTGTTACTCATTATCAAAGAAGTATAGAAGCAGTAGAGAATGCTTTTGGTGTGAGTGTGCCAAAAAATGCCCGATTAATGCGTAATATGATTCAAGGGGCTCTCTTTATGCACGATCATATTGTGCACTACTATCTTTTACACTCTTTAGACTGGGTTGATGTTACTTCTGCACTCACAGCAAACACAGCAACAGCATTTAGTGAAGCACAACGTTTAGCAGGTGTAGCAGGAAATAGTGCATGGATTCAAAGTGAAGAGACACTTATCACTATGAAAGCAAAACTTCAAAAGTTTGTTGATAGAGGACGACTAGGAATATTTAGTAAAGGTCCATGGGGAAACAAAGGCTATAAACTGACTCCTGAACAAAATCTTATCGCTATGACACACTATTTTGAGGCGATGAGTATTCAAAGAGATTTAGGACAGATGATGACTATAGTTGGTGGTAAAGATCCCCATCCTCAATCTTTAGTTGTTGGAGGGGTGACAGCAATAGTTGACTTAAAAGATCCTGTTCGTATGCAACTCTTTAAAGATTTGGCTCAAAATGTAAAACGATTTGTAGATGGTGCCTATATGACAGATATGTATATGATGGCAGAAGCATATGGTGATGAGATGATAGCACAAGTTGGAGGAGGGCTTAAAAACTTTCTAGTTTATGGAGGTTTTCCACTTGAAGATGGTGATATGTATGCCGCTAAAAAGCTTTTTCCTGGTGGACTTGTTTATAATGGCGATTTAACGAATGTAACAAATTTTGATCCAAATTTAGTAACAGAAGATGCAACACATGCATGGTACACTACTGCCACGTCACCTGAACATCCATACAATGGAACTACAACAAAAAATTATACAGGGTTTCGAGAAAAGATTAACAATATAGCCTATCTTGATACTACAGGAAAGTACTCATGGATAAAATCACCTCTGTATAATGATACTAGAGTAGAAGTTGGACCGCTTGCAAGAATGGTTGTGGGGTATGCAAAAAATGACCCTATTATTAAACCACTAGTAGATGACTTTTTAACTAAATCAGGGAAAAGATACAAGATCTTTACTCTACAACAGGAAGAACGATAGCAAGAGCAATTGAGACACAACTTGTTGCAAATGAGATTACAGGATGGGTTGATGAACTTAATGCAAATATCGCTTCTGGTGATGTGTCAAGCTGGACAAAGTTTGACTTTGCAGCAGTAAGCCAAAATGCACAAGGGTTTGGTGCAGAAGAAGCACCTCGTGGATCATTAGGACACTGGGTTAAAATTACAAATGGAATAGTAAGTAATTATCAAGCTGTTGTTCCATCAACATGGAATGCTGCACCTAGAGATTACAAAGAGAGACTTGGTGCTTATGAGCAGAGTCTTATTGGTGTTGTACTCTCAGATATTAATGAGCCTTTAGAAATTTTGAGAACAGTGCATAGTTTTGACCCATGTATTGCTTGTGCTGTTCATATTATAGACACAAAAGGCAAAGAGTTAAGTTCATATAAAATAAATCCATCAATAGTATAAGAAAGGAGAGTAGCATGAAAAAAATTAATAAAAAACTATTAGCTTTTGCATTTATGGGATTACTTTTAGTAGGATGTGGTACAACAGTTGATGATGAAGAAAATGATGATATAGATGATGATGACTATTATGAAACCCCTATTACTCAGACATCACCTAGTACTACTACAACCCCAGTATTTACAACACCAACTACTGTAGTGTCTGGAGAAAGAAATGGACTCCATGTATGGAATAAACCCCGTGTTTTTGCAAAGTCTCTTAGTGTTACAACTTGTAATGGTGATAAGATTTTTTCTTTGCGACCACATCAAAACACTCTTAAAGCGAGATTAGTTGACTTTACTGCGACTAATGTTTATCTAAGTAATTATAAAGTACAAGCAGTAAATGTAAGAAATCCTAATGCTGTTCTTGATTTAACATATGATAGTGCATCTAAACAGTATTTAAATGAGTGTGCTAATGTTACTTATGTGGATAAAAAAGACATCTATCCAAGCTACTGGGTACAAGCTGTTGATGTGAATGGTTCAGTAGTAACACGAGATAAGGTAACTATGTACGACGGTGGTGATCAAAACTGTATAGTATGTCATGCTTCTACAAGTCAATACCCTTTAGCCTATGGAACAAATCCAGCCAATAATATTGACTCTGAAGTGGATTATAAAACGAATATTTTACGAATTCATGATACTAAACACGGGACAGGTCTTGAGCAGATGGCAAGCAATGGTGTAGTTTCATGTACAAGCTGTCATGGTATGAATGGTGTTGTGTCAAGTGGACAAAAAAATTACCCTACACTTACAAATGCTATGCATAGAGTACATGTAAACCAGAGTGAACCAAATATGATAGGTTCTCAAAACTGTTTAACATGTCACCCTGGAGAGACTATACAAAAAACTTTCACTGGAAACATTGTGCATCCATTTACAAGTTTATGGAGAAGTGAAGATGGTCATGGAGAGTGGGCTGAGAATAATGGAGTAACAAGTTGTAAACTGTGTCATGGAATGGATTTAAGAGGAACACAAATCTCAAACAATACAAGTTGCTATCAGTGTCATGGGCAAGAGTGGTAAGATTTTAAATAGAGTGAATCTTTTGATGTTACGGACTATAAGGAGCGACACTACATTTACACTTTAGTGCCAGAAGCCCCTTATAGTCGCAGGGACAAAGCTTGTCCCTACAACCCCCTTATAATGGAGTATGCCGTTGGTTAGCATACCTAAAAGCTATAAAAAAGGGCTTTTTTAAGAAAAGTCCGTAATTTCAGTTTAAAATCTTCACTAAATCTTCATAATTGATTGTTAGAATGTTGCATCTAAATAAAGGGGTTACTATGAAAAAGAAAAATTTAGTACTACTGAGCTTATCGCTTGGATTGATTTTAACAGGATGTGGAGGGACTCTGATAGTGATAGCAGTGATAACACTGTATATCATAATCAAGGAACTAGTTGTTTAAGCTGTCATAAAGCACCAGCTACTGGGGCAGAAGGTTATTCTTTTTTATCTGGTGGAACTATCTATACTGAGTTAAATGCAACAACTGCAGCACAGTATGCAACTGGTTATACAATTAGGGCACTCTTAGATACTAATTTAAGTATAAATTATATTAGTGGTAGAGGATATGGAAATTCTCGTAGCCAAGATACTGCACTATCGAATGACTACAATTTTACAGCACAGGTTGTAAACTCTAGTGGTGTTGTTGTAAACTCTTCAGCTACAAACTCTCACAGTACTGCCTCTAATCTTGATTGTAATGTTTGCCATACAGCAGCAGGTGCGAATGGTGCTCCAGGAAGGATTCATATTGCAACACCAGTTGTGACATCAGGTACACCATTGTGACACCAGTTGTAACAACGGTTCTCATTTGCGACTAATATACAGCCACTTTTAGAAGGAAGTTGTATGGGTTGTCATTTGGAAGTAGTGGTAGAACATATATTGTTACAGCTTCTAGATGCAAATGCTACTTATACAAATATTACAAGTTTTAGTGGAATAAATACAACAACACCGGACAGACTCATCATTACTTGCAAAAAGCAAGTGGGACAGTGTCTCATGGTGGTGGAACAGTTTGGGCGACAACAAGTGCAAACTATATCACTGTAAAAGATTGGATTACTCAGGGTGCATTAAACAACTAAGGCTCGGGTCATCATCTTCATTTTCACACTATGTGTTTATGAGGATGGTACTCTCAAAATAAATTTCAAATAACTTACTAGAAGGAAAGAAAATGAAATACTTTATACTACTTACAACTCTGTTTTACTCGCTTTTTGCAAATAGTGATTTTTTAATGTCTGATGAGGCATTTCATGCAAGTGCAAAAATTGAGCAAAATAGATTAGCTGTAACAATAGACCTTGCAGAGGATATTTATCTCTATAAAGAAAAAATAAAAGTCTCACTTAGAGGTGATGATTTTGTTCTAAGTGAGATAGTTTATCCTGAGTCGATGAGACATGGTGATGTTGAGGTTTATGAAAACTCTATAGTCTTGATGGCAGAGATTAGTAAAAAAGTGCCAAATGTTAAAGAGATTAAAGTTTTTGTAGAGTATCAGGGGTGCTCTTCTAAGGGCTTATGTTATGAACCCTTAAGTTCGCTCTTTACCCTCAAAGTGGATCCTACACAACTTGCATCAGCAACTCTAAAGACTCAAACGAAAAAAAATGCTCCAGAAGTTACAAAGGCTACAGAGACGGATACTATTACAGATACATTTAAAAGTGGAAACATCTCTCTTATCCTTCTCACATTTTTTGGATTTGGACTTCTTTTAGCACTTACTCCCTGTGTTTTTCCTATGATTCCTATTCTCTCTTCTATCATTGTTTCTCAGGGTGAAAATATGAATGCCAAAAAAGGTTTCCTGCTCTCATTAGTCTATGTTTTAGCGATGAGTGTTGCCTACACAATGGCTGGTGTTTTAGCGGGTGTTTTTGGAAGTAACATTCAAGCATCGCTTCAAAATCCATGGGTTCTCTCTATCTTTTCAGCGATATTTGTGATACTTGCTATCTCTATGTTTGGATTTTTCGAGATTGGTCTTCCTTCATCTATACAAAGTAGGCTCTCAAACACATCAAGTAAGGCAGGAGATAAGGGTGGTTATGCAGGTGTTGCGATTATGGGATTTTTATCTGCTCTTATCGTTGGTCCCTGTGTCGCACCTCCTCTTGCTGGGGCATTAGTTTACATCGGTCAGACTGGCGATGCACTCTTAGGGGGGATGGCTCTCTTTGTGATGAGTTTAGGTATGGGAGCACCTCTGCTACTCATAGGAATTGGAGCTGGAAAGTATATGCCTCGCCCTGGTGGTTGGATGAGTATAGTCTCAAAAGTTTTTGGTGTCATTATGCTGGCAATCGCTATCTGGATGATCTCTCGCATTGTCTCTGAGTCAGTTGTGATGTTCTTATGGGCAGGACTCTTCATCATCTCCTCTGTATATCTAGGAGCTTTTGAGTCTCTTGGAGACAAAAGAAGCTGGAATGCTCTCATAAAAGGTCTGGGACTTCTTCTTTTTATGTTAGGAGTGTCTCTCTTTTTAGGTCTTGTAAGTGGTGCTACAAATCCTATGAGTCCCTTAGAGAAGTTTACTTCTCGTAATGTAACACTTAGTAGTGCAACTACTACTCAAGCCAATAAGTTTATAAAAATTCACTCCATAAAGGAGCTTGATACTCTTTTAGCACAAAACAGAGGTAAAAAAATAATCTTAGATTTTTATGCAGACTGGTGTGTGGCATGTAAAGAGTTTGAACACAATACTTTTTCAGATGAAGCGGTCAAGAGTGCTTTGGGTTCTTATGTTTTAATTCAAGCTGATGTGACAGCTAATAGTGCAGAGGAGAAAGCCCTCTCTAAAAAGTATGGAGTCTTCGGTCCTCCTGCCATTATCTTTTTTGATGAGGAGTCAAGAGAGATAAAGTCTAAAAAGATAGTAGGCTATAAATCGCCTGAGGAGTTTTTAAAATTTTTATAGTTTTTTAAACTTCTTCCATTCCTATACATAGCTCACGGGCTGTGTACCAATCTGCTATCCCTTTTGTATTGTAGTTATACTCATGTTGAGAAGGGGGTATAACACTATGCATCAGTTTAGAGCGAACAATCCCCATGATAATAAAACTAAGTAGAAAAAGTGCTATTGCTATAAAATAGTCATAATAGTACCAAGTAAGAACTCCCACTATATAAGATGTATATTGTAAAAAAATCCTTAGAATAAAAGAAATAATTTTACACTTTTTTGTTGTGAGTTTTGGTGTTGGTTCTATTTGGTCAATAAAGTCTGTTTGCATGAAGTAATTATAACTAAAAGTATGTAAATAGAACTCGACTAAATAAAGTTGAGTCTTTTTGACTAAAGTTCTTTAAGTGTTAACTTTTTTTTGTTAAAATTCTCAAAATCAATAATAAAAGGATATTTTATGGCAAAACATCAGTTTCAAACAGAAGCAAATCAAATTCTCCACTTAATGATACACTCATTATATTCAAACAAAGAAATATTTATTCGTGAGTTAGTATCAAATAGTTCGGATGCACTTGATAAATTAAATATGTTAGTACTTACAGATGAGAAGTATAAAGATGTAGCATTTAATCCCCGTATAGATATTATTGCAGATAAAGATGCAAAAACTTTAACTATTAAAGATTCTGGTATTGGGATGAATGAAGAGGACTTGATGAATAACTTAGGTACTATTGCTAAGTCAGGTACAAAAGCATTTTTAGAAAATCTTTCAGGTGATCAGAAAGAGGATTCTAACCTTATAGGTCAGTTTGGTGTTGGTTTTTATGCTTGTTTTATGGTTGCTGATAAAGTAGAAGTGACTACTAAGAAAGCGGGTGAAGATAAGGCTTTTGTATGGACAAGTGCAGGTGATGGTTCTTTTGAGATAGAAGATGGTGAGAGAGAAGGGCATGGTACAACTATTGTTATGCACCTTAAAGAGGAAGAAGATGAATTTTTAGAAGTACATCGCATTGAATCTATTATTAAAAAATACTCTAACCATATTCCTTTTCCTATTTTTATGGATAAAGAGAAGTTTATACCAGCCGTTATGGATGATGAGGGTAAAGAAGAGATAGAGCCTTCTCGTACTGAAATAGTAAATGAGCAGATTAACCGTGCAAATGCTCTTTGGACTATGGCTAAAAAAGATATAACAGATGAAGAGTACAAAGATTTCTATAGTCAGTATTGCTCACTCAAGTGAAGAACCATTAGCTTGGATGCATCATAAGGCTGAGGGTGCTGTTGAATATACTACTCTTTTTTACATTCCATCTAAAGCTCCTATGGATATTAACAGAGTTGATTATCAAACAGGTATTAAACTCTACATCAACCGTGTTTTCATTACAGATGATGAAAAAGAGTTAATGCCAACATACCTGCGTTTCCTTCGTGGTATCATTGACTCTAAAGATTTACCACTAAATGTTTCTCGTGAGATTTTACAATCAAACGCAGTGATGGCTAAAATTAAAAAATCATCTGTGAAAAAAGTACTCTCAGAATTAGGAAAAATGGCGAAAAAAGATCCGTGAAAAGTATGATAAACTTTTATGCAGAATTTGGAAATACTCTCAAAGAGGGTCTTTATAATGACTTTGATAACCGTGAAAAAATCTTAGAGCTTAATGAAGTTTAATACACTCAACTCTGATGACTACTGTAATGATAGAAGATTTTGTTAAAAATGTTGATGATGAGAAAAAAGAGATTTATTATATCACTGGTAAAACTTCATTAGCAATGCTGAAATCTTCTCCTGCACTAGAGCGTTTCAAAGCAAAAGGTATAGATGTTTTAATACTTAATGAAGAAGTAGATACTATCATCTTCCCAATGGTAACTGACTACAAAGAGTACAAACTTATATCTGTAGCTGATGCAAAATTTGAAGAGAGTGAAGAGGACAAAAAAGCTGTAGAAGAGGTAGCAAAAACATTTGAAGGGCTTGCTAAAACTTTTAAAGAGACTCTCGGTGAGGCTGTGAAATCTGTTGAGACTACAAATGAGCTGACTGACTCTCCTGTTGCGATTAAAGTAGATAAAGAAGACCCTGCGTTTATGATGGCACAGATGATGAAACAGATGGGTCAAGGTGGTGATACACCAGAACCTGCACCTATTTTGATGATAAACCCTAAACATGATTTAATTAAAAAATTAAATGAGTCATCAGACACAAACTTAATAGAAGATGCAGCACATGTTCTTCTTGATCAAGCAAAACTTTTTGATGGACAAGAGTTAAGTGATACAGCTGACTTTATCTCAAGACTTAATAGAATAATAACTAAAGCTGTGTAAAACTAGTTAAAAAAGTGCTACTAAAGCACTTTTTTACACTAAAATCTTTACTTTTTGCTTTCTTTTAGATTTAAAATGTTAATTTATCTTCATGAATAAAAAAAGAATTATAGAGCGAAGGCAATCTAAAAACAGTAAGATTAGACTGCTTGTTGAAAAAGCTCAAAAAGTTTGTAGTTCATTCTTTGAAGATAAGTATCAGTATAGTAATGCTCAGGCAGTAAGTGAACTTGGCTTAGATGAAGAACTTATAGAACAACTTTTAGAAGATTATGTTGCTCAAATTATTAAAGCAGTGACACAATTTGAAGAGATGTTATATCTCCTGCAGTCACAAAAAGATGCTAATAAAGAGCTTGTTTATACTGAACTGCGTGAACTTGCTCATAAAAACCTTGGTGTTGCAAGAAACTTACGAATAGAAGATGCTATAGTATTATTAGATGATTTAATGAAAAAAGATGACCTTGAACACCTTTTCTTATGTATTGAGGCACTGCGAGCCTGTGCTATACTGCTTAAACCAGAGTATGCATACAATACAATTAAACTTATTGAAGTAAAAAGTACTTTCTGATTTTATCTATTTTTTAATGAGTGTGATATTATCTCTAGTTTACCTTTGGGCTTATAAATTACACTATCTCTTTTCTCTTTCACAGGTAGTATAAAAGTGAGTAAAATAAAGATAAAAGAAAAGACAACTCCTCCTAGCCCACTTAGGATTAGTTTGAGTTTAAAATCACTCATTTAGATGTCTTGTTCATCGTGTGTCATATAAATCCAGTACTCTTTGTATGTATATCCTTTGTTTAAAAAATAAAACTGCAATATAGTCACTCGGTAGAGTGTGATTAACATTTTAGCAAAGGGAATAAAAAGGCTAAGTTTTACCAGTAAAGGTTGTTCTTTATCGCCTTTTGAGGTAATCATCTCTTGCATGCCAATGTTGTTGGAGAGATGGATACCAAAGAGTATGGAAAATATGAAGTTGAGTATTAACCCAAATATCATATAAGCTGCAAAGTCTTGTTCAAACATTCCAATAATCATAAATAGTCTTCCTAGTTTTAAAATATTTACTTATTTTATCAGAATAAACTTTCATTTTTAATTACATCTCTTTTTTAGGCACACGTGCTAGTCAAAAGGTAACAAGTTCTATAAAACAGTAAAAAATAGGAGAGGGCTAAACTTTTTTGAATTATTTTTATACTATACTAAGCCAACAAATTATGAAAAAAGGTAATTTAATGGAAACTAACCTCATTGTAGAAGGTTTTAAATTTATGGGACTAGGAATGGGAACAGTATTTATGTTCTTGATTGTTATGATTGCTAGTATGAATTTGATGTCATACATAATACATAGATTCTTTCCTGAACCGGTACCAACAATAAACCCGTCAGTTGCTACACCTAAGCAAAAAGACAATAAAACAGTAATAGCTGCAATAACAGCTGCAATAATGCACCATAGAGAAGGTTAAGGATAATAATGGCTAAGAAATTTATAGATGTAATGGATACAACATTTAGAGACGGCTTCCAGTCAGTATATGGCGGTCGTGTTCTTATGAATGATTTTTTTCCAGCAGTTGAAGCTGCAAAAGTGGCAGGAATTAATCACTTTGAGTTTGGTGGTGGAGCAAGATTTCAATCACTTTACTTTTACTTAAGAGAAGATGCTTTTGAAATGATGGATAAGTTCCGTGAAATAGTAGGACCTGATGCAAATCTTCAAACACTTGCTCGTGGTGTTAATACAGTTATGCTCGATACTGGTTCTAAAGAACTTATCGATCTTCATGCAAAAATGTTTAAAAAACATGGAACAACAACTATCCGTAACTTTGATGCACTTAATGATGTTGAAAATCTTAAGTACTCAGGTGAAAGAATATCTCACCATGGTTTAAAGCATGAAGTAGTTGTAACTATGATGGATTTACCACCAGGTTGTAATGGTGCACATGATGTTGAGTTTTATGAAAAAACTCTTCGTGATATTTTAGATGCAGGTATTCCTTATGATAGTATCTGTTTTAAAGATGCATCTGGTACTTCAAACCCACAAAAAGTTTTTGAAACTATTAAAATGGCTCGTGGTTTAGTTCCTGAGGGTACACACCTGCGTTTACATACACATGAGACTGCTGGTGTTTCTGTTTCTGCTTATATGGCAGCTTTAGAAGCTGGTATTGATGGTATAGATATGGCTGCTGCTCCTGTTAGTGGTGGAACTTCTCAACCAGATATATTAACAATGCTTCATGCTACAAAGGGAATGAATTTTGACCTTGGTGGACTTGAAATTGGTAAGATTTTATCTTATGAAAAAGAGCTACAACACTGTTTAAGTGATTACTTTATGCCACCAGAAGCGACTATGGTTTCTCCAGTAATTCCATTTTCACCAATGCCAGGTGGTGCACTTACTGCAAACACTCAAATGATGCGTGATAATAATATTTTGGATAGATTCCCAGAAGTAATTGCTGCAATGCAAGAAGTGGTTGAAAAAGGTGGTTATGGTACATCTGTGACACCAGTTTCTCAGTTTTATTTCCAACAAGCGCTTAACAATGTTATGCAAGGACCTTGGAATGCAATAGCACCAGGGTATGGAAAAATGGTTCTTGGTTATTTTGGTAAAACACCAGTTGCTCCAGATCCAGAGATAGTTAAAATTGCTTCAGAAAAGTTAGGACTAGAGCCTACAACAATGAATGCAATCGATATAGCTGATGCAGATGAGACAAAATCTCTGCAACATGCGATTGACAAGCTAAAAGAAAATGACATAGAAATTACTGAAGAGAATATCTTCATTACAGCAGCATGTCAGGAAAAAGGTATCACTTTTCTACTAGGAAAGGGAGAGTTAAATGTACGTAAAATATCGCAAATGAAAAACGATTGTGAAGAAAATGAAAAAGGAAGTTCAATGGGTAGTGGAAATTATACAGTAGTAGTAAATGGCGAGAAGTTTAGTGTTCAGGTTGCAGAAGGTGATGCAAATATTCAAGTTACAGCAGTAAATGGCGAGGCAGCTCCAGCAGCAGCAACATCAATTCCAGCATCAACAACATCTGTTAGCAGTTCAGGAAATGACATAGAGATAAAAGCACTTCTTCCGGGTAATGTTTGGAAAATAGTTGCAAATCCAGGTCAGAGTGTAAATGAAGGTGATGTAATTTTAATTTTAGAGTCTATGAAAATGGAAATTGATGTTATTGCACCTAAAGGTGGAGTTATTAAGTCAATAAATGTAGCAACAAACGATAAAGTTGTAGAAGGCCAAATAGTAGCAGTACTAGGGTAATTAAATGAAAAGTATTGTAATTAAATTTTTAGCACTATTTATGCTTTTAGCATCGAGTAGTACTTTTGCAAACGAACACATCGCTAGCGATGCTTCACATCAAACACATAAAGAAGAGACATATAAAACTCAAACTTTTTCTCATATGGTTACAGGATTTTTAAAATCAACTGGTATTGTTGCATTTATTAGTCCTAATCCAGATGAGCTCAATGCAAAAGGTGAAAAAATGAGTAATTTTCATAAAGGGCTCGGTCGTGCTCTTATGATAATCCTTACATTTTTTCTTTTTTTGGTTAGCGATAGCCAAAGGGTTTGAACCATTACTTCTCTTACCAATCGCATTTGGTGGATTATTAGCTAATATTCCAGTTGCAAATATTGGAGGGGAACATGGATTTTTAGGTGTTATCTATTCCATGGGTCTCTCAAATGAGATGTTTCCAATTCTTATTTTCATGGGTGTAGGTGCTATGACAGATTTTGGTCCACTTTTATCAAACCCTAAAACAGCACTCCTTGGTGGAGCTGCTCAGTTTGGTATTTTTGGAACACTTGTTGGTGCAGTTGCCCTCTCTCAAGCAGGATTTGTAGACTTTACACTTCAACAGGCATCAGCTATTTCTATCATAGGTGGAGCAGATGGTCCAACATCTATTTTCATCGCAACAAAACTTGCTCCTGAACTTTTAGGTGCTATTGCAGTTGCTTCTTACTCTTACATGGCGATGGTTCCTATCATTCAGCCTCCAATTATGAAAGCACTTACAACAGATGCTGAGCGTCGTATTAAGATGACAACACTTCGTCATGTATCGCGTTTAGAGAAACTTGTATTTCCTGTAATGGTTTTAACTCTTGCGATTTTAGTACTTCCAGAATCTACACCACTTATTGGTGCATTTATGTTTGGTAACTTCTTAAAAGAGTCAGGTGTTGTTGAGCGTCTTAATGATACTCTTCAAAACTCACTTATAAATACAGTAACTATTTTCTTAGGTCTTGGTGTTGGTTCTAAACTAGCAGCAGATCAGTTCTTAGTTCCACAGACTATGTTTATTATGGCTCTTGGTATAGTGGCATTCTCTGTAGGTACTGCGGCAGGTGTTTTAATGGCTAAGTTTATGAACCTCTTTCCAGGTAATAAAATTAATCCACTAATTGGTTCAGCTGGTGTTTCAGCGGTTCCAATGGCGGCTCGTGTATCTAATAAAGTAGGTATGGAATACGACCGTACAAATATGCTTTTAATGCATGCAATGGGTCCAAATGTGGCAGGGGTAATAGGTTCAGCAGTAGCAGCTGGTGTTTTAATCTCACTATTTAATAACTAAAATTCAAATAGCACCGCATTTACGTGCTTTAGCTACAGCGGTGTCGGCATTTAGCACCCCAAGGCGTAGCGTTGTTCTCTTCGCTCAGTGCGTGGACAATAGTACACTTCCTCGTCTAATGCAGTATCACTCTTAAATCTACATCAACTTTCTTATGATTGATTGTACTTCTAGAAGAAGGTATTAACTATTTCATTACAGAAATAATTAATGGAATAATATTATGACTTTTTGTTTTGTCAATGAAGCTATCTGCCCCAAGTACTTCAGCTTCGCGTTTATTGTTATCACCTGTCATAGAACTATTGACAATAATAGGAATATCTTTTGTTATAGGATTTGCTTTTAGTGTTTTAATTACCGTAAAACCAGACATTTCAGGCATTTCTATATCTGTAACAATAGCTGGTATATCTTTTGCAGCTTCACCAAGAGAGAAAATATAGTCAACGAGTTTTTGTCCATCATTAAATAGTTTCATATCAATATTTGCATTTTCAAAGATTTGAATAAGATGGCGTTGAGCTGTTCTTGAGTCTTCAGCAATTAAAACAGTTCCATTTTTTAAAGATGCAGGAATGTCTAATTTGAGTAAATTATTAGTGTCTGCGAAAACATCAACCATAGCCTGAGGGAGAACATCTGCAAGAAGCTTTTCATAGTCTAGGATTAGACAGAGTGAGCCATCTTCTAGTCTTGTGTCATTCATCACAACACCATTTTCTTTGAGTCTGTAGCTATCAGGTGCATGCATTTCATTCCAGTTCTTTTTTATAACTCTAAATGCTGACATAATTCTAAGACCAATGATAACACCATTAAAATCACAAATAAGGATGTTTGATTTTTTTACATCTTCTTTTGATAATGTTGAACCTAGCCAAGTTGGAAGATCTAAAATAGGAATTTGAAGTCCACGAAGCATAATTGTACCTTCTAAAAGAGGGTTAGCAGAAGGTATTTGAGTTAAAAAATGATTCTTTGATTCCACCACTTCACGAGTTTTAAAAACATTTATTGCATAATATGCAGAATCTTTTTTATCATTAATTCTAAATACTAGTAATTGAAGTTCATTATTTTTTGCTAGATTTGTAGCAGCATCGACATTATCTAATACAGACATTAAAATATCCTTTGGTGTTTATTTCCCAATAATACCAAAAAAGATATGAATTGTTCTTGAATATTAATAATGTAATGCTAGAATAAATCATGATGAAATTATTACCCCTATTTATTGTTACTGTTATTAGTTTAAGTGCAAATGTTTATTACTCAAAAGTAGAACCTTATGAGGTTCGTCGTATCGCATCAAATGTATCTGGTGTAGTTTTGATGAGTAATGAAAGTATGCTTGGTCAAACACTCTCTTCTAGCCCTTATCTACAAATTGATGCAAAACTTGACAAAGATGAATTACGCTATATAAAAGAAAAGATTGAATATTTGAAAAAAACTGTCAAATTAAATGAAAATATTATCTCAAATTTAGATATTTCTTTAGAAAAAAAACGTCTAAATTATGAAAGAGTTAAAAATTTAAAAATTAAATCAAATCTTGAAAAAGATAAAGAGTTTTATGACTTAGTAAATAGTGAGAACTCTTTTCTCTCTACACAAAAAGAGATAAATACACTTAAAACACAGCTTGCTGATTTAGAATTACGACAAAAACAGTTAATACGGAGTATTAATGATAAATCTTTAAGTGCAAAAGGTTTTAAACTCTACTCTTTAGAGGTCAAAGTAGGTGAAGTAGTAAACAAAGGAACTCCATTAGCAACTCTGATGGATACCAAACATGCTATATTGACTATTTATCTTAACGAGAAAGATGTAGTTAATGCTAAAAACAGTGTTATATATATTAATGGTGAAAAAACAGCTTACAAGGTGGATAGAGTTCTTAATATCGCAGATAGTAAAAATATATCTAAATATAAAGCACAAATAATTATTAAAGCACCTGCAGTTTTTTCAAAACTAGCAAAAGTTGAATTAAAATAAAAGAAAAAACTAGGAAAAATTATGAATATAAAAGAGTTGGATAAAAAATATGTCCTTGGAACTTACGGGCGCGGTGATGTTGAGTTTGTGAGCGGAGATAATGCTACACTTACAGATAGCGAGGGTAAAAAATATATTGATTTTACATCAGGAATAGGAGTTGTAAGTGTTGGTCATGCAAATGCAAGAGTAAACAAAGCATTATGTGAACAACTCTCAAAAATTACACATACTTCAAATCTTTATCATATCGCTCCTCAAGCAAAAGCAGCTGAGGCTATTGTAAAAGCTAGTGGTTATGATATGGCATGTTTCTTTGCAAATAGTGGTGCTGAAGCAAATGAAGGGGCTATAAAGATACTCAGAAAACATGGTGAACGCGATGGCGAGATTAAACGCTACAAAGTTATTACACTCAAACACTCATTTCATGGACGAACTATCACTACAGTAAAAGCAACGGGTCAAGAGGCAATGCATAACTATTTTGGTCCTTTCCCTGATGGTTTTGTATATGCTGATGATATACAGAGCATAGAGGCACTTTTAGATGACCATACTGCTGGTGTTATGATTGAACTTATTCAAGGTGAGGGTGGGGTTGAACCTCAAGATAAGGTACAGGTGCAAGCTTTAGAAAAACTATTAAAGTCTAAAAACATTCCTCTTGTTGTAGATGAAGTGCAAACAGGTGGATATAGAACAGGAGAGTTTACTGCTTCTCAGTTGTATGGTATAAGTCCAGAAATTATTACCTTAGCAAAAGGTGTTGGAGGTGGAGTTCCTATTGGAATAGTTATGACTACTCTTAAAAATGTTTTGAGTGCGGGTGATCATGGTTCTACATTTGGTGGTAACTATTTAAGTTCAACTGCAGTTTGTAGTGTTACAGAGATTTTAAATGAATTAAAGGCAAGTGGTGAACTCGAAAAGACATCTACTTATTTTCACTCAGTATTAGATGGATTCTATGCAAATAACAAAAAGCTTTTTACACAAAAAGTAGGTATAGGTATGATGTGTGGTCTTCGTGTTATAGATGCAGATCTGCTTGCTAGGATTATGAGTAATGCAAAAGATAATGGAGTTATGGTTTTGCGTGCTGGAAGAAATACTTTAAGATTTTTACCACCACTTACTATTACAAAAGAGGAAATTGATGCAGGTTTTAAAGCTCTTAGCACCGCTGTCTCTACTCTTTAGTCTCTCTCTTAGTGCAAATGAGAAGAGTGCAAGCTTAGATACATATATTTCTGATTTAAAACAAGAACAGTTTAAATATGACTATGAAAAAAATGAGGCGGAGAGTTCAAAACTTCGTGACTCATGGATAGCACCACTCCAACTTAACTACTCTTATTCGAGAAGTAAGCCATTTGATACAGAGTTAACAAATGAAAAAGCAGCTATTAGGATGGATCAGCCAATCTTTCAAAGTGGTGGAATTATTTATGGCATAAAGTTTGCAAATGCGAGTAGATTATATGCAGATTACTCTATTGATGTTGCTAAACGTAAAATGATAAAAGAGACTGTTGCAATTTTGATGCAAATAAAACAGACAGTTCTTAAAATTCAAGCACAAAAACTTCAGATAAAAAATTCTGAAATTAATTTACAGCAGAAAAAAGAGCAGTATCTCAATGGACAGCTTGATTCAGGATTTTTAGATAATGCCATTATTCAAAGAAATATTGTAATTCAAGCACTCTATGATATTGAGACAGCAAAAGAGAGACTTATTACAAGTTTTGAGAATTTGAGTGATTTAGATTATGAGAAAGTAAGTATTCCACATCTAGAGTATATATCGCAAAAAGAGTTTATCGCTCATAATATAGTTTTAAAACAAAGTGCTGCAGAGGTAGCAAAAAATGATTATTATACAAATGTAACTATTGCAAAATACCTTCCAAAAATAAGTCTTACTGCAGGATACAACTGGAGTCAATCGGAGCAACAGTTTGATGCTAATGTTACTTTTGTAAATGATTTGGCTTATTATGATTATGGAGTGAGTGCCTCAATGCCATTAGATATAAATACATTTGTAGATATTGAAGTATCGCGTGTAGAGTATCTTAAATCAAGAGTAATTCAAGAGGATAAAAAGCGTGAACTCAAAGCACTTTTTAAACAAGTACTACATAATATCGAGAATTTTGATAAAAAAATAGCTTTAAGTAATGAAAATAGAGATATATATACAAAACTTTTAAATGAAACAAAAGAGCTGTTTTTGGCTGGATATAAAACACAATATGATGTAGATATATTAGAAAACTCTTTAAATATACAAAAAATAGACTCAAAAGTTTATGAGATAGATAAGCAGTTAGAGCTATTAACTCTTTATGAAATGTATGTAAACAGTGGAGAGTAATATTGAAATTTAGTGAATATATGACACAATGGTTATATGGTGAAGATGGGTATTATACTACTTATAAAAACATCGGAAAAGAGGGTGACTTTTATACGGCTGTTAGTACTAGTAAATTTTTTGGTGGTACTATCGCTAAACATATTATCTCTTTAGTAGATGAGGGTTTTTTAGAACAAGATGCAGTTATTTGTGAGATTGGGGCACATCATGGATACTTTTTAGCTGATGTATGTGAGTTTATCTATACCCTTAGACCAGAATTGTTAAAAACTTTTAAGTTTGTAATTATAGAACGATTTGATGACTTACAAGAACATCAAAGGCATTATTTTACAGACTCTTTTGGTGATGCTATAAACCTCACACACTACAAATCTTTGCATGAGCTCTCTTGCAGTAATGCTTTTTTTATAGCAAATGAAATTTTTGATGCATTTCCTTGTGAACTCTACTACAAAGGTAAATCTGCTAGAGTTGAGGGACATGAAGTTCATTTTGATGTAGATGATACTTGGACTAAAGATAAGGCCAAAAAGTACAATAAAGACCGTGGTGAAATTGCTATTGGCTATGAAGAGTTCGCAAAAGAGATGGCGGCCTCATGTGATAAGTTTGAGTTTATGAGTTTTGATTATGGTGAGATGGTAGCTCGTCCAGACTTCTCGCTGCGTTTATACACAAAACATAAGGTTCTCCCTTTTTTCCTTCCTAAAGATAATGAAGACTATGTACCTAGAGAGAGACTTTTTGCTAACAGTGATATAACCTATGATGTAACTTTTGAGCATGTAAAAGATGCTTATGAAGAGGCAGGTGTAGCATTTATAGAGCTAAAAGCACAGATGGTAGCACTTATAGATATGGGAATGTTAGAACTTTTAGAGATGCTCAAAGAAAATGTAGATGAAAAGCTTTATAAACAAGAGTTAGAAAAAGCTAAAATGCTCATTCTTCCTAACTTTTTGGGCGAACGATTTAAAATGATAAAATTTAGGAAAACGGTATAACTACTTAGTTATAAATTTCCTATAAGTTTCATCAACTCTTCGGGTCTATTAGAGTTTTTGATAGCATTCTCTTTTGATATGATATTTTTGTAAAAGCTCAAGTAGCTGTTGTGTTTGAGTTGTCATATTTGTTTCAGTTTGGTTGAGTTGCATTTGTGAGTAAATTTGATGTACTTTATCTTCACGGATTTGATTTTGTATTGCTGGGTTTGTGATAAGTATCTCTTGTGTTGCAACTTTTCCACTTCCAATTCTTGGTATAAGTGTTTGTGAAATTACCGCCACAAGTGAAGATGCAAGTTGCGCACGAACTTGTGCTTGTTCTTCTCCATCAAAAACATCGATAATACGGTTTATAGTACCAGGTGCAGAGTTGGTGTGCAGAGTTCCAAAGACTAAGTGACCAGTTTCAGCAGCTGTAAGTGCCGCACCAATAGTTTCAGCATCTCGCATCTCCCCAATGAGAATGATGTCAGGATCTTGACGAAGAGAGTATTTAAGTGCTGCTGCAAATGAGGCAGTGTTGCTTCCTACATCACGTTGAGAGAAGAGGGACTTGTTGTTTTTATGAACAAACTCCACAGGGTCTTCAATAGTGATAATATGGCGGCGTTCTGTCATGTTTATCTCATGGAGCATTGAAGCGAGTGTAGTTGATTTACCAGAACCCGTTGGTCCTGTCACTAAGATAAGACCTTTTTCTTTTTTAATAAGTTCTTTAAAAATAGGAGGGTTACCATACTCATCTAAGGTTGGTATCTCAATAGGAATCATACGAAATGCACAAGCTATACCATGGATAGTACGATAATAGTTCGCACGAAAACGTCCAACTCCTTCTAGTTCAAAAGAGAAGTCAAGTTCGTTATGTTCTTCAAACTCCTTCTTCTGTTTATCTTCAATAAGCGAATAAGCCATGCTTTCAACATCTTTAGCATCCAAAACAGGTAGGTTTAATGCACGAAGCTCTTTATCTATACGAATCTGTGGTTCACTCCCAACAACGAGGTGCAAATCTGATGACTTAAATGCTAAAACAGATTTTAGCAATTTTTTTATATCGAGTCTCTGTTTCTCTGGTGCTACTTGTCCTTGAATTTCATCACTCATAAAAAACTCCTTTGATAGTTTTCTTCATTAAAGCCTACTAGTAATTTACCATCGTACTCAACAACAGGTCTTTTTATAAGTAAGTTTTCTTTACAAAGCCACTCTTTTTGTCCAGTTTCATCTAGTGAAAGTTCTTTGAGTTTTAAGTTTCTAAAAGTGGTACTTCTTGAATTAAAAAGAGTTTTCATATCTGTTTGCTTTAACCAATCTGATATCTTTTCACATGGAAGAGTTTGTGTTTTAAAGTCAAAAAGTGTGTACTCTATATTGTGATTTTTAAAAAACTTGAGTGCCTTTTTAACACTATCACAGTTTTTTATTCCATAAACTTGTATCATTAAGGAGTTACTCTATGATTTTTGGAACGATAAAAAGTTATCTGCACTATTAGGTGCATGACTTAAAATATCTTCACTTATCTCTTGACTAGATGCAACTCTGTCTTCACGAAGCTTTGTGCTTGCATCGCTCATAGCAAACTTATCATCAACACCATCTGTATTTAAGTTACTAAGATTATCAACAAAGCTTACTATTTCTGAAAGTTGTTCTTTAATTTCTTCTCGTTTATCATCATTTATTTTTAAAAAAGATAATTTTTCTAGTTTTGATAGTAGTGCATCATCTACTTGCATTTAAATTCCTATATTAGTTATTTGAGTTAATTTTATCATAGTTTGATAAAATATTAACAATTAATGCGATAATATTAGAAACTTTTTATAGATAAGGATATTTTTTGAGCTTAAAAACTGACATTGAGATGGTAAAAGATGAGTTAACTTCTGAGGAGAAGTTTTTTGAAAAAGCAGTAGTAACAGAGAAGTTTGTAAAAAAATATAAGAACCTTATGATTGGCAGTGTCGTAGCTATTGTTCTTTTTGTTGGGGGAAATATTGCATATACTGTTAATAAACAAAACAGTATTGATTCAGCCAATATGGCATTAGCTCAGTTACAAAAAAATCCAGATAATGCAGCAACACTTGCAAGGCTGGAGTCTTTAAGTCCTGCCCTTAGTAGTGTATGGTTATATTCACAAGCTATCATAAATAAAGATATGCAAACTTTAGAGAAATTGAAAAACTCTAAAGCATTGCTTATCGCTGACTTGTCTTCATACGAAGTAGCACAAAATTCTAAAGATACTCAAAGTTTGCATTCATATGCTAATAAACAAGATGCTATCTATGCTGATTTGGCGAGAGTTCAAGAAGCAGTTATTTTGATGAATGAGAAAAAAATAGCTCAAGCACGAGAGATTTTAAGTATGATAAATATAGACTCACCCCTTTCTCAGGTGGCCAAAGCTTTAATGCACTACGGAGTAAAGTAAGTTTTGAAAATTTATTGTAGTAAATATTTTTTAGTCAGTACAATATTTCTTGTATTGTTCTCTGCTTGTAGTTCTAAAGAAGTATTTGAACCATTGCAACTAGGCAGTGATTGGGAAGCATACGAAAAATCAAAGCACACCATAATTGACACATCTTCAAATGTGGCTCTCTTAGAAGATAGAACAGTTCTTACTCATAATGGTGTAGTAGATGTGAAAATTAACCCACTTCATAGACTTATATCACACAGTGATGGTTGGATTATAAGTGCATCTGTTGATGGGAACCTAAGTCTAATTTTAGAGACCAATACTAGCATAGTTAAAAACTTCTCTCTTAAAAAGAGTGTTGCAGGTGCTTCAGTTCTTGGTAATGATCTAGCCGTAATTTTTACAGATAATGAAATAGCACTTTACGATATGAAAACAAAAAGTGCACTTTTTAAAGAGCAGGGTGGAAAGTCTCTTGCAGTTGACTCTCGAATAGTAAATCCTTTTTTTATGAAGGGTTTAGTACTTTTTCCTACTCTTGATGGAAAAGTTATATTTGTAAACAATACAACAAAGAAGAGACTCCGAACGGTAATAGTCTCATCTGAAGATAATTTTAATAATGTTATAGCTTTTGAACTTTTAGAAAATAAAATTATTGCAGCAACATCGTATAAGATACTCTCTATGGCAAAAAAAGAGATTCGTGTTAAGTATGAAATTAGAAATATTGTATATGACAAAGATAAAATATTTATCGCTACAAAGCAGGGTGAGGTTATCTCTCTAACACCGAGCCTACAAGTAGAATCTAAGGTGAAATTTCCATTTGCACACTTCTACTCAATGGTTAGCAATGGTGATAAATTATATGTCTTGGAAAAAGAGGGTTATCTTATTGTTTTAGATAAAAAAAGTTTTGATTATACAGTACATGAAGTTGATTTTGATGATGGTTTTGTTTTTACTTCTGATAAAGCTTTTTTTGTAAACGATAAGAAAATCTTGACTCAATAGATGTCCAATGAGCTTGAAGCATTTTTAGAGTACATTAGTGTTACTCGTGCTTTATCTAGTCGAAGTGTAGAGGCTTACAGAAGTGACTTACTGCAGATAGAAGAGAAAACAGGTGCAACACTATTATCTCTAAACTCTCAAAAACTTCTCTCAATACTCTCAATTTATTCAAATAAACGCACACTCAATAGAAAACTCTCATCCGTGAATGCTTTTTTTGACTTTTGTTATAAAAAACACTTCAGTGAAAAAAATGATAAACTAAAATTTGCAAAAATTCCTAAACTACTACCAAAATTTTTATCTTATGAGAAAGTAAAAGCAGGTCTCTCTTTGATAGATAGAAGTAGTTGGATAGGAGCAAGAGACTATGCACTTATACTTTTTTTATATGCAAGTGGGACAAGAATTAGTGAGTGTTTAGCACTTAGAGGAGAGGATATACAAGGAGAGTGGTTACATATTTTACATGCAAAAGGGGAAAAAGAGCGTATAGTTCCTTTAGCAAAAGTAGCTATTAAGGCGATAGAAGTTTATAAAAGTATGATGCCATTTGAGAGTGAGTTAATCTGGTTAAATTATAAAAACAAAAGTCTTAGCCGAATAAGTGCCTATAAAATCACACAAAAATACCTCGGTGTCTCCCCTCATGTACTTCGCCACTCCTATGCTACATCACTCATAACAGGTGGAGCAGATTTACGAGTTGTTCAAGAACTGCTAGGTCACTCTTCCCTGATTAGCACACAAATTTACACCCACATTCAAAAACAAAATCTTAAAGAAACACTTGAAGTCTGTCATCCAATGTCAGGTACTGATGTTACGGACTAGAAGGAGCAGCACCACACACTTTAGTGACAGTGGTATGGCATTTAGTGCCAGAAGCCCCTTATAGTCGCAGGGACAAAGTTCCTACAACCCCCTAAAGCTATAAAAAAGAGGATTTTTTAAGAAAATTCTGTAATACTAGGTGCTAATATTAGGTAAAGAGTATTGGGATAAAATCACTTTAATTGAGATTTTATATTAAAAAAGGAGCCTTTGTATGCATAGTAGTAGTGATGTATATAACAAGATATGGAGTAAGGCTTTTTTATCTTCACTGTTTATAGTTCAAAATAAATGGCATCAACATGGAGTTTTTGTACATACTTTAAGAGTTACTTACTACTGTATCAAAGCGGGAGAATTTAAAATGATTGGAGCTGGATTGCTTCATGATGTGGGTAAACCTTTTACAGCATTTAAAAAAGATAAAGAGGACTATGATTTTAACGAGTGGAGCTTTACTGACCATGAAGAGCGAAGTTATCAAATAATAAAAAACTGGCCTTTTGTAAGTGAATACACAAAAAAACTGGTGCGTTATCATTATCTTATACGTGATATTAGAAAGTCTAAAACAGAGGATTTAGAACGTTTCGCTAAAAAAAGTGCTATTTGGGATACTTTAGATGAACAGATGCATGAAGATTTATATCGTTTTTTATCATATGATGATGCAGGTAAGGGTAAAAAGAGACGTGATTAAAAACTTAATTTAACACTACTGTAACATTATTCGTATATAATATAAGAAACATAAGGAATCCTTAATTATGGAAACAATAAATCTTTTAACAATAATTAGTATCGCGTTTTTAGGCTCTTTTGGACATTGTATTGGTATGTGTGGTGGTATTGTCTTTGCATATTCAAGTATTAAAATACAACCGCAAAGCTCAAAAGTATCTAAAACTATTGCACATTTACTTTACTCTTTTGGACGGGTCTTCACATACTCTATCTTAGGTGTAATTTTTGGTAGTTTAGGAAAAGTAGTTCGTTTTTCTAACTATTCAAATGGAGTTCTTCTTATAGTTGCTGGAGTTGCTATGGTCTTAGCAGGACTCTCTTTAATGGGAAAATTAAAATTTTTAACACTAATAGAGCACTCTTTTTCTTCTTCATCTTTTTATAAAAAGACATTTAAAAAAATACTTAACTCAAAATCAAATAGTAGCTTTTTTGTTTTAGGTATGTTAAATGGACTGCTCCCATGTGGTTTTGTTTACTTTTTTGCCATTACAGCTGCAAGTACCGCTGACCCTCTGTATGGTGCTTTAGTTATGGCTATCTTTGGTCTAAGTACAATTCCTGCAATGTTTAGTCTCGGGTTTTTAGCCTCACTAGCTCAAGCTACAAGTTTTAGAAATATGATGATGAGCCTCTCTGCTATTGTTGTTATCCTTTATGGGGTATTTACAATTTATCATGGTTATAACTTTGTAACTATGCCACCAGAAGTAGAACATCATTGCCACTAATAAATATTAATTTCGCTATAATTTACTAAAATTATATATAAGGTTTAGATCTATGAAAAACTCTATTGTAGAGAGTATAAAGGCTCTTCCTCCTCTTTCAAAAACAATTATGGATATTAACAAAGTCTATGCAGATGAGAATTCTTGCATAGCAGATTTAGCGAAGGTGATTGAGCCTGATCCTATGATTGTTGCAAATCTTATTAAATCAGCAAATTCACCTTTATATGGATTTGGAAGTCAAATACGTAATGTTTCACAAGCAGTTAGTCTTTTTGGTATGAATATGACTCGCTCGATTGCAGTAGGAAATTCTGTAAGAAAACTTTTAAATGTAGATATGAAACCTTATGGTGTTACAAGTGATGACTTTGCAGATGTTTCAGCAAAACAAGCTAAACTAATACTCTCTTGGTATAACACTATAGATAAAGAAAAAGCAGATAAGCTTTATCTTGCTGCATTTTTACAAGAGACAGGAAAAATTTTAATCTCTAGTGATATTATTCAAGAAGATGAAGATGTGAGTTTTAAGTCTGAAATAGAAACAACAAACAATGTCGCTCAAGTTGAAAAATCTTATGTAGGTGTAACAGCTTCTGAGATTACTGCTGCTGTGTTTGAGCACTGGAATTTTGATGAAGAGTTTATAGAGATGATTAAGTATGCAGACAAGCCATCTGAAGCACCAGAGAATATAAAAGAGTATGCAACTGCTCTAAACATTGTAAAAACAATAGTTCCTATCAACAAACCATTTGGTGAGGGATCCATAAACTTTGGATTACGCAAAGCTAGAGATGCTGGGTATGATTATGAAGTATTAGAAGATATGCTTGATGAAATTTTAGATCTTATGGAAGAAAATTAATGAGTAAAACAGTTACAATTATAGATACTTTTGGTTTCTTTTTTAGAAGCTTTTATGCCCTTCCTCAACATCTTAAAAACAAAGATGGTTTTCCTACTGGTCTTCTCACAGGTTTTACAAACTTTATAGCAACTCTGCAAAAAGAGCATGATAGTGACTACATTATTTTTGCCATAGATACAAAGGGACCAACATTTCGTAATGAGATAGACCCTAACTATAAGGCAAATCGCTCAGCACCACCTCCAGAACTCTCTATGCAACTCCCCGTAGCTATAGAGTGGATAGATAAGATGGGTTATAAGACGCTAGGTATGGAGGGATTTGAGGCAGACGATATGATAGCGACTGTAACAAACCTAGCATCTCAACAAGGTCATAGTGTGCGTGTAGTTTCACACGACAAAGACCTTTATCAGTTAATAGATGATGATAGAGTCGTGATAGTAGATGCTATTAAACGCAAGTCTGTAAATGAGAAGGCTTGTTTTGAGAAGTATGGAGTGACACCCAAACAGTTTATAGATTATCAAGCTATACTTGGTGATAGTGCTGATAATGTTCCTGGTGTAAGAGGGATAGGAAAGGTAGGAGCCGAAAAACTACTTAAAGAGTATGGAGACTTAGACAATATCTATGCACATATACAAGAGATAAAAGGGGCAACACAGAAAAAGCTTCTTGAGAGTAAAGAACAGGCATATATGTCTAAAGAGCTTGTAACATTAAGACAGGATGTATTTGAAAGTATAGACTTAGAAGAGTATAAAATGGATATAGAAAATCCTTTTTTAAATATCTATGATGAGTTAGTGAAGTATGAACAAAATGCAATACTTCGAGTCTTACATGCAAGAAATCAGGTCAGTGATGAAAAACGCGAGAATACCGCACAAGCTATAGCAGTTGAAGAAGAAGACTATGGTGTGAAGTTAGAGTTTAAAGCGACACTTCTAACAGACATAAAAGAGTTAAATGCAGTGCTTGAAAAGTTTACTCCCGATACGATAGTCGCATTTGATACGGAGACAACAGGTTTAGATTATGATAAAGATAAACTTGTAGGTTTTAGTTTTTGCAGTAATGATGAAGAGGCTTATTATGTTCCATTCTGCTCATTTTTATCTTGGAGTTCCTGATCAAATAAGCGAAGAAGATGCTAAGTCTGCTATACGTAAGATATTTAATTCTAAAGTTGTAGGACATAATATTAAATTTGACTTGCATTTTGTGACTCGATTTTTAGAAGATGACTCACTTGAAGTTTATGCTGATAGTATGATTTTAGCTTGGCTCATCAACTCTAACTCTTCTCTTGCGCTTGATAAACTAAGTGATGCTCTTTTAGGTCATAAAATGCTGTCTTTTAAAGATACTGTAAAAAAAGGGGAAACATTTGCTGGTGTAGAGCTAGTGGATGCTTGTAAATATGCAGCTGAAGATGCCTATATCACTGCAAAACTTTACAATCTTTTTTTAGAGAAGTTAGAACTCCAAAGTGCGACACATCTTATAGATGAAGCAAAAGAGGTAGAGTTTCCTTTTATAAAAACACTTTTAACAATGGAAAAAGAGGGCATAGAAATAGATGGCTCCTTTTTAGAGAAGTTTCTTGTTGAGGTTAAGGAGACACTAGCAGGGCTTACTACGAGTATCTACGAGTTAGCTGGTAGTGAGTTTAACATCAACTCGACTAAACAGTTAGGTCTTATACTTTTTGAGACTCTTGAGCTTCCTGTGGGTAAAAAAACTAAAACGGGTTACTCTACTGATGAGAAGGTTCTTAGTGGCTTGCTAGATGCTCATGAAATCATCCCAAAACTTTTAGAGTACAGAGAAGTTTATAAACTCTACTCAACTTACATAGAACCACTTTTAAAACTCAGTAAAGAGAGTAAAAGAAGTCGAATTCACACCTCTTTTGTGCAGACTGGAACGGCAACTGGGCGTTTAAGTTCAAAAAACCCTAACCTACAAAATATACCAACAAGAACACCTATAGGTGCAAAAATCCGTCAGGCATTTGTAGCAGGTGAGGGTAAAAAGCTTATAGGTATTGACTACTCTCAGATAGAGTTGCGTTTACTTGCACACTACTCACAAGATGATGTTTTAGTAAATGCTTTTAAGAATGATAAAGATATTCACTTACAAACTGCTGTTGTCCTTTTTGGTGAAGAAGAGGCTGCTCAAAAAAGAAGTATTGCAAAAACTGTAAACTTTGGACTACTCTATGGAATGGGACCTAAAAAACTCTCAGATACCTTAGGTATCACCACTAAAGAGGCAAAAGAGATTATAGAGAAGTACTTTGAGTCTTTTCCTACTGTGAAGTCTTACTTTAGAAGTATAGTGGACTCTTCAAAAGAGAAAGGATATGTAGAAACACTCCTTAAACGCCGTCGTTACTTTGACTATGAAAACGCGACACCAATGTTTAGAGCGGCTTACGAGAGAGAAAGTGTAAACTCAGTTTTTCAAGGAAGTGCAGCTGACCTTATAAAACTAAGTATGAATAAAATCCATGAAGTTATCGAGAAAGAAAACCTAAATGCCAAAATGTTACTCCAAATTCACGATGAGCTTATCTTTGAAGTAAACGCAGAAGAAGCTGAAGTTCTAGGAAATAGGTTTAGAGATATTATGGACACGATAATGGAATTAAATGTTCCACTAAAAGCTAGTTTAAATATCGGGGATAACTGGAGTGAGTTGAAGTAAGTTTATTAATTAAAGGTTTTTTATGAAGTATAGATACATAGGTAAAACAGGATTAAGAGTGAGTCCTATCTGCATGGGAACGATGACCTTTGGTACTCAAACACCAGATGAGAAAGTGGCATTTGCTATCATGGATAAAGCTTATGATGCAGGTGTAAATTTTTACGACACTGCTGAACTCTATCCAGTACCTCCCTCAGGAAAGCTTGCAGGTTTGACAGAGGAGATAGTTGGGCGATGGCTCAAAACTAAACCTCGTGATAGTATCATCTTAGCAACAAAGGTTGCAGGTGCTGCAAATGGTTGGTTTTGTACCACCTATTAGACATGGTATGACAGCTATTGATAGTTTTCATATAGAACGAGCCGTGGAAGGGAGTTTGAAAGCGTTTAGGTACAGACTATATTGATTTATATCAGATGCACTGGCCTGATACACTTGTGCCTATAGAGGAGAGCCTGAAAGCCTTTGATAGACTCGTTACAAGCGGAAAAGTTCGTTACCTTGGAACTTCAAACGACACTGCTTATGGGACAACTAAAGCACTTATGACAAGTGAGATGAAAGGATATGCAAGATTTGAGTCTATTCAAAACAACTTTTCACTCCTAAATCGCCGTTTTTTAGATGAACTCTCAATCTTATGTGAAAAAGAACAGGTCTCACTACTTCCATACTCTCCTTTAGGTGGAGGTGTTTTAAGTGGTAAGTACAACCAGCCAAACAACACAGAAGGTCGTTTTGCTACATATATGAACTCTAAAGATCTCCGTCAGCGTTCTATGGCAGAACGTTTTGCAAATGATAGAGCACTAGCTTCTGTACAAAAGTATCTTAAAATTGCAAATGATGCAGGACTGCATCCTGTAACTATGGCTACAGCATGGTCAAAACAGTTCTCTTTTGTGGCATCAACAATCATAGGTGCTACAACTCCAGAACAACTTGATGCGACTTTGGCAGCTATGGATTTAACTTTGAGTGATGAGGTTATAAAAGCTTGTGAGAGGGTTCATCAAGAGATTCTTTATCCTATGGGATAGTAAAAGTTATTTATTTGTAAGCTTATAAACATAAGAAAAAACTTCAGCGATTGCTTTATACATCTCTGCTGGGACTTCACGGTCTATCTCTAGTTTTGAGAGCATCTCTACTAGGTCTTCATCTTTTTTGATGGGGATTTCATGAAGTTTTGCTATTTTTATGATGTTTTGTGCTGTGAAACCTTCACCTTTCGCTGTGAGCTTTGGAGCTTGATTAGATTCTTTGTCGTACTTTAGTGCTACTGCTTTTTCTTTACTCATACTTTTACCTCAAACCCTGCATTTAGCTCTTGGTCATGCTCACTGTAGAGAGAAGAAAGAGCAGTGTCATCATCTAAAAAACGAATACTTACAGGTACTATATTTACTCCAAAGAGTTGCTCTTTAAGTGTTGGAATATTATCTTGAAGTATTTTTTTTAACTCTTTACTCTCTACTGTTATATTTATATTTAGCTGGTTTTTCTCAAACATCCCTAAACGCAGCTTAAGCATTCCATACTCTTTTAAGTGTAACTCTATATCTGTAAAAAACTTATCATCTTTAGCACTTTTTATAGTGATGTTTCCATCTTTAAGGGCATCCCAAGAGTAAGGAATATAAAGTGAAGTTGCATTTTCTAAGTGTGAAAGGAGTTGATGATAATCAATCTGTAATGTGAGTTTGTCTATATGTTTTAAAATTTCTTGTCTGTTTGGCAAAGAGGAGTTTTGTAACTCTTCATGGGCTTTGAGTAAAATAGCTTTAAGGTCGTGAGAAAAAATTTCTTTTGCAGATGCCTGTATTTGGAGAAGTTCAGGTTTGCTTAGTGGAATACTTTTATCAAAAAGTTGTTTTATCTTACTTTCTAAAAAAACTCCAGAGTTTTCTATCTTCATTTTTAAATCTGACTCACTTATAGTTTGCATATTACTTAAAAAAGATTTTAGTTGTTTCTCAAGAGGAAGAGTAGTTTTCTCTTTTTGTAGAGTTTGCAGTAACTCTTTTATACTACTGCTTACACTACTAAGTTCTTTAAATGTAGGGTTGTTTTTGAGTAGAGTAAGCAGTTTTGCATCGCCACTAGAGTCATTTACTTTTTGTTGCAAAAGTCCGTTGATTATGGACTTTAAGTCTTTAGCTTGAGAGAGAGTTTCAAGCTCTTTGGGTGTGATGGATTTTAGTACTTCACTCAGTGCTTTGTTTGTATTTGGTAAAATGATGTTGAGTGTTTTAGCAGTATTAACATTTATCATACTTTAGTATATCGTATTTTGATATAATATTTAAAACGAATGAAGGAAAAAACATAATAGATTTAAAAAAATATCTGATAACTGCAGTGCCCTCATTTCTACAACTAAGAAAACATCGACCTGCATTTGCACTCTACAGAGACAAAGAGAGTAAAGAGTATGCTTTTCATGCTCAAAACTTTGTACAAATGTGTAAGCTAGTTCCAGACTTAAAAGCATTTCTTCATCAAGATTACAGACTCGCAGAGAGAACTAAATGCAGTAGGTGTGCACTTAACATCTTTGCAGTTTGATGATATAACTACAGCAAAAGAGCTCGGGTTAGAGGTCATAATCTCATGTCATACCAAAGAAGAGGTACTAAACGCAGAGGAGTTAGGAGCAGACTATGTTACATATAGCCCAATCTTTAGTACTCCAAACAAGGGTGAACCTAAGGGTGTTCATGACTTGCAAAACATTGTTAACGCTACATCCCTAAAAGTTTTTGCACTCGGTGGCATCATAACAGAGGAACAAGTAAAAGAAGTAGAAAAAAGTGGAGCATACGGATTTGCTTCTATTCGTTACTTTTTATAACTGCTAAATATTAGCAGTTATTTTTAGCTGTAAAACCTATTATTTATCTTTTATAAGTGCATACAGGTTTGTTGTATCGCGTTTGTAGAGTGTTTTATTTCTTGTGCTATCTCCTACAGTATATTTAATAGCAAAACCAAATTTTATTTTTTCAGCAAGTGCTTTTTTCTTTGTTGTATGTTTATAAGAAGATTCATTAACCTTGCTTAATTGATACGATACATTTAGATTTACCTTTGATTCAGGGGATAATTCTGTAGAAAAGTTTGTTGTTTGACTTGATGCAATATCATAAACTCCATTTTGATAGTAGAGGTTAATAGAGTTAATTTGAATATATTGTTTTGTTAAGTTCTCATATGTAAGTATTTGAGTCTCTGGATTAAAACTTATGGACAATTCCTTGTTCTTATGCTTGAAGCTAGGATATACCTCTTCAAAATCAACATCAATAATTTGATAAGTAATATCAAGATTTTTCTCTTTAGTTTTTATGCTATCAGGAGCAAGCAGTCTATAATAGAGTGTTTTATTATGAAATGTATCGCTATATATTCCATCTGGGTTTTGAGTGAAGCTTTTTTCAATATAAAGTTCATCTGTTTTTTGCTTTAAACTCTCTTCATACTCACTAAGAGTATTTTTATACTCATCAACTCTCTTTTGTAATGCACTCTCTCTTGAGGATAAGATTTTATTTAAAGATTTGATATTTCAGGTTGAATTATATCTTTAGTACCACATCCACTTAAGAGAGTGAGGGCAAGAGTTAAGTAGGCTCCTTTTTGGAGAAGACTTTTGTGTTTCATTAATATTCCTTGGGATTAAATGTAGGCATTATACAAAAATATATGATTAAAGCAATTTCCCAGCCAAGTAGCCACTAGCAAAACTCCACTGTAGGTTGTAGCCTCCACATGGACCATCTAGGTTCATTATTTCACCACAAAAGTAGAGACCATTTACCAGTTTACTTCGCATTGTTTTTGGGTCTATCTCTTTGAGGCTGATGCCTCCTCTTGTTATCATGGCGAGGCGAAATCCATCGTGTCCGTTTACTGTGAGTGGAGTCCATGTTAGGAGTGAGATGAGTTTTGCTCTTGTGTTTCCTGCTTGTTTGCTTAGTGTTTTGTCTAAGTCACACTCTGCCATTTTACAGAGTTCTAAACTGAGTGCTTTTGGGAGTAGGGTACTTACTAGATCTACTATGTTTGCACTTGTGTTTTGCAGTGCAGATTCTTTGAGGTGTTTTGTTATCTCCTCTTCATTTCTCCCTTTTGTGAGGTTCAGAAGTAGAGGCACTTCACCGTATTTTTTTAAAAGTGGTGTGACTTCTCTTGCAAAGTCTAGGACAACAGGACCACGTATTCCCGTTTTTGTAAAAATCAAATCCCCTTTTGCTCGAAGCTTTTTATGCTTTTTAAGGTCAACTCGAAGTTCTACTTTTGCTATGGTATCTGCTCTACACTCACTAACCCAAGTCTCTTTTGTTTTTAAGGGCATCATCGCAGGACTCAGTTCTGTTATCTTATGTCCTAACTCTCCTGCTAAATTATAACCATCACCCTCAGCACCAAGTACAGGGTATCCAAGCCCTCCAGTTGCAACTATGACATGTGGAGCATAGAAGATGTCATCTTGCGTTTTAACACCAGATATAGACTTGCCTATAAGCAGTAGTCTTTGTACTTTTTGGTTTGTTAAAATCTTTAATGCCGACTCTATCCATCTCTTTTTGAAGCCCTGCTATAATAGTTGCAGATGAGTGAGAAGTGGGAAAGATGCGAAAACCATCAGGAGCATGTGTCTCTACCCCTATCTCATCCATAAACTTTACAAGCTCTTTGTTGTCGAACTCTTTGAGAGCATCTTGCATAAAACGCCCATCTCGACCAAAACGAGCCATAAAGTCTTCATTTGAGAGGGTGTTAGTAAGGTTGCATCGACCACCACCTGTGGCTTTGAGTTTAGAGGATATATTTGAGAGCTTTTCTAGAAGTAAAACATTTTTTCCCTCACGAGCAGCGACTATAGCCGATATAATTCCAGCAGCACCACTTCCAACAACGATAAGGTCATATTTTTCTTCATTCATAAGTTTATTTTACTATAATTTCTATAATGAAAACATATTATGGTGATAGAGAGAAGTGTTATGAGTGTTTTAGACCCAAAAGCTCGTGTATGTGTGAGCATTTTGAGCATATACAAACGCAGACTAAGTTTGTCGTACTTATGCATCCAAAAGAGTTCAAAAAAGTCAAAAACAATACAGGTCACTTTACACATAAAAGCCTTGAGAATTCTGAACTCTTTATTGGCATAGACTTCTCTGAGCATAAACGCATCAATGAAATTATAGCCACACATGAGAGCTACATACTTTTCCCCTCAGTAGATGCACTCAACCTTAGTGATAAAAAACCAAAAAAAAGTTCTAAACCTTTGGCAATTTTTCTAATTGACTCAACTTGGGCTTGTACTAAAAAGATGTTTACACAGAGTACAAATCTTAATACCTTAAAACATATGAGTTTTAAAACAAGCAGAACTTCAGCCTATGAGATAAAAACGCAGCCAGATGATGCATATCTCTCAACAATAGAGTCAACACTTGTGGTTTTAGAATTACTTAATAAACATAAGATAGAGAGTCTCAAAGAAGAAGAACTCAAAGGTTTTTTACGACCTTTTTTTAAGATGATTGAGTATCAAAAAGAGCTTATATCAAATCCTCTCAGTCATGCTGTGCGTTTTAAACGCCATCTTAAGATTTAAAAGGTAAAATTATTCTTATGAAAATTTATTTACTCACATTTATTATAATTTTATTATTTTTTGGGTGTGCTTCTGAGGAAGTTAAACCAATAGTACAAGAGAAAAAGCTTGTAACTGCAAAACTCTCTAGTAGCGATGCTCAAGTGACTAGCAAGAAAAAAGTAGCAAACTATAATAGGGAAAATATTACAGAAGAAAACACTACAACTAGAGTTTTTAGGGAGTGTTTTAAAACAGGAAGTATCAGTTTAGTAAAAAGCTGTAAAACTCAAATAGATAGTTTTTTAAGAAAAACAGGACTTAAAGATAAGAGAAATATTTTTATTGAAGTGCATACTGATAAAGCCGGCTCATATAAAAAGAACCTTGCCATATCTATAAAAAGGGCTAAACATATTGCATCTTCACTCTACTATAAAGAGTATAAGTACTCTAAAGTTTATTATAAAGGGTATGGGGAAACAAAACTGATTTATGATGATGAAGAAGTAAAGTCAAATCTTCACAATAGAAGAGTTGTTATAAAACTTCGCCCTAAAAACTTTAAAGTAGATACTAAAAAATATTCACTATTTGTAAAGCAAAAAGAAGAGAAAAACTTTTCAAAAAAAACATAAAAAACAAACAAGAAAAGTACAAAAAACAAAACATAATCAAAAAGAGACAAGTGTATCTACATATACGGGTGAAGCAGATACAGGTTGGATATACTTTGGAAGACTTGAGTTAGCAAAAAAGTTTACTATGAGTTGTAAAGATGATAAGCCTTTGAAAATAAAACATAAGTCTATTAGTAGTGCTAAAAGAGATGAGTTTATGTCTACTTTTTATGATAGAAAGATTGCTGCAACATTTTTTAGATAATGAGCTTGAAGTATCTTCTATGTATATCTATGAAGATGGAAAACTACCTATAGGTAATCCACTACTTACATTTAAGAAAAAAGACAAAACAACACTTTACCTACAAACCACGGTCAATACATATCGTGGTAAAAAAGGAATTCTTTATAGAGTTTTTGTCAATGGAAAAAAAGAAATTTCTTGTCTTGATCTTGTTATATCATACAAGAATGACAAAGTTACTTATGGACGGGTATATATGAAAGGGGGAGAAGAGTTTTCACTTAAAGTGAAGTAAACTCTTTTATTTAAACATTATAGAGCCGAGTCTAACCATGTTAGATCCACACTCGATAGCCATCTCAAAATCGTCACTCATACCCATAGAACAGATAGTTGCATTTGGGAGTTCTTTGTAGATACTGTAAGTTGTCTCAAAACTTTTTTTAATAGTCTCTTTATCCTCTGAATGAGCACCGATACTCATAACACCTTTGAGTTTTATATTTGGACATTTTTCTATCATAGTAAGATAAGACTCTTTAGCATCTTGGGGCATAAACCCATGTTTAGACTCTTCTTTGGCTGAGTTTATCTGCATTAAACAATCAAGTGTCATATCTTTAGCTGCTAGTTTCTTCTGTAGCTCATAGGCTAACTCTAAAGAATCTAGAGCTTGAAATAGGGTAGGGTCTATATCTAGTAAGTTGTTTATCTTGTTTTTTTGAAGGTTACCTATGAAGTGCCACTCTAGTGGGTACTCATCGAGTTCTATGGACTTAGATTTTAAATCTTGAACTTTGTTTTCACCAAAAGCACGTTGACCGATACTGTAAAGGGATTCTATATCTTGTGCAGTAGAGTATTTGCTAACAGCTACAATTTTTACTATATGGTGTCCACTCACTTTTAATCTAGCAGTTTCAACTCTTCTTATTACAGTATCTATATAAAGTTTATGTTCAATATTTGTCATTTTTATCCTCGTATATCAAAATCTACTTAACTTAGTAAGCGGTTTATGTCATTAAAGAGTCCAAGCCCCATGAGACCAAAAAGTAGTACCCATCCAGCTATAGTAAACTTAATCATAACAGCTTCACTCGCTTCTCGGCGAAAGATTAACTCATAAAGGTTAAACATGATGTGCCCACCATCAAGTGCAGGAATTGGGAGTAGGTTGAGTACTCCTAGGTTCACACTTATAAGTGCTGCAAAAAAGAGGACACTCATCCAGCCTGCATCTGTAGCATCTGATGTAAGTTTTACTATGCTGATAACTCCACCCAACTCTGTTGGGGGAACATCACCGAGTATAAGCTTCTGTACACCGGTAAATATCATAGTACTAGCAAATAGAGTCTGTTCACCTGCATAAGAGAGTGTCTCACCTAAACTAAGCTCAAGTGGATGTGTAATACCTGCTGAGGCAATACCTATCATCTTCTTTTGTACACTCTCACCAAACAAGTTTTTTGTCTCACGGAGTTTAGGAGTGAGCTCTTTGTACTGGATAAATCCATCTCTTTGTATCTCGACTGTGAGTGTTCCCTCAGCATGTGAGATAATCTCTGCCATCTCTTTCCAAGAGCTAATAGCTATACCATTAATAGCTGTGACCGTATCATTTGCATCAAGTCCAGCTTTAAACGCAGGAGAATCTTTGAGTACTTGACCTATGACAGGGGAGAGTATCTGAGGACTTCCTAGAGCTATAAAAAAGTAGAGTACAAATGCGATGATAAAGTTAAACGCAGGTCCAGCTAAGAGAATAAATATCTTTTGAGTAGGTGTTTTTACATTATAACTATCATCATCAAAACTTTTTTTAGTAGGGTCACTATCATCTTGACCTTTCATACGAACATAACCACCAAGAGGAATAGCAGCTATAGCCCACTCAGTGTTCCATTTTCTAAAAGAAAAAAGTTTTTTACCAAAACCTATACTAAAAACTTCAACATATACACCCATCATACGAGCAGCGATATAGTGACCGAGTTCATGGAAAAATATAAGTCCACTAAGAACTAAAATCGATACAAAAATTCCCATTAATTTTCATCCTTTAAAAGAGCATTTTTAAAGCCCCATAAGTACTCTAAACCAGAGTAGAGTGTTAAAAATACACTAAACCATAAAAGAACATCTCCAAATGGCCATCGCATAAGTAAAAAGCCTATAGCTATCATCTGTGCAACTGTTTTTACTTTTCCAGCCCATGAAGCTTTTACACTTAAGCCTTCACTTACAGCAACAGTTCGTATGCCTGTGATAAAAAGTTCTCGAACTATGATGATGTAGATAGCCCAAACTGAAGCCTCTCCCACCATCATAAGACCAAGAAACGCAGCTAAAGTAAGCATTTTATCAGCTAGAGGGTCTAAAATTGCTCCGAGCATTGTCATTTGATTCCACTCTCTTGCGATATAGCCATCAAAAAAGTCTGTAGCACTTGCTAACACAAAAAGAAGTGAAGCAAAATAGTAGTTCCAACTTATATCAAAACCATTATCTGTAAACAACTCAGGTGTTAGAATAATCCAAAACATAAGTGGAGCAAGCAGTATCCGAATGGATGCAAGAGCATTAGGTAAATTAAGCAATAACAATCCTATCTTAGAGTTCTATAGTACTAGTCCAGATACCATGAAGGTTACATCCTGCATTTGATGTTATATATTTAGCACCATCAAGTTTAACTCTAAACGCAGCTGCTCCACGAGAAATTTCAGCTTCAAGTTCTGTTGTTCCTACAAGTTTTTTATCTACATACAAAGAGATAAAGTCAATCCAATGTCCTTTTGTACTAGGATGGATAATACCACCTTGACCAACTGTAATCTCTACTAAAGTATAACCATTTGCATCTTTAGAGCCAAGTGTGATTTGTGGTGTGTGTTTGAGTTCACCTTTAGTAAGATTTTTTGCATCTTTTGGTTTCATCATAATACGGTTTTTACTTGTATCAGTCTGACAAGTTTGTTTTCCTACACATGCCTCAGCTGAAACTGCCATACCTAGTGTAGCTAGTGCTGTGATTTTAATTGCTTCTCTTCTTTTCATTATTTTTTCCTTTTAATTTTGTATATAAGCCATCTCTTTATTGAAAAGAGGTAGCACCATCTATTACTATTGTTTGACCTGTTAACCACGATGCAGCATCTGAACAAAGAAAAGAACAAGCTCCAGTTAAGTCAGTTGCATCACCCATACGAGAAAGTGGAGAACGTTTTACAACCTCTGCTTTTACCTCTTCATAGTTAGGAAAAGCTTTAAGTGCATCAGTATCTATAGGTCCACCAGACACTGCGTTTACTCTTATACCTTTTTCACCAAGTTCTGCCGCTGCATATTTTACCATAGTTCTCAACTGCAGCTTTATTTGTTGCATGTCCTGCATAGTTTGGAGTATAGACTAGGTTACCAGTAGAACTCATAGAGATGATACTTCCACCACCTGTAAGTTCCATACGTTTTGCAGCTTCTTGAGCACCTACAACAAAGGCTTCAACAGTTGCTGTGTAGATATTACCAAGACCTTTTGGTTTAAGACGCATAAATGGAGCAAAACCACCAACAACAGCACGACCAGAGATAATCGCATTTGAGATGAAAAAGTCAAGTCTATCAAAATCCTCATCAAACTCTTTATAAACATCTTTGTAAGTCAAAGGTTCCATAATATTGAGCTTGTAAGCACGAGATTTTACACCATATTTAGACTCTACATCAGCGATAATCTCTTTTGCTATATCTTCATTTGAAGCATAAGTAAACGCAACATCACACCCTTTTGAGGCAAACTCGTAAACCATTGCCTTACCGATACCACGAGTACCACCACTAATAAATAAAACCTTTACCTTTAAAATCTTGCATCTATTATAATCCTTTAATGTCGTAATTTTTCATTACTTCTTCAATCTTTTTCATGTTTTCTACACTTGGAGCTACAAGAGGAAGTCTGTACTCTAAAGTCGAAGTCAAGCCTGCGATATACATTGCTGCTTTTACAGGAATAGGGTTTGATTCACAAAACATTACTGAGTTAAGTGGATAGAGTTTGTCATTTATAGCTTTTGCACCTGTGAAGTCACCCGCTAATGCTAAACGCACGAGTTCTGATTTTCAAGTCAGGCATGAGGTTTGATGTTACAGAAGTGATTCCTGCTCCACCATTTGCAAGTATTGGGTAATCTATTGCATCATCACCAGAAAATACTTTAAGCTCAGGACGACGAGAAAGAAGCTCAACTGTTCTCTCTAATGAACCTGTAGCCTCTTTTACACCATAGATATTTTTTATCTCATCAAAAAGTCTGATAGTTGTATCAGCTGAGATGTCAACACCAGTACGTCCTGGGACATTGTAGAGCATAAATGGTAGTTCACTTACAGCCTCTGCTATAGCTTTGTAGTGTTGATAGAGACCCTCTTGCGAAGGTTTGTTATAGTAAGGGCTAACGGAGAAGATAGCATCCACACCAGCACTCTGTGCATGTTTTGCTATCTCTATAGCTTCATGTGTTGCATTTGAACCAGCACCTGCTAAAACTTTTGTTTGTGTACCTTTACAAACCTCTACTGCTATCTCTATGCAGCGTTTATGTTCATCGTGAGTAAGAGTAGCACTCTCTCCTGTTGTTCCAACAGGACAAACAGCATTCATACCGTTGTTAATTTGTCTAGTGATAAGTGCAGCATAAGTCTGCTCGTCTAATTTACCATTTTTAAAAGGTGTTATAAGTGCGGTTGAAGAACCTGTAACTAAATCCATAATTTGTGACCTTTTGATGTTTTTATATAGATATAATTATAGCTAAATAATTTGTATTGATTATAAATATTGCTATTGGATGGAAATATCCCTATTTTAAGTCTTTAAAATTGATTATAGTTCTTGTGGGTTTTATAATATTAACTAATCTTAGAAGATTACTTTTTAGGGATGAATTCAATACTTTTTAAGCTTTTGTCTAATAGTATTTGTTATATGACAGAAGGCAAAATATGTTTGAGAGTTTTTTACTGAGTGGTTCTGAGTTTACAGATAATGATGATTTTTTAAGATTTAAGTTTAAAGTTATTAATTTAATTGCACTTGTTATTATAGTGTTTAGTTTGATTTTTGCTATTTTAAGTGACTTGGGAATTAATGAAATAAGTGAAATACATACAAATGTGAATTATGTATATGCATGTTTTGCTATGCTAAGTATAGGGTACTTAAGACTTTCAAAAGAAAACCTAGTAGTAGCAACACAAATAATATTATTCTCTTCCCTTATTACCTTTGCATCAGCACTCTTTTTTGTTGTTGAAGATGAATTTAGAATTATTTGGTTTTACCTCTTAGTATTTATTGCATATATCTTGGCAGGTAGTTTGTATGGTGTGGTCTATACCATTGCATCACTATTAGTCATTTTGTTAGAAAACTATTTTTTTGATTTAGGACTCTCAGAATTAGCAATTAATTCGGCTGTTTTAGGTCTTGTTATAGGAAGTCTTTTATCATTTATCTATACAAATAAAATTACTGAGTATCAAAGCATACTTTATAAAAAAAATGAGAATCTTAAGTTACTCTCCTCAACAGATTTTTTAACAGGCTTGATGAATAAACGACTGTTTGATAAAACAATCAGTGAATATTTTCTCAACTTCCAAGTCAGCCAAAAAAGTTTTGCACTTTTAGTGTTAGATTTAGATCATTTAAAAAAAATAAATGATAAATATGGTCGTCCATCTGGTGATGAAATACTTATCTCTTTTACTTATATAATAAAATTATTATTAAAACAAAAAGATGTTTTTGCACGTATTGGAGGAGAGGAGTTTGCGATACTACTTCAAGACACCAATAAAAAAGATGCTATAAGAGTTGCACAAATGATTTGTCAAGAAGTTGCAAGAAAAGAGGTTTATATTACATCAGATAGTATTACAATTAGAACAAGCATAGGTCTTGCGATGATTGATAGTAAAGATACTCATGTTAGTGAAATATTTAAGCGCGCCGACAAAGCCTTATATAAGGCTAAGGATGAAGGTCGCAATAAGGTTTGCATTTGATAAAACTATTGATGCTTTTTTAAAATAACTGTTGTTGATTTGTCAAAGTTAAAGTATTTGTTTGCAACATTTTGAACTTTTTTTGCAGTTATTTTATTGACATCTTCTTCATAGCTCATAAGTGGTGCCATATCTCCACGAACTAGGTATGACCCATAAAGGTTTGCTACACTTGATGCACTCTCTAAAGAGTGTATAAAATCAGATTTTGTATTTATCTTTACCTTCTCTAACTCTTCTTGTGTAACTTTTGTCTCTTTCATCAGCTCTATCTGTTTGATAAGCTCTTTTTCTACATCCTCTGCTGATACACCAGGGTTACATGTAGCCATAAAGATAAAGAGACTAGGGTCGATGTTTTCCATATTATAAGCATAAACACTATTTACCATTCTTTTTTTATCTACAAGCTCTTTGTATAGACGTGAACTTTTTCCTGAAAATAGTATCTCACTTATAACGCTAAGAGTTACTTGGTCTTTATCTTTAAAGTCTGGGATATGAAAAGTGATAGCTATCATTTCAACTTCTGTATCTTTATGAAGCATTACTCTTTTTGCACCATCTTGTTCTGGTTCTATAAACTTAACTTTTGGAATATCTCCATGGTTTTTTATCTCACCAAAAGCTTTTTTAGCACGTTTAAATACCTCTTTTGGCTCAACATCACCAGTTACGATTAAGATGGCATTGTTTGGTTGGTAGTAAGTTTTATGAAAATCACGAATGTCGTCAATACTCCAAGTACGAATATCATTAATAAAACCAATTGGTGTCCAGTGGTATGGGTGGTAAAGAAAGGCATTATTAAAGAGTCTAAAGTATAAGTAGCCTAGTGGATTGTTATCTGTTCTCCAGCGACGCTCTTCTGTTACTACATCGCGTTCTGGTTGAAATTCTTCATCTTTGAGAGTCAGGTTTTGCATAAGCTCTGCATATAGGTTTACAGACTTTTTGAGGTTGTCACTACTTGACTTGATATAGTAATGTGTGTAAGTCAAAACTAGTAGAAGCATTGTTGACTCCACCTATGCTTTTGACTTGTTTGTCAAACTCTCCAGCAGGTAAGTTTTTAGTACTTTTAAAGTTCATATGCTCTAACATATGAGCGATTCCAGTTTTGCCCATAACTTCATTACGACTTCCTACCTTGTAGAAAATGTCAGTACTGATTACATTTGTTTGATTATGTAGTGGAATTACAACTATCTGAAGTCCATTTTTAAGTGTTTTTGTCTCGTAACTAGGAAGCGGTGAAGGCATTTTTATTTTCTCTCTTATTTGTTTATTTTTATCGTTTATTATATCTTTAGTATGGTCTATAGAAGATGCTACTAGCATTAAAGAACTACTAAGAATGAGTGTGCTTATAATTTTCATATTATGTTCTATCCGCACCGATAGCTTGAGTAATATTGTCATATCCATCTGCTTTGAGTAGCTCTATAAGTTCTTTGTTGATGTTCATAATCATATCAGGACCATGAAAAATAAGTCCACTTAGAATTTGAACTAGATTTGCCCCTGCTTTTATGCGTTTGTAGGCTTCCTCAGCAGAGTCAATTCCACCAACAGAAATCAAAATAGTTTTACCATACAACTCTTTAGCAATAGCTTCAAAGATTTTAAAACTTTTCTCTTTTAAGACTGCACCACTCAGTCCACCTATTGTCTTAGGGTTTTTTACAAGCGAGTAGTCTATGGTTGTATTTGTAGCGATAATCCCATCAGCCCCTTTATCTACAGCCATTTTTGTGAGTGCCACTGCATCATCTATCTCCATATCTGGGGCAATTTTGAGTAAGATGGGCATATCTGTAAGTGCTTTAGCTTCTTTAAAAAGTGCTCCAATAAAAGCTTCATTTTGTAAGTCACGAAGTCCTGGTGTGTTTGGTGAAGAGATGTTTATAACAAAGTAGTCACCTAAACCATCAAAAGCTTTTATAAGGTGTGTGTAGTCATTTATAGCTTCACTCTCAGGAGTGAGTTTATTTTTTCCTATGTTTATTCCAATTGGCGATGTAAAAGGAAAACGCTGTTTGAGGCGTTTGATAACCTTAAGTGCTCCCTCGTTGTTAAAACCCATAGCATTTTGGATAGTCTCTTCTTGGATATGGCGAAACATACGAGGTTTAGGGTTTCCAACTTGAGGTTTTGGTGTAACAGTACCAATCTCAGTAAAACCAAATCCTAAAACTTGCATACCACGAATCATAGTTGCATTTTTATCAAAACCAGCACCAAGCCCAATAGGATTTAAAAAAGTACGACCAAAAATTTCTTGATTTAAAATAGGGTCACTAACAAAGTGTGATTCTAAAAAGAAGTTAAATGGAATTTGGCAGATATTAGGTAAACGCAGAGTCCACTCCGCTAAATGGTGAGCTGTTTCTGGTTCTAATTTAAAAAGAAGAGGTTTAATTGCTGAGTAGTTTATCATTAGAGTCACTTTTGGAAAATTTAAAATATTATACTAAAATATAGCTAATAGCTAATAGTTAATAACTGATGTTACGAAATTTTCTTAAAAAAGCCCCTTTTTTATAGCTTTAGGGGTTGTAGGGACATTATTGTCCCTGCGACTATAAGGGGCTTCGCCCTTATAGTCCGTAACATCAGCAAAAAGTGTTGTTTTGTTCTTACCACTCTTTTTTGACCTATACATCGCTGTATCAGCATTGTTTAAAATATGATCTGAATGCTCAACATTTTCATCTATAATATCAATACCTATACTTACATTCACACAATATTATGTGTTTTAATTTAAAAGGTGACTGTAGTGCGGTATGGATTTTATGAACTTGTGAGCTTACTCTCTTCACCTTGTATATCTGCTATTAATATACCCATCTCCACTAAGTCTTGCAAAGGTATCTTCATCTCTGACTATAGTAGATATTCGTTGTGCAAACTTTAAAGCATATCACCAATGCCCATATGTGTCATTTACAAGTTTAAATCATCAATACCTATAAATAAAACTGCAGCGAAACTTTTGTCTCTTTTATACGTGTTGCATAGAGAGCCTTCATACAGTGTTAGTCTATTTGCTAAACTCATAAGGTCATAGTGCTTGAATATCAGCCTCATTTTTGCTGCTATGAGTTCGACCATTGATTCATAAAACTTGTTTGAAAAGAGCATCAGCATCACTAAAAATAGAAACATTAAAAAAGATATAAGTAGATGAATGGTCTCCTGAAAAGCATCATAAAGCAAATGGAAAGATAGAATAATTAGACATTCTCACTAAATTTTGGTAGTAAGAGAGTGCCATTACAGCTCCAGCAGAAAGTCCTGCTACAATCATCGCTAAGCTTGATGAAAGGGAAGATGAGATGGGGATAGTGTTATGATTCCACATGAGACAGTAAGTGCAATAAAGAGTGAATAAAGTTGAAATCTTTTTATATGTTGATGGATACTAGATAGGTCTGGATTTTTCAGGTACTTAGATACATCTAAAGCTCTTAGAACTAGCAAAAAGAAGACTAAAAATAACCAAGAAAATAAAAATATTTTATCATGAAGTGAATAAAAAGCAACAATCATCACAATAATATTTAGAAATAAGGCAAGTGAGGATTTTAGTAATCCCTCGCTCACTTTAACATAGAGATCAAAATCTATACTATCTTGAATATTAATATTTGCCATAACAAATAATACTCTTTTTTAATTAAATTAGAGTAAAATGTTTATTATTGAATAACTGACATTACGGAACGGACTTTTCTTAAAAAAAACCCTTTTTTTATAGCTTTAGGGAGTTGTAATATCAGTGAATAATTAAAATTTTAAGGTTAAAAATGAAAAAATCTACTCTATTACTGAGTAGCTTAGCTCTTATAAGCTCTATTTTAAGTGCAGAGAGTTTTAATAGCTCACAGATAATAATACCTCAAACTTTAACTACTGGTTATGCTGTAGTGCCTCAAGATGAGGCTTACTATAAGCATAAAATGGATGATAAAGAGATAGAAATCATTTATACTAAAGAGAACATAAAGTTTGCTAAACATACTGCAGGTATGGAGTCACTTTTGCATACTGATTATGAAAAGTTTTTTGATTGGGAACTAGATGAAACACTCTATGTTGGTCTTATCTCAAACTCTAACCAAATTGCAAATGGCTTTTCTACCCAATACCCCAATAATAGACAGATAAATTATATTGGTGGGACATCACAGGTTGACTACTTTGCAAACACTTCTTGGCTTGATGTACTGCTTTACCACGAAACTGCACATAACTACCAACTTAATACAAAGGGAAGTATTGTCTCAAGAGGACTACACTCTGTCTTAGGCAATGGTTCACTTATGTTTCCTTTACCCTTTATAATCCCAAACTCTTTTGAAAACTCTTTTATGTTAGAGGGAAATGCAGTTTTAAATGAGTCATGGCATGGTTCAGGTGGGAGACTCTATAGCGGTCGTTTTAAAGCGATGATGTTACTTCAAGCAAAGGCTGGAAATATTACTGCAGACAGAATGTATAACAAGGCGATAATGTTTCCTTATGCAGGGAGATATTTACTACCAAATAGGTGGCTTTTATAACCTATTTTTAGCTCAAAGGTATGGTCTTAAAAATATAAACTCTTACTTTAAATATAAGTCGCAAGATTGGTACTTTCCTATTTTTACAAACTCAAGTATGAAAGATAGTGTAGGTGTGGACTTTGAAGATACACTGAGTGCATTTTCTGAGTATTATGCATCTTTAGCCCAGAGACTTGTTTTAGCTGAGGGTGAACCTATAGCATCTTCACAGTTTTATGCAAATATGTCACATGATAAAGATGAAATATTTTTTCTTATAAATGAAAAGGGATACACAAAAGAGACTCTTCTTGTATTTAACAAAAAAAATGAAAGTGTGAGTGTAGATAGAGATAGTTGGATGTCAGGTAAAGTTATAAAAGTAGATGATAAGTACTACACACAAGGAAGTAATCATATATCTCCTATAAGTATAAAGCAGGGTCTGTTTGATGATGAAGCATTTATAAAAGAGGGTAGTGAGGGGAAGATGATACAAGGGTATTTGAGTGATGGACGCTGCGTTTACTTCGATGTTAAAAGTTCTTATGACTACCCTCAGTTATATGTAGATACAGAGTACTATGACTATGCAAACTCTTCTGTTATTATAGATAAAAACGATAACCTTTACTACTTTAAAAATGAAAACAAGGGTAAAAAAAGAACACTTTATAAAAATAAAAAACCGCTGTTTACATACAATGGTTTTTATGGAATTGTGTCTGATGTTGATTCTAGTGGAGCTGTTTACTTTGTGGCAAATTCAGAACTTGGAACTACACTCTACAGATATAAAGATGCAAAAGTTACTCGGGCAAGTAAGGCGGACAATATTTTAGATGCAAGACTTATCAATGATAAAGAGGTACTTGTTGGCGGCGGTAGGTTCTAAAGATTATTATTATGTGAAAAGTGATTTAGTGTCTATAGATGAGGTGCCTTTTGAGACAAAACTCTTCTTTGAAGACAAAGAGTATTACAGACAGTATGTGCTAAGTGAAGATAATAACACAAGCACTATAGATGATTCTAATGACTACTACTCGATGTTAAATCTGCACTATAGTGGAAGTGATTTGAGTATTGCCATGCAAGCGGGAGGGAGTGCTATTGGTTCATTAAACATCAAGTTTGGTGATCCTTTGAGTCAAAACTCTGTAAATGCTTATGTATCAAGAGATGATACAAATATAACTATAGCAGGAGTAGGGTATGAGAACAGTCAGTATATTTTACAGTATAGTTTTAATGCTTATGGTGTGCTAGAAAATGATGATAGAGTTGATACACGAGATTATGGTGTGATAGCTGGTTTAGGGCTAGATCTTTATAGAGCAGGGTACTTTGATGCTAGTTTAAATGCTACATATTTCCAAGATTATGACACAAGGGAAAGAGAACCTTTAACGGGAAGCTTTAATCTTAGTAGGTATGAGAGACATGGTATCTCAATGTATGCAAACTCAGAGTATGGGCTTAGTGCTTACGGTGTAAGAGAGAGAAAAGATACTATTACTGGTGCTACTTTAAAGTTTTCTCATCGACTATTTTTTCAAACCTATTTAAAATCTTCATTGAAGTACTCTATTACAGATGCAGATATAAGCAATTATAGTGCATTTTTAGAGACAAGAGGAGTTAAACTCTCACCGATAAGAGCTCAAAGAGATAATGACCTCTCTAGTCTGAATATGCCAACACTCGATGGCTCACTCTATGTAAAAAGTGCAGGGTATGGAGATATAGGTTTGAGTAGCGTTATAGACCTTTCAAGCTACTGGTTTACTTTTCCTTTGTCACTTCAAAGAGAGGCAATATATGCAAAATATAGATACTATGATGTGAAAGATTTTACAGGTTTTAGACATAGTGTAAATGAAATTATGGCTGGGATAAGATTTGATATGGTCTTGTTAAACTCATTTGCTTTACCTCTGTCTATAGACTACTTTCATAATGACAATGCACTTTTTACAAACAATGAAAATCAAGTTCAAATAAGTTTAGGAATCACTTTTTAAAAACCAAATTTTTTAAGCTTCTACTTTCATCAACAGAAGCAAACTCTGCTACATTTTCCAGTCTTTTTTCATAACTAAAACTTGGAGCAAACTCTTGTATCATATCGATTATAAAATCACTTTGAAGTTGGGGTGAGTTCAAGCATGCAAGCAAGAGACACTCCTCACTAGCAAGTTCTTCTACTCTTTTGATGAGTTTTTCATAATCTTTTGTTGCTTCAAAACTTCCTCTTTGAAAACTAGGAGGGTCGATGATAATCATATCGTAAGGACCCTTGCGTTTTAGCTTTGTAAATGACTTGAGTATATTGTAAGGTAAAAAACTTATACCTCTAGGGTCAAGTTCATTTAAAGAGTGGTTTTGCATTCCAGTTTTAAGAGCACCCTTACTCATATCTACATTCACAACTTCATAAGCTCCACCGATTTTAGCCGCAAGAGAAAATGCACAGGTGTAAGAGAAAAGATTTAAAACCCTTTTGTCTTTAGCATTTTTTTGAACAAACTCTCTTCCTATTTTCATATCAGGAAAATAACCACTATTACGATTAGAGAGGAGGTTGACTTTTATCTTAATACTGTTTTCAAGAGCATAAGTGTCTTCACTGAGTGTACCTACTAAAACTTCGCTAGCAGTGCCTTTGATATAGCGGCGTTGCACAACTAGTGTCTCATAGTCAGAACTCTTTGTAAACGCAACTAGCATCTCTATAAGTTCATCTTCAAGTGGCTCTTGGAAGTACAAGGCAACACTAAGTATGGAATCAATAGAGTCAATAGTGAGATGTCTCCAACCCTCATAAAGCCCACCGCGACCATGAAAAAGACGTTTAAACTCTTGGGTGACACTCTTTGAAGTCTCTTTTAGATGTTTGTGTATATCTTCTATAGTCATTAAACTTTTTCCCAAAAGGTTCCAGCAGGAGTATCCATAAGTGTGACTCCGTAAGAGAGTATCTTATCTCTTAGTCTATCGGACTCTTCAAAGTTTTTCTCTTTTTTTGCCTCATCTCTTAGTAACATTAGTTTTGAAATACTGTTTTTTGTATCTTCATCCATTCCAAACTGGAAGTACTCAAAAGGGTTTTGTACACCAAAACCTAAGAGAGTTTCAATATAGGCAAGATTAGAGATAGTCTCGCGTTTGAGTAGTTTATGTTTTCCTGCACTATCGAGTGTTTCGTTTGCAGATGAAATCATCTCTTCTATAAGTGCAAGGGCTGTAGAGACATTCATATCATCACTCAAAGCCTCTAGGAGTTTTTCTTGAAATGGAGTATTTTCGCTATTTTCTGGCAGTCCAAAAAGACGTTTTTTAAGTCTATATATCTTGTCAAGTCTCTTTTTAGCTATGCTCAAGTCCTCAGTGTTAAAGTTGAAGTTACTTCTATAATGAGTGCTTAAAAGATAAAAACGCAGAACTTCCCCATCATACTCTTTGAGTGCATCTTTGAGAAAAAAGCTATTGCCAAGAGACTTAGACATTTTTTCGCCGTTTATGTTTACAAAACCGTTGTGCATCCAGTAGTTAGCGAGTTCATGGTTTGAGCTACATCGAGTTTGTGCTGCTTCATTTTCATGATGAGGAAAGAGTAAATCAGCTCCTCCTCCATGTATATCAATGCTAAACGCAGTGTCAGGACGAGCTAAGTGTTTCTCTATCATGGCTGAGCACTCTAAGTGCCATCCTGGACGACCTGCACCAAAGGGAGAGTCATATGTAAGCGAGCCATCTTTGACACTTTTCCACATCGCAAAGTCAGCAGGATTTTTTTTAAGCTCTGAACTTACAACACGTTCTTGCTTTTCATCTTCATTTTGTACTCGACCTGAGAGTGTGAGGTACTTAGCATCACTCTCTGTGTCAAAGTAAACATCCCCATCTTTGGTAGTGTAGGCATGATTTGTGTCTATAAGTTTTTGTATCATATCAAACATTGCTTCTAAAGACTCTGTTGCCTTAGGTTCAATATCTGGACGTTTTACTCCAATAGCTTCCATCTCTTTATGAAAAGAGTCAGTATAGTAGTCAGTAATCTCTTTTATATCTCTATCTTGTGCTATAGCTTTTTTAATGATTTTATCATCTATGTCAGTGATATTTCTTGCATAAGTTACATCTAAACCATTAGCAGTTAAAACACGAGTAAGCAGGTCAAAAACAAGAGCCGACTTTGCATGACCTAAGTGGGCATCATCATAAACAGTAGGACCACATACATAAAGAGTAGCTTTACCCTCTTGAAGTGGAATAAATTTTCTCTTCTCTTTTGTAACTGAGTCGTAAATAAACATAGGAGTCCTTCATAATAGTGATAGAATTTTACCAAAAACTAATTAAAAAATTGCTATAATTCCAATTATGATAAATAAATGGCTCCGTAAATATTTTGCTACTGTTTTTGTACTTGCAACACTTATGGGTGTTTTTCATCACCATACTGACCTCAAAGTACATGAAGATTGTCAAATATGTACAATAGCATCAAGTATTGCAGATGCAGATACTCCAATAGAGCAAACCTACCTTTTAGAACTTCAAACTGTTTTAGATACTTCAGTAGTTTGTAAGGTTTTTATCTATTTAGATGAAGTTTATAAGCCTCTAAACTCCCGAGCCCCTCCAGTATATTCTTAATACCTCAACAAAAAAACAACAACTATAATAAAAATTATAATATAAATATTAAGGATACTTATGCAAAAAAAACTATTAAATAAATTCAATATGCTTTGCCTTGTGGCATCAACAACTATGACACCTCTATGGGCTTGTAACTCTTCACATGTTTTAGGAATGGGAGGTTCAAGTGCTGTTTATACTCTCTGCAAACACTATGGAAAAAGGAAACTTCTATGTGGGTGTGAATGCTGAAAGAGTAGAAAATAAAACACTCTCCGATGCAACAATAATAGAAGCTATGCAAAATGGCTCAAGTCATCTACACAATATAGACACAATAAACTCTTATTCGCTCTCACTCTCTTATGGTTTAACAGATACTCTAACACTTAGTATGCAACTTCCATATGTCTCACGTCTAAATATTCGTGCAGGTGAAGTTGATGCTGGTGTGTACGGTGTACATCCTCATGGAACAGCTGAAGGTATGGGAGATACTTCTGCTATCTTACAGTACAAAATATATGATGATGCCTCAAAATTGCCTTAATAGCGGGGATTAAAGCTCCAACTGGAAAAACAGATGTATCTGATGAAGGGGAAGAGCTTGAGGCTGACCTACAACCAGGAAGTGGTTCATGGGACTTTTTCTCAGGAGTAGCATTTACAAAAGATTTTGAAGATTTCTCTCTGCACTCAAACATACTATATAAACTCAACACTAAAGGAGTCGCAAGATAGCCAACTAGGTGATGTTTTTACATACAATATGGCACTATCTTATAAACTACTTGAGCATGACCATAAAGATGTACTTCGTGAATTAGATGCTCACGAGGAGTTTGGATACTCTGTGGATGTTTTTGTAGAACTTAATGGAGAAAATGTTGAGAGAGATGAATTTGCTGGTGAAGTAGCATACAATACTGGGCATAATGTTGTTTTTGCAACTGCTGGAGTACAAGTAGTAACACAGAGTAGCTACTCACTCTTTCTTACATTCTCAAAACCTCTCTACCAAGACTTTCATGGCATACAAAACGATATAGGCTACAAGTCAAGTATAGGAATAGGGAAAAGTTTTTAAGAACTTATACTGCTGACTTTTCTTAAAAAAGCCCCTTTTTTATAGCTTTTAGGGGGTTGTAGGGACAGTTGTGTCCCTGCGACTATAAGGGGCTTCGCTCCTTATAGTCTATAACATCCGTTAAGAGTAGAGAGTTTTAGTCCCCAACTGGAAGATAAGCATACCCTTCATTTTGTCTTTGTATAAGACCAACTGAAGAGTTGGGAATCACTTTGACAAAGGGGACAATCTCTTTTTCTTTTAGTTTTCGAGACCTCATACCAACACCACACATTAAAAACTCTACATCATAGGTATCTGCTAATGATGCAAGACGTTTTTTAAGTTGGCTATAGTTTTGTATGAGTGTTTTGTCATCTTTGTAAAGAGTTGTTGATGGGTCTTTAACAAAGAATCTATAAGCTCCACCATGAATAACTACTGTTACATCAAGCTCTTTAAAATCTTTTTGAAAATAAGTTTTATGAGCAACTATACCTTTTAAAATATTCTGCTCAATTTTGGCTATATTTTTAGTTGTTAAGTCATATACAACTTTTAAGTTATCTTCATCTGCCTGAGCAAAAGAGATAAGCAGTAAAAGAGCGAGTAGTGTTTTTTTCATGAAAAATTCCTTATAAATTTATGTTTCAATTATAACTCTTAAAATATAATACAAGTTTAAAGGTGTAAAACGAGTCTTTAATTAGCAATCAAATAACTGACATTACGGACTTTTCTTAAAAAAGCTCCTTTAGTAAATTAAGGTATTAAAAAACTCTTCAGTGTTAAAAGTACTACTGTAAAGACAATAGCACTCACTAAAAGAATCACACTGTTTTTAGAATAAATAATTTTCATAAAATCACTAAATCCAAATACTTTAATAGTAAAGACAAAACTACTCATACCACCTATGGTAGAAGCTAGAGCTAGACCTGCTACACCTAAGGGTTGAATTAGTGAGAGTGCTAGTAGAATATAGACAAGAAGAGAGACTGTGGCAATCTTGGCAGCTTTCATTTGCATCTCTTTGGCATATAGCCATAGGGAAAAAAGTTTTGCTAGACCAAAGGGGAGTAATCCAATCATATACATTTGTAGTACAGCAGTAGTATTGGATGTATCTGTGGTACTAAAAGCACCTCTCTCAAAAAGTAACCATGTTATCTCATGTGCTAAAACTATTCCACCGATACTGCTTGCTGTTAAAACAAAACTTAAAAACCAAAAAGCCTTTTGGAGATTTTCTTTTGCTTTTTCTTCATCGTGAAGTTTTAGGTATCGAGATATTTTTGGAAACAGAGCTATAGAAGTGGCTATTGCAAAAAGAGCTAGTGGGAGTTGGAAGATACGGTTGGCATAGTAAAGGTAAGAGATGGAGCCTGTTACAAGAAATGAAGCCAACAAAGTATCTAAAAATGCAGAAACCTGTGCGGTTGAGTTTCCCCACATTGCAGGAAGGAAGTTAGAGGAGAACTTTTTTGTATCGCGTTTAATGGATTGACTCTTTACTCTTAGGTATTTAAAACCACCTACTATAAGTCTAAAAAGTCCTAGTTGTTGCATAGCTATAAGATGTACTATAAGTTGTAAGAGCCCACCTATGACAACACCATAACTAAGATAATAAACTATCTCTGCTTGTTCTTTGTTGTGTGAGAGGTAAATAGCGGCTATAAGAGAGAGGTTCAGAAGTGCTGTACTAAAGGCAGTTGTTGCAAAATGATTTTTGTACTGAAGAATTCCACTTAAAAATGTCATAGTAAAGATGAGTGGCAGATACCAGAAATTTATGGCAACATAGGGTGCTGCTATCTCAATACTCTCTTCAGAGAAGCCAACTGCTATAGTTTTTGTAAAGAGTGCTGGTAGTAGGTTTACTAAGAGTGTAATAAGTAAAATGATAGAGAAAAAAATGAGAAATATATTGGCTGAAAAGACAGCTTTATGTTTTGTTCTAGCAAACGCGGGGATAAAAACCTGAGTAAATGCACCCTCAGCAAAGATACGTCGAAACAGGTTAGGCAGTTTAAATGCTATAAAAAATATATCACTGTATATGTTTGCCCCTAGTGCTGAAGCTGTAAGTAGGTCTCGGATAAAGCCTAAAATTCTTGAGATTAAAATTCCAAAACTATTGGTGAATATTGATTTAAACATAGGCTTCTTTATATTTTTACATAATTTTAACTAACTTTTGGTTAAAATGTATTTTAATAAAAAAGTAAATTTATTTTTTGGATAAAAAATTCATGGCATTATTCGGATCAAAAGAGAAAAAACAAACATCTAAGTCAATTCGACCAACCGTTGTCCGTACTCAAAATGTTGCAAAAGAACTCCAAATTCTTTCAAAAAGTTATGAAGTAAGTCTTGAAACACTTGATTTTAATATTTTAGATACTCAAACATATATTCGAATTAATGATGGAACAAAAGAGACAGAATGGGGAAGAATAAAAAATGAAGACCTTTATGAACTTGATGATGAAAGTGCATTATTAAACCCACATTTCCAAATAAAACAGACTTATGAAATAGAGATATTTTCAATATCAGGAGAAACACCAACACCATGTCCAAACCTAAAAGTAGCTGTTGGTGCAAATGCGACAAAATGTAAAGTCTATCTGAGTATATTAAAAGGCTCATTTGTAAGTAAAAGTTCTACTTTAGGGGATGATTTACTTAACACCATAAACAAAAAAAAGATTAGAGCGGGTATTCTTATACATATTTTTGATGAGATGGTAGGTGAAGTTATCTCAAAAATATCAGCAGAGGCAAGAATACATGATAAGGTAGAGTTTAAAGAATCAAAGGCTATCCTTATTGCTGAGGGCTTAGAGCCAACGGCTACGCTTAATGATAAGTTGATATTGCATTATGAAGAGAAAAAAACAGAAGATGAAAATCAAAAAGTAGATTATGCTTCTCGAGGTTTTATTCAGAGTGTAAAAAAAGATGAACTTCTTATAGAGTATATTAAACCTAGAGCTGGAATGCCTGGGCGTAACTGTCGTGGAGATTTTTTAGAGCCAACTGAACCAATAGTGGCAAATGAAGTAACTTTTAACATTGATTCTACTATTAGAGAGATAGATACAGGCGAATCAGTTGAGTACCGTGCAAATGAGAATGGTTATATTGCCTTTGCAGATAACACTTATACTATTAAAACAGATATGGATGTAGGAGAGATTAGCTTTAAAACAACAGGATCTATTAATAGTGGTGTTGACTCTGATGTTAGCCTCAATGTAAGTGAAACAAATTTAGAAAAAGATGCCATTGGTACAGGAATGAGTGTAGAGGTCACAGAGATAGATATAGATGGAAATGTTGGCTCAAATGCTAAAGTTGTAGCACTTAGAGCAACCGTAGGGGGACAGACGCATAAAACAGCAACACTCAAAGCTGATGAGCTAGATATAAATGTTCATAAAGGTAAAGCTTATGGTAAACATATTAAAGTAACACGACTTGAGCATGGAGAGATAGATGGTGATGTTGTTGAGGTGTCACAAGCTTTAGGTGGGAAGATAAAAGCTAAAGAAATAGATATAGAAATATGTGCTTCACATGTGCATGCAACTGCTTCTAAACGAATAGAAATTCAAAAACTTCAAGGGAGTGAAAATATTTTTACTATCAACCCTGTTGTAAAAAAAGATGCAAATGATAGCTTAAATGATAATCAAGAAACTATTAAAGAGATTGAAAAGTCTTTGCGTGAGATAGCTAAAGAGATAGAGCGGTACAAAAAACTTATTGACGATGGGATGCCCGCGTTTATTAAGATTAAAAAACATTTAGTACGCTATAAAAAGAATGGTGTAAAGCTTCCTGCTTCTTTTGTTAAAAAGTATAAAGACTTTACTGCTATGCAAGAGCATTTAAAAGAGATACAAAGTGAGTATGAAGTAAAAAATGACCAACTCTCGCTACAAACAACAATAACTGTCTCTTTTGGAGATAATATCATGGATGCTCGTGTTATAAACAGAGACAGATGGATTGGTTACAATGAGATACGGTTTAAACTTGTTGACCCTCCAATGGAGCTTGTGTTTAAACCACAAGAGGGTTCAAAGGATAAAATATTTGGACTTGTAGATGTTGGAGATGGTGAGTTTGCAATAAAGGCGGTAGAAGAGTGATAGTAGGTATATCTGGAAAAATAATTTATAAAGAGCCTAGTTTTGTGCATATTGATGTTGGAGGTATAGTTTATGAAGTTTTTATCTCTTTACAAACTTTCTCAGCACTTCCAAAAGAGAGTACATCTCTGTTTACTTCGCAGATAATTCGAGAAGATGCTTCTCTTTTGTTTGGATTTATGGATATAAATGAGAAAAAAATGTTTACTAGACTTATAAAAATAAATGGAGTAGGTCCTAAAGTGGCGATGGCAATCTGCTCTACATATACACCATCCCAATTTGCGACAGTTATAAACAATAAAGACTTAAATGGTGTCAAAAAAGTTCCAGGAATTGGACCTAAGGGTGCAGGGCGTATTTTAGTGGAACTCGCTGGTTTTGATGTGGAACTTATATCTTCTAGTGATACTGGATCATCCTCTTCACTCTACTTCGCTCAAGCAACGGAAGCACTTGAGTCGCTAGGATTTAAAAAAGACAAAATCTCTAAGGCACTTACAGCTTGTACAGGCGAAGATACAGCATCACTTGTTAAGAGTGCATTAAAACTATTACAAACAGTTTGAGAAAAAAGGAAATATATATTGAAATTAACGATTTTATTTGGTGGGGCAAGTTTTGAGCATGAGATTAGCATTGTTAGTGCTATAACGATTAAAGAGAAGTTAAAGAGTTTTAATTTAAGCTTTATTTTTTGTGATGGAGATCATAAGTTTTACCTTATTGACCCAAAGAAAATGAAAGCTACTACTTTTAGTAGTGCAGAGCATAAAAAGATGCCAGAGTTGCGCCTCTCAAATGGTGGTTTTATACAAAAGTCTCTTTTTGGAACAACTATGCATAACAATACGATTTTAAACCTTATACATGGTGGAGATGGTGAAGATGGAACTATCGCCTCACTTTTGGACTTTTTTGACATAAAGTATATAGGTCCTCGTAAAGAAGCATCTACTTTTTCTTATGATAAACGTTACACAAAGTATCTCTGCAGTGCCATTGGTGTAAAAAGTGTTGCTTATGAAGTTTACCTTAAAAATGAAGCAGCAAACTTAGGTATAAGTATGCCTGTTATCGTGAAACCAGCAACATTAGGGAGTTCTATCGGTGTAAGTATAGTAAAAGATGAGTCAGATCTTGACTATGCACTCGACACTGCGTTTGAGTACGATGATGCTGTTTTAGTAGAGCCTTTTATAAAGGATGTAAAAGAGTATAATCTTGCTGGGTATATGGCAAAAGGAAAGATACATTTTTCTATAGTTGAAGAGCCTCAAAAAGAGGAGTTTTTAGACTTTGAAAAAAAATATATGGACTTTTCTCGTTCAGAACAAGTAAATAGTGCTGAGATAGATGAAAAGCTTGTCAACAGACTTAAATCAAGTTTTGAAAAAGTCTATCGTGGAATGTTTGAGGGTGCGCTTATCCGTTGTGACTTTTTTGTTGTCAATGGAGAAGTTCTTTTAAATGAAATTAATCCAATTCCAGGTTCTATGGCAAACTATCTTTTTGAAGATTTTGAGAAGGTGATAGTCGATTTATCTGACTCTTTACCTGATGCTAAACATGTTAAAGTCTCTTATGATTATATCGACTCTATCTCTCATGCAAAAGGGAAATAATGGCTATTAAGTCTGTTCAGTATATGCAACATACATTTAATATAAGTTATGAGATACTAAATCCCCAAGCTAAAGTGGACTTAATAGTTTTGCATGGTTGGGGAAGTAATAAAAATATTATGAAGAGTGTGTTTAGCCCTTATATGGATAGTTTTCGTCATATCTATATAGATTTACCAGGGTTCGGGAAGTCAACTTGTCCCCTTGCTCTCAAATCATCAGATGTAGCTCGCATTGTAGAGTTATTAATGATTCATATTAATGCAAGTAAAGATATTATATTAGGACACTCTTTTGGTGGGAAAATAGCACTCCTCCTTAACCCAAAAGTTCTTGTACTTATTGCGAGTGCAGGTATTAAAATGCCAAAACCATTCAGTGTGCAGTTTAAAATTGCAAGTACAAAAGTGTTTAATTTTTTAGGACTTAAAAAGTTTCGTTCACTTTTTATAGCAGCTGATGCGAAGGATTTAAGTAAACCCATGTATGATACTTTTAAAAATGTAGTAGATGAAGATTTTTCTCAAGAGTTCTCTGAGTATGAAGGAAAGGCCCTTCTTTGTTGGGGAGATGAAGACACAGCTACTCCATTAAGTTTGGCAAATAAAATAAAAGAGCTTATAAAAGACTCAAAACTACAAGTCTATAAGGGCGATCATTTCTTTTTTACCAAAGAGGCTGGGGATATAGCAGTTCGTGTAGAAGAGACATTTTTAGCATCGGTGGCACATTAAATGGAAAATATGGAAATTTTTGAAAAACTTATAGCATTTACTACAAATGTACTCTTTGTTACTCTTCTGGGGTGGTATCTTATAACTAACCTACAATGGTACAACTACTCCTTATCTCGTGTTGTTTTAAAACATCATAAACCGCAGTGGCATATACTCTATTTTATTATTCCTTTTATTGCTTACTATACAACAGGTAAGTTTTTTGTTATATTTTTTGTGTTTGCTATTCTACCATCTATTATTATTTGGCATAAAAGACTTGATAAAAAGCTTGTTCTTACATGGAGAGTGAAACGTTTTCTTATACTTCTAATAGGACTAACACTTTTTGGAAATGTTTTATGTACACTAAAAGATGCTTGTGAAGTTTATGGTGTTTTTATGCCTTTAGCACTTGCATATATTGGTTCTTACATTATAGAAAAATACCTTTTTATGGTCTATAAAAAACAGGCAAAAAGAAAACTCGCTTCTATGGATAAACTACAAGTCATAGCAATTACTGGAAGTTACGGGAAAACAAGTATAAAAAACTTTGTAGCTGAGATGCTCTCGAAAAAGTATAATGTTTATGCAACACCTAGAAGTGTAAATACACTAGGTGGGATTATGGCAGATGTAAACAACACACTTCCTGAAGATACTGAGGTTTATGTTTGTGAAGCAGGGGCTAGAGAAAATGGAGATATTTATGATATTGCAACATTTGTTGAGCCTCAAACTGTCGTAGTAGGAAAAATTGGAGAGGCTCATATAGAGTACTTTAAAACAGTGGCAAATATCATCGCTACAAAACTTGAACTTATGCAGTCTCCGCGTTTAGAAAAAGCTTTTATCCATACTTCTGTAACGGATGAAGCACATGATAAAGTAACATTTTTTGGAAATGAACTGAGTGATATTAATGCGACTTTAGATGGTACAGATTTTGTCATTGAGATAGATGGAAAAAACTCCAACTACATACTGATGTCTTAGGCGAATTTCAAACGATGAATATCGCTGTTGCAGTACGTATTGCAAAGCACTTTGGAATGAGTGATGAAGAGATAGTAAACGCAGTAAAAGATTTAAAACCGATAGAGCATAGACTAGAGCTTATTAAAGCAGGTGGTAAGATTATACTTCGATGATGGTTATAATGGCAATATTGACGGGATGCTTGAGGGTGTGAGACTCTGCTCCCTTCATAAGGGTGGAAAAAAAGTCATGGTTACTCCTGGACTAGTTGAGAGTAGAGATGCACTAAACCTACAACTCATTGAAGCGATTAATGAAGTCTTTGACATAGTAATAGTTACAGGTTCTTTAAACGCAGAGCTTTTTAACAAGAACTTAAAAGTAAAACAAAAAGTGATGTTAGCAGATAAAAGTTCACTCACAGCAGTTTTAGCAAATCAAACAAAGTCTGGTGACATTATACTTTTTGCAAATGATGCTCCAAATTTTATATAGGTCAGTATAGTGATAGATAGTGTTACAAAATATATAGCATATATAACTGCATTTATTTTAGCACTTCTTGTAGTACTTATAGTGTATGATGCAACAGCACGTTATCTCTTTAGTTCTGGTTCTACTGCTCTTCAGGAATTAGAGTGGCATCTTTATGACGTAATTATACTTCTGAGTATTGCTTATGCTCTTAAGCATAATGCTCATGTTAGAGTCGATATATTTTATGAAAAGTTTTCACTTAAAACACAAACTCTTATAAATATTATCAGTATAGTTCTTTTTATACTCCCTTGTCTTTTTGAATAATTTATATCGGTTTTGACTTTGTAGAACTCTCCTTTGTACAAAATGAATGCTCCTCAGACCCTGGTGGGCTTACAAATCGTTGGATAGTAAAGTCTCTGATGCCTCTCTCTTTTGCCTTTGTAGCACTACAAGCTATAAGTGAACTCCTTAAAAACTTCCAAAAATGGAGAACTCTATGATAGCATTAGTTATGTTTGTGGTGGCTCTGTTTCTTCTCCTTCTTGGAGTTCCCGTTGCGTTTGCATTTGGTGGGGTGGCTATGATATTTGCTTTTATTATTCCTGATCTTGGGTTTGAAGTGTTTAATATCTTGTCCTTTAGAATTTATGGGATTATGAACAACACAACACTTATGGCAGTACCTCTTTTTATTATGATGGGACTCTATTTTAGAAAAGTCAGGAATGGCAGAACGTTTGCTTATTTCTATGAGTAGACTCTTTAAGGGTGTCCGTGGAGGGCTTGGTGTAAGTGTAGTTATAGTTGGAGCTATTTTAGCAGCCTCAACAGGTATAGTCTCAGCTTCAGTTGTGATGATGAGTGTTATCGCCTTGCCACTGATGCTACACGCAGGCTATGGCCAAGGGTCTGCTTGCAAGTGGGACGGCTGCTCAGCTGCAAGTGAACACTAGGTCAGATAATCCCGCCCTCAATCATCTCTTATAAGCCCTGGGTGATGTAATGAGTGTGGAGTGCAGGGGACTTGTTTGAAGGTTCGGTTCTACCCGGGTCCTGACACTTGTGACTCTTTATATAAGCTATATCCTTATTCGTGCATATATTCACAAAGACGATGCACCCGCACTGGTGAGCAATGAAAAATACAAGTCTGGTTGATGTAGTATCAGCTATAGTACCCGCCGTTACTTTTGATGTTTGCGGTTTTAGGAAGTATCTTTGCAGGTATTGCCTCCCAACAGAATCAGCGCATTTGGTGTAGTAGGCGGTACGACTCATCAGCATATACCAAAACGCTCAAATATACGATGATAAAATACGCGCTCTTTTGAGACAATGAAACCAACTGGAAGATTTTATGATTCTCAAAGGTGCTACAAAGAGTTTAGCCTTGTTTTTAATGAACTAGGCGGAACTGATCTGATTTTAGAGTTTTTTTCACAGAATATCGATGATGTGTGGGTTTTGCTTAGCTGTGGCAATGCTGAGCATATTTACACTATTTTTCATAGACTTTATAGAAATAAGTTTTATCACGTACCGATCTCAGTGCCGGTAATGGAAGCATTCGGAATAGACCCTATCCATTTGGCGTACTAATTGCGATGAATCTGTGCAGAGCATCTGTTTCTAACACCACCCTTTGGACTTTCGCTCTTTTTCTTAAAAGGGGCAGCAGGCAACAGTGTGACAACGATGGAAATTTACAAAGGCATAATTCCATTTATCTTATTACAACTGCTAGGTCTCATCTTAGTACTTATCTTCCCAGACCTTGTTTTTGCATTTTTATAAAATATAAAAAATCACTTTTTTTCTGATAGCCTGCTCGTTTCTTGATAATATCATTTGTTTGAGGTTCTATGATGTATGACATAGGAACAATATTTGTTATAAATCTTTGTTCAATAGTGTCAATGTCCTTATTTAGGATAACCCCAATAAAATCTTTTTGCACATTTTTAGATACTTCATTACTCCGCAAGACTCTATTTTCAAGTTTTTTGCACCATGGGCAGTAGTTAGAAATAGTAATAAGTAAAAGTTTTTTATGCTCTTTTTTTGCTTTTGTATATGCAGTAGCATAGTCTGTCTCATAGCCATACTCAACTGCAAATTCTTTATATGTTTGTGCATATAATAGTCCAAATGTTATACATAAGATATAGATTGTTTTCATTCGTTGTCCTCCTGGTATTGTGTCTGTAGTTCTTCTAAAAGTGTTATTAAGTTATCTTCAATATCCTCTTCAATGTCTTTGACAACAAAGATTAGGCTGTTTTGATATACAATAGAAAAGACTTCCTCTTTATCTTCTAAACGGATAGTAGGTTCATGAATAAAAAGTTCAAGATCTATAATAGATAAGTTTTTATTAATTTTTTTGATTTGTATATCGACACCTAAAACTCGATTTGATTTATTAGTTACTGAGATGTTTAAGTCTTGTGCATACTCGTGTAAAAGTTCAGAAATATTTGCTTTATATCTGCCAAGTAGTTCATTACTATGAGTCTTCACAACAATATGAGCAGTAGAAAACTTTTCTAAAATAAATGGTGTTTGTGCAAAAAGCGGTAATGTTATGCAACTTAAACATAATAATATTTTTATCATTTTAAACATTTCTAATCCTTTTTTTTCGGATTATAGGCTATTTATTTTTTAAACACAAGTAAACATAGTAAATAGATAAGGTATTTCTAGTCTTTATACTTTTAGGACAAAATCTTTCTTGCCATAAGGTAGCCAACTTTAAAAGATCCGCCGGCATCTAAAAGTTTCCATGTACTCATTAAAATTGACACCTCTGTAATCTAAATATGCTTGCATGTATGCTCTTGATGCATCAATACCACCTTTATGACTTCTTCTAATAAAAGTTTTTCATACCATGTGGTCATATAATGTTTTGCACGCTGAAGACATCGGAGTTTTATGTGATATGTAATAACATGTTCCATCTTTACTTTTGAAAACTATGCACTTTATGTGACATCCAGTAGTAGTTTCCATCTTTAGTTTTATTTCGTATATAACCAATAAAGATATGACCACTCTCTATAGTTTCCACATTAGTTCAAAAATAATTTTTGGCATTGACGGATCTCTGAGAAGTACTATGGATTTTGTCCTATTAGCACTCTTCTTTATCATAACCTAGAGATTTTACACAACTCTTCACTTACTGAACAGATAATACCCTTTTTATCTGCTGTTGTGGATGAATAAGATACACCCTCTTTAGGTTTACACTCTTTCCATTATATTTTCCTTTCAGTGAATATCTATTCGTTATTATATTACATTATAATATCTTTTAGAAAGCTTATCTATACGAATTATTATGTATTTTTGAAATACTTTTTTAAAGTCTGTAATGATGAGTTATTAAATTTTTGTCGATGCTAGTAAGTAATATTTTTCTTATTAAGTATTTGGCCCATGATAAGATATAATCCTTTCATATTAAAAATAAAAAGGTAAATTTATGTTAAGTGTATTAGTAGAGTTTTCAATGTTTCCAACATCAAGTGATGGTAGAGAGGGTGGGGCTTCAGTCTCTAAGTCTGTTAGTAAAATTATAGATGCTATAGATAAATCAGGAGTACCATATCAACTTACACCTATGGGTACGGTTATAGAAGCACCTAGCATGAGAGAGCTTTAGATGTCATAGCACTTGCTGCATGACAGGGTTAGTGATTGTGAAAGAGTTTACTCTTCAAGAAGTTTGACATACGCCATACACACGAGTGATCGACTCAAGACAAAATTGCCTCGGTTGAAAAAGTTTTAGGTAGAGAAGTAAGTCACTAAGGTACCCTGATATGGAAGATATTTTATATGCACCTTGGCGAGATGAGTATGTTGCAGGTGAGAAGCTAGAGGTGTGTCTTTTGTCACATCTCACAAAAACGCAGAGAAAGATGAAAGTTTTCATATTTTACATCGTGATGAGTACTGTTTTGTTGTGATGAATAAGTATCCATAGTGACTCCTGGGCATTTTATGATTATTCCTCATCTTCAGCACAGATAAACTTGAAGAGTTAGAGAGATGAGATATGGCTCACATATGTCAGAGAGTTAGCCTCACAAGGAGTGTAAGACTCTTAAAAGAGGGTTTTGGAGCACATGTGGTGTAAACATCGGTATGAACCTTGGAGCTGCAGGTTGGCGCAGGAATGGCAGGAACATACATATGCATCTTGTACCAGCGTTTTAACCGTGACACTAACTTTATAACAAGCATAGCTGACACTCACATGCGTTACTCCTCAACAGACTTTCATAGAATTTATAAAAAAAACAAAAAGTTTAATTCCAAAGTACACTTAGTGCTATTAAAAATTATTACTGCTTTTTTACTCTTCTAGTAACACTTATATATGCCAAAGATTATCCACAAACATATGATAGAC
>JAUZRZ010000056.1 GCA_030949945.1 Sulfurimonas sp. | reverse complement strand
TCGGAAAACTCAAGAGAGGAATAATATTTGCTTAAAATAGGCAAATAAATAATGGATGAATGATGACACTGAATGAATATGCTTCAAAAGTTACAGGGTGCTTTAATGACAAAAGAGTAGTTGAAAAAACAGAGAATCTTTTAAAAAAATTGTAGAGCATAAAACAATAAGATTATGGACATTAAGTAGCAATAAAAGAGAGTTTGATAGGAGTAAGACATTGATAGATGGGAGATTAAATAGTGTACTAGATAATGAAAAGATTTCAAAAGCACTTATAGATAACAGTGTAGAGAAACTCGGTTCGAACAAGCGCATTTATATCTTTAGTGACCACTGTGATAGTAGGAAACCTTACTCTAAAATGCTTGAAAACCTAGGTAAAGTCAGAGACTTGAATGGTAATATTATTAATGGCTTTACAACATTGGGTAGTGTAATGTTGGATGAGAACAAGAAGAACTTACTCTTTCTAATATAAGTGTACAAAGCAATAAAGAGCCTTCGTTTATTACAAAGAAGGAGCTTAAGGCTTACAACGATGGTAAAATTAAAAATACACAGAGAGTACAAGAGATAGATAAACTGATAGAAGAAGAGACTTACCATACGATGAGTACTTTACTTCATAAGCATCTACAACAACAGAGCGAAGCCCTTAAAAAGAGAATCCAGAACTATCAATATGCCATGTGCATGATAGAGGGTGTGATAGTGTTGAGTACTTAGAGTTTATTAAAGAGACACTAGGAGATGATGCAGTAGTAAGAGCTAAAAAGTCAAGAAACTCAGAACAAACAAAAATTAATCCAAAAACTTCTCGTAAAGTAAAAGTGAAACTTATTGATAGTAAGTTTGCAAATGAAAAGTCTATCTAATTGATAAGCTAACTATAAAAGGACGATATTATCAACAGGTGAAATGTCATATAGAATGGGATATAATCACTCTCAATAAGAAAGAGTATTCAACTGTGCGAATAACTCTTATCAATAGAGATGCTAAGCCCATATACAAAGAACCTATGCTCCTAATAAGCACACTTAAGATAACATCTTATCTCCAAGCAAAAGAGATTTATCATATTTATCTGCACCGTAGTAAAATAGAGGGTGTATTTAAATTTTTAAAAGATGTATTAGGTTGGGAAGAGTACCAAGTAAGAGATTGGGAATCAATCAAAAACATTATCTCTATATGCTACTTTGTAGGTGGATACTTCTATGAAATTCAATCAACTCTGATAGAAGATGAAACTGTACAGATGATATGTAACTTAGCAAAGAATAAAGGGGTAATAAGTAGACGATTCTTTTAGAAGGTTTAAAAGTAATTTTAACAGCTTGGCATCTTGATAATTTTAAAAAGAGAACAATATCTCCGATGAGATGTTTAGGGAGATGCAGGCTTATGCTGGAATTAGGAATGGGATTTGAGTTTTCCGAAGTTTACAGAAGAATATAGTTTATTAGCATGGAGACCTAGTGATATGGTTTCTTTAAAAATGCTAAAACAACTCTCACAAGATAAAGATTTTGATGTCGCGCAAGCTGCTACTGAAGAGCTAGATAAAAGAAGATAAATACAACATTTAGGGATAAATGAAAGTAGAAGGATATGAAATGAGTAAAAATTTATATAATATAATTCATAAACAAGTTGCACATGCATCTATTGAAGAGCTGATAGATAAACTCGAATATAGTTCAACAAAAAAGGGCTTAAAGAGCTTTGAGAGTTTTTTAAGTCATAAGACTCTTCATAGCTGGCTTAGTTCTGGACACTATGACTTTAAATACTCAGCAATTGATTTCTATATAAAACTAGCAGAGGTCTTAAATATTTCTAGAGAAGATGTCTCCTCTGAGCTAGAGAGGTATAAGCTTTATAAACATGAATTAGATAAATTTAGTGATGCCTACATTTTTGTAAATACAAATTTTAAAAGGACTACTGAACCTATACATGCACTAGCTATTTGTGGATCACAGAGGCGATTAGAAATTGAAAAGGCTCTATTGGTTTTTAAATCTGAAGCTGAGATTTTTTCCATTATATCAACACAAATCAAGACACATTTTAAACAAACGCAAGGAGATATTGGAATTTGGGGTAATGTTGTAAATTATGTTTTTCATCTATCAGAGCAAACTTACCTATTTGACACAAATGGAAAATTAATTGAAAATATACCTATTGATGAACCAAAGGTTAGTTTAGTCTTGTAAAAATAATTTCACAAGAATAAATTAGATAGAATATCTACTATTAAAAGGACTATAACAGATGGCAAAATATATACTATTCGACACCGAAACAACAGGTACTCAAGAAGAAGATAGAATCATTCAAGTTGGTGCTATGATAGTTGATGCTAAAGGTGAGGTAGAAGTTTTTGATGAGCTTTGTAGCACTGTTTTACCTATAAAGATAGAAGCCATGGCTGTTCATGGTATTACTCCTGATTTAATAGAAGGAAAAGGTATTTTTACTGAAACAAATTTTTATAAAACTACTTCAGTCTTTAAACAATCAAGAAAACTTACCTTATCGCTCACAATATGCCATTTGACATGGGAATGATAGAAAAAGAAGGGTTTGTGTCACAAATAAGAGTTATAGACACTCTTAGAGTTGCTAAGCATCTACTATCTGAACAAAAATCAAAAGCACTTCAGTATCTTAGATATGCTCTTGAACTTTACAAAGAAGAACAGGCAGAAGCTGATAAGTACAACATCACTATTAAAGCTCATGATGCTATTGGTGATGTACTTGTTATGAAGTTACTACTATCTAAACTTGTAGCCCTAACTAAAGAGAAGTTTCCAGAGGCTAATCCAATGCTAAAAATGGAAGAACTTACAAAAACTCCTATCTTTATAGAAACATTCGTATTTGGAAAACATAAGGGTAAAAAAATTAGTGATGTTTGTGATAGTGATATAGGCTATATAAATTGGATGCAAAAGAACATGGATTTGGATGTGGATATGAAATATACTCTTGATAAGATTATGGGGCATTAGTACTAAATGAATAAACTTATCCAAAACCTCTACATAACATACTCAAATCAAAAAGCAAGAGATTTAAAAGCAAATGCAAGCTTTAAATCCCTCTTGATAAAGTCATCACTCTTGATGCCCTCATACTAGAGCTATATGAGAGTAAAAACTTTGAAATAGTTATAGATGAGATGATTGCTTCTTCTATCATTTACAATATCATTCAAACTCAAAATATTGAGTATTTTTCATATCTAAATGAAGATGCAGTGAGTTTAAATACCATTTACAGTTTTTTACTCAAATGTAATAGAAACAGCATCAAATACAACTCTTTACTTAGTGGTGAAAAACTAAACGCCATCTCAAACATAAGTAAAACATATCAAGAGTACAAGCAGGCTCATAACTTAGTTGATTTAGCAGATATAGAAAAAAATGTATTTGAGAACTGGGATACCTACTTTAATAATGAGTACAGTGAAATATATACGGATGCCTTTAATATAAAAGATATAAGCTATGTAAAATCACTGTATCAAGAGAAGATTTTAGAAAAACTATCAAAGTATAAAACTATTCAAGCAGAGGTAATCACGAGTGGTGAAGTACAAATAATTAAACCATCAAATGAAGTGTTTGACAGCATTGATGAAGTGAAAACTGCTATACGAATTGCTAGAAAACTTTTAGAAGATGGTGTGGATGCTAGTGAGATACTTATAGTCGCATCAGACATACAAGAGTATGCACCACTTTATAAACTCTTTTTAGACGAGTATGAGATGAAAGGTTATAGTTCTGTTGGAACGCCACTAAGCTCTTTTGACAACAACGAGAACCCTCAAGTAAAAATAGCTCTAAGTCAGTATAAATCACAAGTAGAATCATTGACTAGCTTGTATAAAAAACTCAACCTACCTCTTAGTGAGACAACCAAAGAGAGCCTAAAAGCTAAGATGAGTATCTTAGATGAAAAAATTGGGATAGAGCTCACTGAAGCAAATCAGATAGTAGGACTTGCTAAAAAATATAAACATATAATTTTTATTGGTACAGATATAAACCACTTCCCTCCAAAAGCAAGTGATAATTTTCTTTACAGTTATGAAGATGATATGAACTGTTTTAAAGCTAATAATTACTTCACAAGTTCTCAAACGCAGTACAATGAACTCAAAAGATTATGTGAGAACTTATATATAGTTACTGCTTCATACAGTGGTAAAAGAGAGTTGACACCATCTATCTTAGTAGATAGTGAGTTTGATGCAGTCATAGACATTAGTGATATTAAAAGTATAAATCAACTAGCACTCGACAGTAAAACACTTATACCAAACGCAGAGACTAGCAAGTACTATGAAAGTATCACAAGTGAAGAGTTTACTGTGTATGATGGGAATGGGGTTAATGGACTAAACGCCACTCATCTTTCAGCATCTCAGATAAATAAATATCTATCTTGTCCTTTAGCATATCTCTATGCTAATAAAATAAGACTACAAGCACCAAGTCAAGATGAAGAGGGCTTTGATGTGATGGAGCAAGGTAGTCTGATGCACCTCTGCTATGAATTGTTTGGAAGATACATAAAAGAGAAACATCTTGAAAGTGTAGATAAAGATGAACTCTATGCTTTAATGTATGAAAAATCAATAGAAGCTTACAATCATAAAGATACAGTTGAGCCAAGAGGTAAAGAAAAAAGAGTTGAGAACATACACCACCAAATCTTTTTATCTACTCTTCAAGCTGGACTCCTAGATGATAGAAACGCAGGTCTTTTAGCTAAGTTTGTTGATTATTATATTGCAAGAGCAGATGAATTTGAGTATTTTAAAAATACAGAGTTTGAAAAAGAGTTTGCACTTGATAGTGATTTGAAGCCCTATACATTGAAGGACAAAGATGATAAAAGTTATTTTATAAAAGGGTTTATAGATAGGTTTGATAGCCTTGACAATCAAATCAATATCATAGATTATAAATCTAAAAAAATGAAAGCAATCATAGATAAAAATAAAATGCAAGAAATCGCAGAGCTTAAAGATATTCAACTGGCACTTTATATCTTATATGCATCACAAGAGTACCCAGACACTAAGTACTATGCATCTTTACTTAGTTTTAAGGGGGATAAGCCTTATTATCATTTTGCAAATTTAGCGAATGAAGAGAATCTAAAAAACTATGAGTTTTATAGTGATGAATATGCTGAGAGTTTAAAACAAGTGATATTTAAAACCAAAGAAAATATTGAGAGTGGTAAGTTTGGGTTTGACAATAGGGATGAGAAGGTGTGTGGGTATTGTGACATTAAGAATATCTGTCATGAGAGTGTTTTGATTAAAAATGAAAGGAAATAAAAAATGGATAATTTAGAGTTAGCTGAGATAAAAGAGTATATCTTAGAAAAAAACAAAGAGTATAGAAGAAACATATTATTATATTTAAAATGGGTTGATGATGATTTTTATAATAGGAATAATATTCATCACTCTGTATTATCGAAGGCTTTTAATGATATTGATTCATTTTACATTGAAGGCATTAAAACTAAAAAAGAATGGACTCGAATTAATAAACGAGGGAAAAATGACTTTTTAATTGAGCATCAAAGTGTTAAAAAATCAGAAGAATATCAAAGTGGTCATTTTATAGTATTAAGATTAAGTCATGAAGAGTTAAAAACTTTTATTAACTCTTTTAATAAGGAGTGATATTCCAATAAGAATTAATACATGGGAATATCTGCTTCCTACTGAAGATGATTATCTTCAAGCAACTAAATTATACGATCCTGATGACTGGGTAAAAGCAGAAAATAAAATTGTTATAAATGCAAAGGAATATCGACTAAAAGCTTTAAGCTCTATTGCAGATTGGGATAGCAACAGGGCTTGATGGTTCAGCAAATTTTTATCTGTTTAAAATAAATGATTTAAAAAAACATATTATTGCTAAATGTCCAAATTTTAAAATTATTGATAAGAGTAAAACAAAGGATGATGCTAAAAGAGAACAACAACCATTAAATCAAATACTATACGGACCTCCAGGGACAGGAAAAACATATAACACTCTCAATAAAGCTATCGAAATTATTGAAAATCGAGTAGTGGATGAAACAGAAGATAGAGCGCAACTAAAAGTAAGCTTTGATGAGTATAGAAAATCTGGACAGATTGAATTTATAACATTTCATCAAAGTTATGGATATGAAGAGTTTGTTGAAGGTATAAAAGCTACTACTGTGAATGAACAGATTTCTTATGATGTAGTGGATGGTGTTTTTAAAAAATTAGCTGAAAAAGCTGAAAAAACTACAGAGACAGTAAAAAAGAGATAAAAGAGCTTCAAAAAGAACAGACACTTCGTAAAAGACTAGAAAGATTTTTAAATGACTCACTTGAAGAAGCAACGGAGTTTGCTAAAACTAAAGGAGGAAAGTTTCAAATAGAAGATTTAACTGATGAAGAAATTATTTTGAGTTCTGATGATTCAAAATATAGCAATCAAACTGTATCTCTCAAAATAGATGAGTTATTTGCAATAATAGAATCTGAAATTGATTTCAAAACATCGAGACAAATGGCAATGGAACTCTTTTCTGTAAAAAATCAAAGACAAAAAGACACATACTATTTAGCTATATATAAAGAGTTTAAAAAGAGAGATTTTCCTGAAGAGGCAGTAGTTGAAGAAGCGGAAGTATTAAGAAATTACATTTTAATAATAGACGAAATAAACAGAGGAAATATTTCTAAGATTTTTGGTGAGTTGATTACACTTATAGAACCATCTAAACGCATAGATGCTGAGGAAGAAATAGTCTTAAAACTTCCAAATTCATCTGAGCCTTTTGGAGTGCCATCAAACCTTTATATTATCGGGACTATGAATACCGCAGATAGAAGCATTGCTCAAATAGATACAGCTCTACGACTGAAGATTTGAGTTTGTAGAAATGATGCCTAAGAGCGATTTGTTAGTGTCTGATAATGGGAAAGCATTGATTATAGAAGCTGAAGATGGAGATATAAATATTCAAGAGATATTAAATGCTATAAATGAAAGAATAGAGTATATATCTACGATAGAGAACATACAATAGGACATAGTTATTTTTTACCGCTGATTCGTACACCAACAAAAGAAAAATTAGATGAGATTTTTAGAGTAAATATTATTCCACTTCTAGCTGAGTACTTTTATGGTGATTGGGGAGATATTGTTGAAATATTAAATGATGATAAGGGTAATTTATCATCGACAAAACCAGTAAGTTAAAATATAAACCAAAAAGAGATAGACAAAATAAAGTTTATAGTGTTAATCCTACGTTTAATACTGATGGGTATATGAATATATATAACAGCTCATCAAACGCAGTAGATACCAAAGAAGTAGCTAACTAAATATGACTCAAATTACAATATCTTGAATATGGTAAGTTTGGGCTTGACAATAGGGATGAGAAGGTGTGTGGGTATTGTGACATTAAGAATATCTGTCATGAGAGTGTTTTGAGTAAAAATAAGTGGGAGAAAAAGTATGAATTCAGACGATAGTAAATAGGAGACTTTAGTGATATCAATAAAAGAAGATATTATCAAAGCTTTCTCAAAGTATGATAAATTGAATAGCTTAATAATGAATTGAATATAAAGAGAGCAGCAAAGGATTATCTTTTGTTTCGGAACTCCAGCAAAGCAACATCCACATAAATATATTATAGGTATTGCTTATGGATTAAAATATAATAAAGAAATATTAGATGGGTCGTTATATGCTTCAACAGGAGATAGCAAAAATCAGCAGAGTGGTGCAT
>JAUZRZ010000055.1 GCA_030949945.1 Sulfurimonas sp. | reverse complement strand
CAACTTTTTCCTCTTCACACACAACACTAACTCGAACAAACTCTATAGTCTCAACACGACGCAGAGCTGTGATAAAAGGGGTTTTGAGAGCTATGTATTTTACCTCAGTCTCTATACTTATTATTTTCATTGGCTTAAACCTATTAAAATATTTCCTACAAGAAAACCACCAAAAGTACCGATGATATAGCCAATTATTGCCATTAATACACCTACACTCACAAGTGACTTATTATATGCTGCGGCTAGAATTGGGGCTGAGGCTATCCCTCCGATATTTGCAAGTGATGCTACTGCTATACTAAAGAGGTCAAGCTTAAATACTTTAGCACCAACTAACATAATAAGAGCATGGATAAAAAGTATACATCCCCCTGCTAACACATACAGAGCTAATCCACTAAAACTCTCTATAACTGCATGTGAGCCAATAAGGGCGATGAGAAGATAAAGCATAGAAGTAGATAACTCACTTGAGCCATTTAAGTCTCGAAGTTTTGTAAAAGAACCTATAACACCTAAAATAGAAGCGAAAATAACCATAGAGGTAGTTGTGTTAATAATTACAAATCGGCTTGATAAATACTGAGTTAAAAATGAAATACCAAGGGCTAACAAAATGAGAAGCCAATACCTTTTTGCTCCCATATTACAAGCACAGGCTATATCTGTGAGATAATTTAAATTCTCACTACTTTTAGTAAACTTATTAAACTTGTGTGCAAAAGGGACTAAAAAGAGTAGTAACATCACCCATAAAGTGTAGTTTACACTATCTACAACTAAGGCATAAGCAAAAGCTTCTTCAGTGACATTTAGTGCTGAGCCTACTGCTATCATATTTGCCGTGCCTCCAAGCCAACTCCCTGCTAATGCTCCAAATGCACCAGACATAGGAGAAGTAAAGTCAAATAAAATAGCCACTACAATAAATCCAAGTGCAATAGAGACAACTGCTAACACATAAGCAATAAGGAGTGACTTTCCAAGTTTTAAGAAGTGTTTGAGGTCAAGTTGCAAGAGCATCAAAAAAAGCATGGCAGGCAAAAGATTTGTTTTAGTTTGTTTATAGATAGAGTTTATCTCTGCGTTTACATCAAAAAGACCAAACGCAGCAAGCAACATACTCGTAGCATAGATAAATACTACAATAGGGATGAGTTTAAAAACTTTCAAGGAGGTTTTACTCTCAAGTAGGTAAAATACAGTTACTATTGATGCAAGTGAAAAAAGATATAGTAGGGGATGGCTTATCAAGTGTTTCTCTCTGTTTTTTTTATAAGTGTATCATATTTTATAAGGAATACCTATGAAAAAAATCACTACTCTATTTCTCTCAAGCTTAGCACTAAGTAGCTCTATCTTAGCATCAACTCTCTCAAGTGAGATAAAAAATGGCTCTCTTGTCATTTATAACTCTAACTTAGGTTTGGTACATGAAGAGAGAGACTTAAGCCTTCATCAGTCCGATACAACTCTCATCTACAGAGATGTAGCTAAAAGTGTTCAAACAGACTCTATAAATGTAGAAATATCTCCCGATGTTACACTCTACTCCCAGCAGTATAGATTTGACTCACTAACACAAGACAAACTTCTTAGGGCCCATATAGGTAAAAGAGTTGAAGTAAGACTTTTGAGAAATAAAAATGAATTTAAAATCATAACTGCGACACTCCTTGCTTCTAATGGAGCTAAGTCTATAGTAAAAACTCTTGATTATAAAATCATAACAGTAAAAAGTGATAATATTATCTTTGATAGTATCCCTAAAACGCTCATAACAAAACCCTCTCTTGTCTGGAATATAAAAAGTAAAAGAGATGTTAAAACAACTATGAAAATCGACTATCTCATCTCACAAATACATTTTAATAGCAACTATATTTTAAACATCGATGAAAATAGTGCAAACCTTACTGGATGGATGAGCATAGACAATAGAAGTGGTAAAAGTTTTGAGAAAACAAAACTCTCACTTTTAGCTGGAGATATACAACAAAAACCAACTCAAAGAGTATATAAGACAATGCGAGCGATGAATGAAACGCCAGCAGTAGCTCAAAAATCTTTTGAAGGTTATCACTTTTATACTATCCCTTTTCCTGTAACACTTAAAAACAATGAAACAACACAGATTAAATTTGTCAATGAAAACAATATCACTATAGAGAGACTCTACTCTGCAACTCTTAGTAATCCTTTGTATCTAAGAGGAGAGAAGAAAAGTGATGTGAGTCAGTTTATCGCGTTTGGGGGACTTAGTATTCCCCTACCAAAAGGTGATATACGTATCTACTCACAACTAGAGGGACAGACTCTACTCATAGGTGACAATAGCATTAAGCACACTCCAAAAGATACTAATATCACACTCAGAACTGGTACAAACTTTGACTTAAAAGTGATGCAAAAAGTTCTTAAAAATGAAAGTCATGATGAGTGGTTTAGTGTGGATGTCGAGTATATGCTAAGCAATCATTCTGATACAAATAAAACAGTAGAAATTCTTGTACCATTTAACACACATAAAGATTCTAAAATTAAAACAGATGAAAAGTATAGAGTAACTCAGGGAAATTTAGTTACCTTTAGCATCCAAATAGATGCAAACGCAAGAAAAAAATTCAATGTAAATTATGAGAGTAGAAAATAATGGCAAAATATATAATACTAGATACAGAAACAACGGGTGTAGGTGAGAGTGATAGAGTAATTCAGCTGGGTTATGTTGTCTTAGGTACAAATCCTATAGAGGTACATAATGAGTTTAACTCTAGTGATGTTCCTATTAGTTTTGGAGCGATGGAAGTTCATGGCATTACCCCTGACTTACTTGATGGCAAACCTATATGTACTGAGACTACTGCATATAAACGTCTTCTTGAACTAAATACAAATGATAATTATCTTATCATTCACAATGCACCTTTTGATATAAAAATGCTCCAAAAAGAGGGTTTTGATCCGCAAATGAAAGTAATAGATACACTTAGAGTAGCAAAACATATACTCCCTGATGAAGAGGCTCATCGTCTGCAGTATTTTCGTTACAAGATGGAGCTTTATAAAGAAGAAGAAAAAGAGGCAGAGGCACTCGGTGTTGTTGTAAAGGCACATGATGCCATCGGTGATGTGCTTGTGCTAAAACTACTACTCTCTAAGCTTAGAGTAGAAGTTGAGAAAGCATATCCTAGCCAAAATCCAGTTGAGAAAATGGTTGACTTAACAAATACTCCTATCCTTGTCAAAACATTTCGTTTTGGAAAACATAAGGGTAAAGAGTTAGTAGAAGTAGCACGAGAAGATGCAGGTTATCTTAGATGGATGCTTAGTTCTATGGAAAACCTAGATGATGATATGAGATACTCTATAAATATTGCCCTCACATAGCAATACAGCTCTAGCGCAGTAATGCAAAAACGATAAACATACAAAAAGCCAACAGACCGCTTATAAGAGCATAAGGAAGCTGCGTTTTAACATGTTGTATCACTTCACAATCACTCGCCATTGAAGATATGATAGTTGTATCTGAGATTGGTGAGCAGTGATCACCAAAGATTCCCCCACTGATAACTGCCCCAATCGCTAATGGAATACTTCCGTCCATTCCAACTGCCATAGGTACTGCAATGGGTAGCATAATGCTAAATGTTCCCCATGATGTTCCCGTTGAAAAAGAGATAATAGAACTAAGTAAAAATATAATCGCTGCTAAAAAATAGACACTTACATTTTCATTTGCTAATGTTGAGAGATAAACCCCTGTTTTTAACTCTCCCGTAACATTTCCCATAGCAAATGCAAAGACTAATATAAACGCAACTGGCACAAAAGATTTTGCTCCACTGTATGCTGTTTTAGCCCAAGTAAACAAGGACATATTTTTACTCAATACATAATAAAAGAGTGTAAAAAAGCAAGTAAAAAGCATAGTATAAAAGATAGAACTAGAACCATCTCCTCTAAGTATCTCTCCATCTCCTGTTATATATAAAAACACAAAAACAAGAACTACCATTAAAAAGATAGGTAAAAGCATAAGGTACATACTTTTGATGCTTGTTTGTACTTCGACCTTGCTTCTAGTGCTATATGCTACATTTTTCATAGCCCCAATGTTAAGCCCAAAATATATAAAAAGAAATGTAATAAGTAGTGCGAACATCGCATAAAAGTTATACATTAAGGCACTTATGAGCATCTGGGTTGCGTCTTTTTGGATATATCCTAAAGATATTTGTCTGTTTATAAGTCCTAAAAGAAGAGCACCATAACCGTTGAGTACAATGAGCGAGCCAATAGGTGCAGAGGTAGAGTCACATACAAAAGCAAGTTTTTCATGAGCTATCTTATACTTATCACAGAGTGGTTTTCCAACTGCTCCTGAGACTAAAGCGGTTATGGATGTCTCAACAAAAATAATCACACCTAAAATATAACTCAGCATCAAAGCAGAACGCTCAGAGCGGACAAGTGAGTGTTTGTTAAGCACAAAGTCAACAAAACCACCAACACCGCCACTCTTTTCTATCAGTGCCATAATAGAACCTGCTAAAATCACAAAAGCTAATGTTTTTAATATCCAAGCCTCTTGCATTAAACCACTAAAGAGAAGATATAAAGATGTCAAAGAATCTAAAACTCCAAAGTCATTTAAAAAAAGAATGCCTAAAACAACTCCACCAAAAAGGGAGAGAATTACATTTTTACTATAAAGAGCTAAGAATATTGCTAAGAGAGAGGGAATAAGAGAGAGATAAGTAGGTTCTAGCATACGCCCTAGAACTCTATACTCATCAAAGACATACCAGCACGACCAAATTTTTCTTTATAGAGTTCACACTCTTTTTGCTCAACTACTCTAAATCCCATCTTTTTATAAAAGAGTTGTGATTCTAAAGAACCTATCTCTATCATAGTTTGTGCTATTCTATAACCTTTAAGTCGTGCAGTTAGAAGTGACTTTTGCATAAGTGCTTTTAAAACACCTACATCTATAAAGCCCTCAAGCTCTTCCATAAAGTCAAAAACAAGTGTTCTATTGTTGAGATTAAAATCACAAATATACATCACTTCTAATGCCTCATTCTCATCGCTACAACCTATCTCAGTAAGTGCTTTTATAAATGTTTCTTTATTTGAGATGCGAGGTTCATAACTACAAAGTGTACCTACTGACTGTCCATCAAGCTCTGCAATAAGAAAGTTACTAAAGTGACAGTGACTCTTTGCTGTAGTTTTAGTAAGTTCTTCTAACCTTTGTAAAATGACCTTATCATCATTTGTTGCAAAAAGAAGATCAAACTAGACCATCCTTTTTTCCAGCTCGAGAACTTTGCAAAATCATCTGTGCTAAAAAAGCACTATCTTCAGCTTTTGCTTGTTTAATTTTAATACTCATAATGTTTTTCCAAAAATTAAATTTATTTAAGCGTTTCTACTTAATAGTAATAGTACCATACTTTATGATAAAAAGTATCTTAATTTTAATAATATGTCCAATTTTGCTGTTTTCATCTCAACAAATCATTTTAGTTATTGCAGATGACTTTAATACTTCTAAGGCATCACTAGAGTTTTTTGAAGATGATAAAATACTCCTTAGTGCAGAAGTAAACCTTGGGACAAATGGTTTAGGATGGGGTCTTGGAAAGGTTTTACTCTTACAAAAAGAGAATGAACCACTTAAATACGAAGGTGATAAAAAATCCCCTGCTGGGGTGTTTGAGCTCACTGATAGTTTTGGTTATGCTTTTAACACGAACTCTAAACTCCCTTATCTTCATGCATCAAAAAAACTTATCTGTGTGGATGATTCAAATTCAAACTTTTATAACCATATAATTCAAGCAAATGGGGATGAAAAAAGTTTTGAGTTTATGAGAAGAGATGACTATCAGTATAAATATGGTATTGCTGTAGCACATAACAAAGAAGGGATTTTTAAACGTGGTTCTTGTATCTTTTTACATATTCAAAAAGATATAAATAGCTCAACTGCAGGCTGTACTTCTATGGATGAGAAGAGCCTAAAAAAAATTCTCTCCCTCTTAGATAAAAAGAAAAAACCACTACTAGTACAGATAGCAAAGAGAAGCTCAAAAGAGGTTCTTCTTATCTATCCACAGTTGATTCACTCCAAGTTTATAGAGAATTAGTCGTCATCCTCATCCTCAAACATACCTTCCATCTCTATCACTTTTGGTTTTGCTTTAACTGCTTGTAGTTCAGTGATATTTTGGGGAGGAATACCTAAAGTTAATGCTATAAAAGATGCAAGAGCATTATCATCGACCAGTTCTTGACATGTGTCAGAAGTATTATAAACAGTAAGAATTTTATTCTCTACTAAAATATCTTTCGTTTGAATGCCTAACTCTGCGGCTATCACATGTAAATCAGGGCGATTAAGAAATATGCCATCTACTCTCATAGAAAAGCCTGTTCTATTATCTGGAATTATCATCTATTTTTCCCTTCTCTTTGCATTCTATCTTTAGCTTCTATGCCCATCAAAGAGAGTCCAGTTTTAATACTCAGTGCAACTACTAAAAGAAGTTTGAGTAGTTTTGCTTCATCAGAAGTTCCAATCATACGAACATCATAATAAAACTTATGCAAAGACGCCGCTAATGATTTTAAATAATCAGGTAGTTTTTGTACCTGTCTTGAGTTAAAAGCATCTTCAACAACTTCAGGAAGTAAAAGTGCATCAAAAAGTAGTGTATCTGCGTTTTCACCTAAGTTCTTTAAAACTGCACTGTTTATATCTTCTTTGCTCACAGTCGCTTTAGAGAGTAGCGTTTGAATTCGAGCATGTGCATACTGTATATAAAAAATAGGGTTTGAGCTATCTTGTTTTTTAAACTCTGCAAGGTCAAACTCTAAGGCAGTATCAGACTTCTTTGAAGCAAAGATAAAACGCAGGGCATCACTTCCAATCTCATCAACTATATCACTCATAAGAATAACATTACCAGCCCGTTTACTCATCTTATAGGGCTCACCATCTTTAAGTAGGCTTACCATTTGAGCTAAAAGAACTTCGAGCTTGTTGGAGTCATAACCTAAAAAGTCTATCGCAGCTTTTACACGAGGAATATAACCATGATGGTCAGCTCCCCAGATGTTAATGTACTGATCATACCCGCGTTCAAACTTTTGGTTATGATAAACGATGTCCCCTGCTAAGTAAGTAGGACGACCATCATCACGAACAACAACTCTATCATGGTCATCGCCCCTGCACTCTGACTTTATCCAAAGCTTTTCTTCTTTTTTATAGACATTATCACCCATCTTTTTCATAACTCTATCCCAGTCTTCATAGAGACCAGATTCGTTTACAAAAGTATCAAAGTGAATATTCGTAGCAGCTAGAGAGTCAACAACTATCTCCATAACCTTATCTTTCGCCCACATTGCAAGCTCTTTTTGACGAGACTCATCAGATAAAATCTCAACTCCAAAATGCTCTCGTGCACCTGTAGCTAAATCGGCTAAATACTCGCCTCTATAGTAAGACTCAGGAAACTCAACATTCTCTTCTTTTAAGATATGTTCACGAGCATATAGTTGGATAGAGAGACCGAGTAAGTCTATCTGATTTCCAGCATCATTTATATAATATTCAGCAGTAATATCATAACCCAAATGTTTTGCCAAACGATAAAGTGTATCGCCATAAACTGCACCACGAGCATGACCTATATGAAGAGGTCCTGTTGGATTTGCAGATACAAATTCTAAAAGTATTTTTTGATTTTTTTCTTGCTTGGCAAATTCTGAAGGATTTTCAAGTGCCCATGATGCATACTCAGCTAAAAAACTTTCACTAAGTCTAAAGTTCAAGATACCCTTTTACAGACTCAACACTTGAGAACTCTTCATACTCACCAAAAGATGAAGCGATTTCCTCGGCAATAAGCATTGGAGATTTACGAAGCTCTTTAGCAAGTGAAAAAGCGATAGGAGTAGCAAAGTGACCAAACGAACGGTCACGTGGTTTTTCTAAAACAACCTCGCGACCTAACTTTTCACGCAAAAGCGCAGATACACGTTGTTTCAATATATTAAGCTTGTGTAGTAGTTTTTGGAGTCTCTGAAGTCTTAGATGCTACTTCTTCACTTCCTTCAACTTTTTTTGGTGCTTCTTGCGCAACTTCATCTACTTCTTTCATTTCTGATTTAAAGTTTTTAATACCTTTTCCTATACCTTTTGCTAAGTCAGGGATTTTTTTCGCTCCAAATAATAAAACGATGATTCCGAAAATAATTAGTAGTTCTGTTCCGCTAGGCATACCCATAGTATATATCCTTATTTAAAATTAATTTTGAGATTATAACTCAATTTTACTGTAAATTCACTTATCAGTAAATTTATTCTTTTATATCTTCCCATTTTTGAACAAACTCATTGATCATTTTATGAGGAATTTTTAGTCTTGCTGTAAGTGCAATCTGTTTTAAAACTTTTGCTGCTACATCCAAATCATCATTAATAATCAAAAAATCATACTCTGCTGCTCTTTGTATCTCACGACGTGCTACTTCAATACGTCCATCTATAATTTCTTGAGTGTCAGTTGAACGTTTTTGTAATCGATTTTTTAACTCAGATAGTGTTGGAGGTGTGATAAATACTGAAGTAGTTATATCCCCAAGTCTATTTTTAATAGCCATATTTCCTTGTACATCTATGTCAAAAATTACAAGTTTTCCCTCTGATAGCGCTTTTCTAACAGGGCTTAAAGAAGTTCCATAATAGTTCCCGTGAACTCTTGCATATTCTAAAAAATTATCATCTTCTATATCTTTTTCAAAATCTTCTTGACTTATAAAGTGATAATGAACACCCTCTATCTCACCCTCTCTTTTTTTACGTGTTGTACTAGATAAAGAGAAATGAAAATCACCTATTTCATCAGAAATTTTATTTATAAGAGAACTTTTTCCAGCTCCACTTGGACCTGATAAAACAAGAACTACACCATTATTTTCTATCACTAATCATCTCCTAGAGTAATATTTATACTGATTTTCATACCCTTCATCGATGCAGCTACATTTTTGTCACTCAAAGCAGCTAGAAGATTTTTAAGTGCTTGGACACCTTTGTTTGGCTCTTCTATAAGGGTTTCTTCTTCTATAGGTGCATCTTCAATTACTTCATCTTCTACTTCTAGTTCTTCAAGAATTTCACTCTCTACAGCCTCAGGTTCTACTGCTTCACCAACAGCAACTTTTATATCTTGACTTGTTAAAGAGTCTAAGTCGCTAGAGACAATATCTAAAAGAGTCTCTTCATCCACTTCACTCTCAAGCTCTTCTTCACTCAAATCTTCAACAGCACTTTGGATTTGTGAAGCAATATCTAAATCTTCTTCAGGTTCAGCCTCATTTTCAAGTTCTAATTCTTCTTCAAGCTCTAATTCTTCTTCAATTTCTTCAGATTCAGTCTCTGCTTCTTCTATAGCGTTCATCTTCGATTTCTAATTCTACTTCAGATTCAGGCTCATTTTCAAGTTCTAATTCTTCTTCAGATTCATCTTCGATTTCTAATTCTTCTTCAGCTTCAGCTTCAGTCTCATTTTCAAGTTCTAATTCTTCTTCAACTTCTCCAGCTTCTGCTGATTCAGTACCTTCAGATTCAGTCTCACCTTCTAATTCTAATTCTTCTACAGGCTCTTCCTCTTCAAGTTTTAGTTCATCTTCAATATCTTCTTCAGGTGCTTCAATTTGATCTTCAAGTTCTTCAACTTCATCTTCAAGTTTTAACTCTTCTTCAAGCTCTTCATCAAGCTCTAATTCATCTTCAGACTCTTCTTCACTTTCAAGTTCTTCTAAATCCTCAAGTTCTAACTCTTCATCTATATCCATATCTGTCTCATCAAGTAAATCTTTTACCTTTTGTGCTTCTTCATCATCTAAAACACTATCGCCAACCGTCTCATCTTCTAGCTCATCAGCAAGTTCCTCAAGGTCAAGCTCTTCATCTAAGCTTTCAAGTTCTTCATCTTCTAAGCCCTCTAAATCTTCTATATCCCCTAAATCTTCTAACTCATCCAAATCTGCTAGTTCATTTAGATCTGGAGTTTCTAAGTTAAGTTCATCTAAGTCAATATCATTATCCTCAACTTCTTCTAACAGACTCAAATCAATCTCATCAGCCTCTTTACTTAAGACTGAAAAGAGTTCTACTAAGTCTGTTGGTAAAAATGGTTTTTTAAGTATCTTAGAAAAGCCACTGACTTCCTCAGCATCTCTTGAACAGATATAGAGTGATTTTGAGTACTGAACTTTTGTATTGAGTTCCATATAAAGTTCATCACTATAAAGTGTGTCATCTATGACAACCAAGTCATATGTAGTAGATTCTAAAGCCTCTAGTGAATCAACAGCTTCAAGATTATCAGAAGTCTTTTGAGCACTTAGTGTAACGAGTTTATTCACGACAGGATTGTCATTTATAAGTAAAATATTCACGAATATTCCTTGAGAGTTGTATATAGATTATATTGTTATTATTGTATCTAAATAAAACTAAAATAACATCTCTAAGGCATTAAATGCTTCTATCATTTGAGTTTTAACGATTAACATACTCGAAGCAAATGTTGCTGTCAGCACAACAAATGCCACCATAATTTTAATTGGAAACCCAATAACTAAAAGGTTAAACTGAGGCATTGTTTTCATCAGCATTCCAAATATAACATCAGCCAACCACGACAGAGCAACGATAGGAAATGCTATCATAAATCCTACTTTTAACATACTTGAAGCAGCATGAATTACATAGTTAAAGAGGTCCTCTCTGAGTAAAAAACCACCTAAAGGTATTGTTTTTAATGAACTATCAACAAAGAGTAGTACCCAGTGATGTAAATCCAAAGAGAGCAGAACCATTAGTCCTACTAAGGACAAAAACTGCGATATAATTGGCATAGAAACACCAGACTGTGGGTCAATGGCACTAGCCATTGAAAATCCCATCATAAAAGAGATAATCCCTCCTGCAAAAGTTATCACATGGTATGCGAGAAGAAGAATTGTTCCTACAACTAAACCCAGCATAAACTCACTTAGTATTGCAAGAACTATGCTTGGAAGTGTTATAGAAATTTCTAAGGCTGGCATAGAAGGGTAAAAAACGATTGTAAAAAAAAGTGCCATTGCTGCTTTAATTTGAACAGGAATGTTTTGATGTGAAAATATAGGTACTGCGATAAAAAGTGCTGCAAAACGGAAAAATAGAAGTAAGAAGCCAACAACACTTGCATCTTGAAATATCTTCATGAACTCCATATTTTAGCTACTTAATACGTTTGAGCTTTTTATCTTCTAGGTGAAAAACCTTATCACACTGATGGGCTAAATCATTATCATGAGTCACGAGAATCATTCCTGCATTATTACTATTACAGTAGTTAAAAAAGAGAGTCATAACTTCATCGGCAGTTTTTTTATCTAAGTTACCAGTAGGTTCATCTGCAAATATTATACGGGGTTTTTTTGTTAAAACTCTTGCAATGGAGACACGCTGTTGTTGACCACCTGAGAGTTCTGTAACTTTTTGATGTATAGGCTCTTTAATGTGTAAGGATTCTAGTAAATCATTTTCTATTTTTTCACCTGAGAGTAACTCTGCTACTTCTAAGTTTTCATAAGCACTAAAACCCTTAAAAAGATAATGAGATTGAAAGATAAGACCTAAATCATGGCGTTTAATACTTGAGAGTCTTTTTTTATTCATACTACTTATCTCTTCACCAAAAAGTAATATAGAACCTTTCTTTGGTGTTAAAAGAGTGGAGAGTAAGTGTAAAAGTGTTGATTTCCCACTTCCACTCATACCTATAATTGCGATGCTTTCTTGAGCATTTAACTCAATATTAACATCATTAAAAAGTTCGTACTCAAAAGTATGTGCTAAGTTTTTGGCTGTAAGTAAATTCATATCTTAATTATATGCTAAACATACTAAGACTTAACTCAAAAGAATACCAACTATCAGTTGGTATTCTTTACCAGTATCAACATATCAATATTTACATCCAACACAAGAGTGTCTATCTAGCTGTATAGCATATATTTTCTCTATCATTTTTTTCATCACATATGCAAAGTAGCCATTTATATAAACCCCAAAAACTTTTGCCGTTGCATATCGCCTTCCTAATGCTATAAGAATACCTCGTGATTTTATATTATGTTCTTGTAGTTTTTCGCCCTTTTGATCTAGGCTAATATTGTCTGCACAAAGTTCGCCCATCTGTTCTGCAATATCCGCAGTAGGGGCTAGAATATTACTCTCTTTATCATAAAGGCTAGCACAATCACCCACAGCAAAAACTCTCTCATACTCTAAAACTTGTAAAGTAGGCTTTATTTGAAGAAAGCCTCTTTCATTTTTTTGTAAATCTAGCTCATAAATCAGGCCATTTGGCTCAATTCCTCCAGCAAAAATCATAAAGTCCATAAAGATATTCTCTCCACTACTGAGTGTTACACTGTTTTTTGTAAGGGCGACTACTTTTTGTTTGTTTTTTATAACTACACCTAAGTCAACTAACCTTTTTATAGACTTATCGACTAAAATATCATCCATACCTCTTAATATCTTCTCTGCTGCGTTTACCAAGACAATATTTAATTTACGACATAAAAAATTATTATTTTTATAAAACTCTTTAGCAAAAGATGCCATCTGTGCTGCTATTTCTACACCACTCAGACCTGCACCTGCAATAACAATACTCAATGGCTTACAGCTCGTACCACTCTCATCAACTTTTTTAAAAAGAGACATCTCAAACTTTTGTTTGAAGTACATAGCACGATGCAGTGCTTTAATCCCATAAGCATACTCCCTAAGCCCTTCTACATTTGTAGCAAACTTAGTACGAGCACCAACACTAAGAACTAAATAGTCATAACTAATTCTATCTACAGTAGTGATAATTTTTCTATTTGTGAAGTCTATATTTTTTACTTCTTGTTTATAAAAAGTAACATTATTGTTTTTAAATCCCATGCAGTAAGTAAAGAGGTCAAGGGTAACCTGAGCAAAATCTTCTTCGTTAGCGATAAGTTCGTAAACTTCAGTTTGCATGTAATGATAGGGGTTTTTATCTAAAAGAATTATTTCATTATGAGGGTTTTTTGCTAGCTTTTGGATAACTTTTATCCCAGCATAGCCACCACCAACAACCACTATTTTATTTTTTTTCATAAATGATTATATCATCTTGATAAAAATTTAGCAAAAAAAAGGGTTTTGCTCTTTGCTTGATGGCTAAGTAAGAGACCATAAATAACTTCACAACCAACAACATTTAAAAGGCTTAGATTTAAGGCGAACTTTGCTTGGCGATGCGAGCATCGTTAAGTAAAGTTCAACGAAGAAGATGAATCTTTTAAATGTTGCCCTACGGGTGAGATGAGAAGCTATAATCTACTTCGTTAAAAATCCTTGAAGCTACTCGTAGCTCCTGCGGACTTTCGCCTTGTATCTGATAGCTTCTCTTCTCATTGGCTGTGAAGTTATTTATGGTCTCTTACTTAAGACCTAAGTCCTAGCCCTTTTGTAAAAAAGTAGAATTAATTCCTAAGAATTAAGCCATTTGTGCAGCAACTTCTGCAGCAAAATCGTCTTCTTTTTTCTCAATTCCTTCACCTACTTCAAGGCGAACAAATGTTGTAATTTCAGCTGTACCACCAAGTGACGCAGCCGCTTTTTCAACTGCTTGTGCAACTGTAAGTTTGTCATCTATTACAAAGTTTTGATCTAGTAAACACTGCTCTTTATCTAAAGTAGTATTATCAGAGATAAAACGAGCTAATGAACCAGGAACAATTTTATCCCAGATTTTTTCAGGTTTACCTTGCTCTTTAAGAGTAGCTTTAATCTTCTCTTCTGCAGCAGCTAAAACATCCTCAGTAAGTTGACTCATAGAGATGTACTCTGGTACATTTTTAAGAGCTTTACCTAAACGTGCTAACTCTTCATTCTCTTTTTTAATAACTTCGATACGCCCAACAGTTTCACTCTGTACATAAGCAGGATCTAAATCTTTATAAGAAAGAGTTAATGGTTTCATTGCAGATGCATGCATTGCAACTTGCTTTAAGAATGGTCTCATACCCTCTGCAGTTTTTTCACTATCACACTTAGCTGTAACAATAACTGCTATGCGAGAGTTTGAGTGAATATATCCATTTAAAGATGTTGTAGCATCAGCTTCTAAAGTAGAAAAACGACGAAGTTCTATCTTCTCACCGATTTTAATTACTTCAGATTGAAACTTCTCACCAAATTCAGATGCCATAAATGCAGCAACATCAGCTGGTTGATTTGTAAAAATCTCATCTGCTGTCTCTTGAACAAGGTTTTGGAAACCCTCATTTTGTGCAACAAAGTCAGTCTCAGAATTTATCTCTATTACTGTTGCTTTTGAGTAGTCATCAGCTATTTTTATACCTGCAAGACCTTCTGCCGCAACTCTGTCAGCTTTTTTAGCTGCTTTAGCAATACCACGTTCTTTTAAAAGTTCAGTTGCTTTTGCCATGTCTCCATCAGCTTCAACAAGAACTTTTTTACAATCCATCATCGGTGCATCAGTAGCAGAGCGAAGCTCTTTTACCATTGCTGCTGTAACTGCTGCCATGACTATACTTCCTCTGTTGTAACTGCTGCTGCTACTGCTTCTTCCGCTACCGGAGCTTCAGTTGCAACTTCTTCTTCAACTTGCTCTTCTTCAACAGGTGCATCTCTTAAGAGCTTTACCTTCGTTGATTGCAGCAGTCATTTCACGACAGAAAAGTTGAATTGAACGAATCGCATCATCATTTCCTGGAATTGGGTAGTCGATTAAGTCTGGGTCACAGTTAGTATCTAGTGGTGCTACAACTGGGATTTTAAGACATCTAGCTTCTAAAACTGCGATGTGCTCTTTTACTGCATCTACTACAAAAAGCATATCAGGAAGTTTTTTCATGTTACGGATACCACCGAAATATGACTCTAACTTCACTTTTTGACGTAAAAGCATTAGTTTTTCTTTCTTAGTTAAAAGATCAATTTGACCATTTTCTTGCATCTCAGAAATGATGTCAAGTTTACGAATAGACTTTTGAATAGTTGGGAAGTTAGTAAGCATACCACCTAACCATCTGTTATCTACATAAGGCATATTACAGTCAAGAGCCGCTTGTCTTACAGAGTTACGAGCTTGTTTTTTTGTACCAACAAAAAGAATCGTTTGACCTTCAGCAGCAGCATCCATAACAATAGTATATGTACTACGGAAATAACGTAGAGTCTTTTGTAAATCAATTATATAGATATTTTTACGAACACCAAAGATGTATTTTTTCATTTTCGGGTTCCAACGACGTGTTTGGTGTCCAAAGTGTACACCACATTCTAAAAGGTCTTTCATAGTTACCATAGGGTATCCTTAAAGGCTTATTTATCAAGCCAGAAATTTGTTAGTTGACTTCAGTAATGTCGGACATTGACTCTCTAAAAAGAGAGTTGCACTAACTTTTGACACATACTTGTTTAATGTTTTCTTCTCAAAAAGAGAATGAAAAATCCGCGAATTATACTCAAATTTTATTTAAGTTAAGCTTTTATACATTATATTAGTATTTGTTATAGTAATTTACCTGCGTTTAAAATTGCTTTTATAATATATAATGTATAGTACTGTAGATTTATTACACCATAAGGGGAAAGAATGAATAAGCCTTTACTACTATCACTAGCAGCTGCGACTATACTTACATCTAGTCTTAATGCAGAGTCAATGTACGAGCGCATCCAGTTAATGGAGCTTCAAATGAAGCAGATGCAAGAGGAACTTGTAACTCTAAAGTCAAAAGATACTCAAGAAGTTGATGAGGAAGAAGAAACTTCTCAGAGTGCTGATGATGCAGATGAAGATGATGAAGGTCCAGATTCAGATGATGATTCTGAAGATGATACTGATTCAGATGAGGAAGACGAGGATGATGATGAAGAAACAGTTGAAGAGCGTCTTGCTGACCTTGAAGAGAGTGTAACAGACCTAAACAAAGCAACAAATGGTTCACATTTAAAGTTTGGTGTTGATTATAGATTTGCTCTTGATAATATGCAGTATAAAATGGCTGATGGTTCAGACCAAGGTAATGATGCTTTTATGACTAACCGTTTATGGATAAACATGAACTGGAAAGCAACTGATCACCTTAGTTTTAGGGGTCAACTCGGCTACAACAAAGCTTTTGGTGCTAGAAGTGGCAGTGGTACAAATCAAACTCCCTTTGAAACATTTGACTGGATTACAAATGAAAATGCTTATGATGATGTAGTCCGTGTCCGTTCTGCTTACTTCTTATATAAAAATGATACATTTTTAGGTACTGAGATTCCCTGGACTTTTAGTGTTGGTCGTCGTCCCTCAACAAATGGACACCTTATAAATCTTCGTGACGATGATGGTGCTGCATCCCCTATGGGACACACTATTAATGTTGAGTTTGATGGTTTAAGTTCTAAATTTTCTCTAGAAGATGTGATAGGTGTAGATGGTATGTATGTTAAGTTTTGTTTTGGTCGCGGTGGAACAAATGCCAATCCTAAGTTTTTTGATGTAAATGCATCAGGAAACCCAACTGTTAATGCACCTTATAGTACAAGTGATAGGGACACGACAGATATAGACCTTGCTGGGCTTATTTTTATCCCTTATGATGATGGTCAGTATGGAATTGCTACACAATATTATTATGCAAGTAACTTGATTGATGCAGACTTTAATAATTTAGGACAATTTCAAGGAATGAAAACTGTTGGTGGAATGCATAGTGTTACGGCTAACTTTACAATGAATGGTATTGGTGATGAGTGGAGTGATTACCTTGATGATACATTCTTTTTTGTGAGTGGTGCAATGAGTGTTACAGATCCTACAGATAATGGTAATGGTGGTATGCTCGGTTCAACTGAATCACAAAGAGGATACTCAGCATGGGCTGGAGTGCAGATGCCATCAATATTTACCGAAGATGGAAGATGGGGTATAGAGTACAATAAGGGAAGTCAATACTGGAGAAGTATGACTTATGCTGAAGATACAAATATAGGTTCTAAAATGGCTGTTCGTGGTGAAGCTTATGAGATTTACTTTAGCGAACCACTTGTCGAAGACATCTTAACTTTTCAAGTGCGTGCAACTTATATAGACTATAAATACACTGGAAGTAATGGATTTTTTGGAGATACTACGAACAGCTGTAGAAATTAGTGATGTAATTCTACAATGCCAAGATGGTCAGAACTATGCTTCTACTGTTGTAGATACCGCACAAGACATCCGTTTTTACTTACGTTATAGATATTAAACTATAAGTTTAAGTTCTCATATTTATGAGAACTTAACTCTTTTTTTCTCTCTAAGCTTGAAGCTCTTGGAGTTTTTCTTTTACCTTAGCTACATGCTCTTTTACACGAACCTTCTCAAAAACTGCTTTTACAATACCCTCAGGATTGATTATAAAAGTACTGCGAACTATACCCATATACTCTTTTCCATAGTTTTTCTTCATCTGCCAAACACCATACTCTTGCATCATCTCAGTTGACTCATCACTTAGTAGTGTAATACCTAAGTTATGTTTCTCTATAAAATTACGATGTTTTTTAGTAGTGTCAGCACTCACCCCAAGTATCACTGCGTTTAAATCGCCAAAGTCTGGTGCCGCTTCTGTAAACTCACAAGCCTCAGTTGTACATCCTGGTGTATTATCACGAGGATAAAAGTATAAAACTACCCACTTACCTTTTAAATCACGAGAACAGATTTCTATGTCATCTTGATTTGGAAGACAAAATTCTGGTGCTTTTTCATCAATTTTTATCATTTTATTCCTTTTAAATTTAATAATCTGACCTTACGGACTTTTCTTAAAAAAGTCCCTTTTTTATAGCTTTAGGGGGTTGTAGGGACAAAATTGTCCCTGCGACTATAGGGGGCTTTGCTCCTTATAGTCTGTAACATAAGTTAGTATACAAACAGTAGTAAATATACCCAAACACCACTAAAAGAGGTAAAGACTATCGTAAGAAAAGTCTTTAGTGCTAAAACTTTATGAGTTCGAGATGCATGTCCTGGTAAATTTCCTTTTCTATAGTTGCTGTTACCATGAAAAATAGTAACTCCCCAGTAAAAAAGCATAGCAACTGCTATGATAATATGTACAATCAGTACTATTAAAGCATAAGTATAAGGTACACCACTACCTTCCATAAATGCATCAAAACCACCACCAACACGAACGCCAACTTCAAAATAGGCTACAACTACAAGTGCTACTACAAAAATGATATTTTGTACTATCATATGTGCTTTGTACATATCTTTTTAGCAAGCAGTATCGCACCGTATACAAGAACAGGAAGGAGTGCTACAAGAAGTGTCACAAAGTCCATAAAAAATGGTGCTTTTGTTCCTAAAAATCCACTCTCAAACATATAATTCATTACTTATTCCTTAGTTTTTTTAAACCGTAGTATACCCCAACAATGATAACTAAACTAATCAATACTACAATAGTAATTTCACGTAAGTAAGTATTAATAAGTGCTTGATTCTCACCTATAAAGTAACCCAGCAGTGTAAGTACTAACGCCCATAGACCTGCACCTAAAGCTGTAAAAAGTGAAAACTGTACTAAATTCATACGTGCTAAACCTGCAGGGATAGAGATAAGTTGTCGAATACCTGGAATAAGTCGTCCTGTAAATGTAGAGATATGTCCATGTTTATCAAAAAACTCTTCCATTTTTTCCAATGCTTGCGTTTTTATAAAAAAATATTTTCCATATCGTATAAGAATTTTTCTCCCTAACGTAAGTGCTAGATAATAGTTTACCAATGCCCCAAGTAGTGAGCCACCAAGAGCACTAAGCATTATCATAGATATACTCATCTCCCCTTGACTTGCCAAATACCCAGCGGGAATAAGTACTATCTCGCTCGGAAAAGGGATAAAACTACTCTCAATAGCCATCATAATAAAGATACCAAGGTACCCCCAATCAAAAATCAAATCTACAAGTACCTGTGCTAAATCATGTAACATCTATATCACTTCCTCTACTGCGTTTATCATCTTCAAAGCTACTCCCTCGGTAGAATACTCTAGTAATTTTTTACTTCTTTTTGCCAAATCAGGTTTTTCTAATATCTCATCTAGTGCAAACTGTAGTTGCTCATTTTCTAGCTCACACCAGCCCATACAATCATCTACAATAAACTTTGCATTAAAGTACTGATGATTTCCCGCGGCATAGGGATAGGGTACATAAAGTGCAGGACAGCCATTTGTTGTAAGTTCCCACAGAGTACTTGCCCCTGCACGACTCACTGCTAAATCAGCCTTAGCTATAAGTCTGGGTAACTCCCCAGTAAAAGCATAAAGTTCTACCTCTACACCTAAATCTTCATAAGCACTTTTTACTCTATCAAAATCAGCTTCACCTGCTTGATGGATGATATGTATGCCCATTCTTTGTAGTTTTTTTGCCCTTGAGAGTGCCAAGTCATTAATCGCTTTTGCACCATGACTTCCACCTAAGAAAATAATAGACTTTAACTTTTCTCGTACTCTCGCAGTTTGTGAAAAAATCTTTTTTACAGGGTAGCCTTTGATGGGAGAGTTCTTATCGTAAGCAGATACAACACTCTTTGCAAAAGGTTTTAAGAGTTGGTTTAGTTTTCCATATACTGCATTTTGTTCATGGATAAAAAGTGGTACTCTACAAAAGAGACTCGCAAACGCAGCAGGCGCAGCAGAAAAACCACCTACACTATACACTGCATCTATTTTTTCTTCTTTAAGTATCTTTTTGGCTTGAAGAAATGCTTTAAATACTTTTAGTAGTGCTTTGATTTTTCCTAAACCTTTTTGATTTACAACACCCGTGGTTTCAAAAAAATATACTGATTTAAAAGCACTCGGAGTCTTTGAAATATTTTTGGTCTTGTCCATGGGTAGAACCCATGAAAATTGCACTATGTCCTGCATTTGAGGCTGCCTCAACAAGAGCTTCTGCTATCATCAGGTGTCCACCTGTTCCCCCACCTGTTATACATATATTCATTCTTTCTCCGTTTGATTCATTGGGTCTCGCTTCTCCATATTTACTCTATTTGAAGCCATTAGTACCATTCCGACACCAAACGCAGAGCCAAGCATAACAGAACCCCCATAAGAGAGAAATGGAACACTAATACCTTTAATAGGGGTAATCCCACTAATACCATAAGCATTTACTAAAAAGGCAAAAGATAAAATAAGCCCTATTCCTATACTAAAAAGATATACACTTTTATCTTCTGCTCTGTTTGCGATTTTAAATATGCGCTGCAGCATCCAAAGAAAAATAAACACCACAAAAACAACACCTATAAAACCAAACTCTTCAGCAATACCAGAGAGAACAAAGTCTGTGTGCACTTCAGATAAAAAGCCAAGTTTAAAAGTACCATTCCCTATACCCACACCAAAAATACCACCATTATGAATGGCATTTAGTGAGTGTCCAATTTGGTAAGGCTCAACCTCAACAGGCACTCTGAGTCTATCTGCTAAACTCGCTGGTAGTATCTCTAAAACAAAGTTTTGGGCTAATGCCCACCAAGATTTTATACGTAAAATTCTATGTTCAGCTGTCATCACAAAAATCAAAATTGCTACAGATATAGCAGCTAAAATACTTAAGAAGAAACGGAAACTACTTCCTGCAAAAATCAACATGACCAGTAGTGTTAAACCTAAAACGACTACCTGCCCTAAATCTTTTTGTAAAAATGCGATGATAAACATAGCCCCTATAAATATAACCCCATAAGGAATAAAACGCTTAAACTCACTGACAATTCCCATACCATCATGATGTCCTAGTTTACGAGAAAAACTCCAAGCTAAAAAGTAAACAAAACCAACTTTAAAAAACTCAACTGGAGCTAGAGAAAACCCTGCTATTTTAATCCAGCGTTTTGCTCCCCCTACTGCTGAGACCAAAGACTCAGGTAAAAAAGGCATGGCAATCATAAGAGCTAAGGAGCCAAAAAAGAGTAAAAATCCAATCGGTGTAAGCCATTTATCTGGGTCTAATTGAGAGAGAATAAAAATAATACTAATGCCTAAAAGAGCAAAAAAAGTTTGACGAATAGCAAAATGAAACTCATTTACATTAAACAGCAGTGTTGTATATGAGGCAAGTGTGTAAGAGAGTATCACGCTTATCCCTATTAAGATACTCACTAAGGTAAAGAGTTTTTTATCTGCATACATTAACTTACTTTATTTTGTTTATTTTTAAAACAAACTCTACTTCTGGTTGTGAGATATGCAACTCTTTAGAGATAGTCTCCACTGAGACACCCTGCTTAAAAAGTGAAAGTATTTTTTCATCATCATTTCCATGAACAGAAGTGGGAATGCTTATCTGTTTAACTCCACTCTCTAAATGTGCGATACGATTTGCCACTTCTGCATCTATTGCATTTATATTATCTTGAAGCTGTTTTAAGCCTAAGCTTAAAGGCTGAACCATGTCGTAAACACTGCGTTCTATCTCTTCATATATCGCTTCATCATTCATACGCTGAGAGTTTTCTTTTATGCTACCCTGTGTCTCTGTTAGGTTCTTTTTGAGATAAAAAAGTTCACGATTCATCTCTTCTACAACAGATGCAACTGAGCGAATATTTTTTGTATAACTCGCATCTTTTGTGTAAACATAGTAGAGTAGATAGAGAATTATTGCTGACATTGCGACAACTACATACTCTATATTAAATTGTAAAAATTGCATTATTTTTTCTCTCTTGCTTCTCGGATAAGTACTCGCTCTCTTGCTGTCATATAGGCATTCCACTCTTTTTCATCTCGGTTATGCATTTTTAGTATCTTAGCTAAAGTGGTGCTATGTGCTTGGAAAAAAACCGCTACATCATGTTTTGGATAGATAGGCATCTCTATGCGACCATAATAGACTTTTGCCCTCTTCTAAAACTTCAGACTCCATCTTAAAATACTCAAAGCCAATAGACTCTATCTCTGACTCATTAATAAGTGAAACACGTTGAGGAACTTCATTTTTTAAAAACATCTCTAATGAGTCTATCTTTCTATGTAACTCAACTACAAGTTCTAAAAGGATTGGGTCGGTTTCTCTTGTGTCCCCTTTTGCTTTAGCAAGTTTTAACCACTGACTAATAGGGTCTTCATCTGACTCACTTAACTGTTGATACTCTCTCTCATACACCTCTTTATCTTGTGAAGCCTCACTAAAACAGATACTAATGGGTGCTTTAACTAAACGCGGCATACTCATGAAAAAATCCTATCTAAAACAATTAAAATAAAAAATGCCACACCTAGATAACCATTAACAGTAAAAAAAGCACGGTCAATCTGTGTGAAGTCACGACGCACTAACTTTTGCTCATAAGCTAAAACGCCAGCACTTCCAAACGCAGCCATATAAGCGATATAACCTAAATGTGCCTCATATACGAACAGTGACCAAAAAAGGATTGTGAGTGTATGAAAAATTGCAGAAATCAGTAATGTCTTTTGTGCTCCATACTTAGAAGGAATGGAGTGTAATCCCTTTTCTTTATCAAATGCCATATCTTGTAGTGAATAGAGCAGATCAAATCCAGCCACCCAAAACACAACTCCAAGGCTTAAAAATATAGACCAGAGTGGTACACTCGCAGTTACAGCGATAACCCCAGCAATAGGAGCAAGTCCCAGAGAGATACCTAAAATAATATGTGCCATAGAAGAGAAACGTTTAAAATAGGAGTAAGAACCTAAGATAATGAGAATCGGCAGACTCATTTTTAGGGCTAAAGGGTTTATCATATAAGCTACTCCAACAAATATCACTGCGTTTACCACGATGAAGAGTAAAATAGTTCTTGCATCCAAACGCCCATCCACATTTGGTCTTGATGCAGTTCGAGGGTTTTGTGCATCTATGTCACGGTCAGCATATCGGTTCACACCCATAGCAAAGTTTCTTGCACTAAGAGCTGCTAAAACTCCCATAAGGAGAAGCCAAAATCCAAACCAACCATTTGCGGCTACTACCATAGCTATAAAAATAAAGGGAAGCGAAAATATAGAGTGTTCAAACATTACAAGTTCATTAAAATCTTTCGCTTTTTGTATAACTCTTTGCAATGCTCCACCCTTTTACGTAATTATTAGTTATTTTATCTAAAAGAGCTTTAAAATGATATAATTTCATCATGAAACAACTTGCTATTATTGGACCAACTGCTTCAGGAAAGAGTGATTTGGCTATAAAAATCGCGCTTAAACTAGATGCCTATATACTCTCAATCGACTCTCTTAGTATCTACAAAGAGATAGATATAGTTTCAGCTAAACCTTCAAAAGAGGAACTCTCAAGGGTCAAACATTTTGGTATAAATGTTTTATATCCTGATGAGTATTTTAGTGTTGACATCTTTATTTCCCTTTATGAAGAAGTTCTCAAGGAGTGTAAAGAAGCAAATAAAAATCTTGTCATTGTTGGTGGAACATCTTTTTATCTAAAATCTTTAATGCAAGGTCTCTCAAGACTTCCAGATATAACACAAAAAGTAAAAGAGAGTGTGAGTCAAGAACTCAAAAAACCTGCCTGCTTGTTACGAAAAACTTTGTAAAAACGATCCAATATATATGAAAAATATTGATAAAAATGATAGTTACAGAATAGAAAAAGCACTTCTCATCTACGTGGCTTCAGGACAAACTCCAACTGAGTGGTTTACTCAAAATCCTCCAAAACCAGTAATACAGATGATGCCAATTTATAATATAGAAGTCTCCCGTGATGTAATTCGAGAGAGAATTCGTAAACGTACATCTGCAATGTTAGAGATGGGGCTAATTGATGAAGTCTGTTTTTTAGAACATAAATACTCCCGTCTGCCAAATGCCATGAGAAGTATTGGGATTGTCGAAGTTTTAGATTTTCTTGATGGTAAAGTTGAAAAAGGTGCAATGTCTGAGCTAATATCCATTCATACAGCTCAACTTGCTAAACGCCAACAAACTTTTAATAAAACACAGTTTGATGACATAATAAGTGCTCCGTCTTGAGGAGCTTGGAAGAGTATCCTCTCCCAGTAACCTCTAGTAAGTGGTAACCAAACTGTGTTTTACCTGGTCCATATACTACACCTACATCAGCATTAAAAACGACCTTGTCAAATTCAGGAACCATTTGTCCTGGTCCAAACTTACCTAAGTCTCCACCCTCTGCAGATGAAGGACAAGTTGAATTTGCCTTTGCCGCATCCTCAAACGATGTTCCTGCTTCGATTTCTGTTTTTAATTCATTACATTTATCTTCACTATCTACTAGTATATGTCTCGCTGTTGCCCATGCCATATTATTTCCTTAAGTTTATTTATTGCAATTATACACGAATTTTTACTTTAAAATTTATTAAGCTAGTTTACTAAGTTATAGACTAGAGCAAAAATGAACTATGATTGTGTATCATTTCACTATAAAAACAAAGGACGATATAATGATAAAAATCATAACAGCCATTGCATTAACACTACTTTTTGTAGGATGTGGTTCTAAAGAAGAAGCACCTCAAGATATAGAGGCTAAAATTGTAGTTGGAAAAAGTTTAAGTGGTTTAACACTTCAAGATCAGTTTGAGAAAGAACATACACTTAAAGCTACAACAACTAAAGTTATTTTTGCATTTGACAAAGAGTCTGCACATATTTGTAATGATTTTTTCGTTACAAAAGATGCTTCATATCTTGCAGATAACAATACTGAGTTCATAGCAGATGTAAGTGCAGCTCCTTCACTCATTAGAACTCTTTTTATCCTACCTGGTTTAAAAGATTTTAAACATACAGTTTTACTTTTAAATGACAAAACTGTCGCTGCTCCATTTAGAAAAGATATGGATGTTGAGAAAATTGTAGCAATTACTCTAAGTGATGGGAAAATTTTAACTATTGCAACTCTTGCTACGGACAAAGAGCTTCAAGCATTTATTGAAAAATAGTTTTCAAATATTTCTACTAAAGTTCTAAAAGCACGGTATCTCGCCGTGTAGCTTCAAACTTCCTACATCCACTCTCAAACGCAGCACCCTCACCTACTAGAACACACTTATGTTTAGCACGAGTCACTGCAGTATAAATGAGCTTAGTATTGTGCATGATAAAATGTGTAAAACTCATAGGAATAACAACTATATCATACTCCATACCTTGAACTTTGTGGATAGTTAGAGCATAAGAGAGCATAAGATGACTTTTAATTTCATCATACTCATAAACCACAACCACATCTTCATTTGGGTAAAATACGAACAACTGTTCATCATCCTCATCTATCTTAAAAAGAAGACCACTCATACCGTTAAAGATTCTTCTTTGATTAGCATCCTCACCTAGTTTAAAACCATCCCCACTCCAAGATGTCATATTTTCATTTTTGGTGTGTACGACCTTATCCATCAAGCGAAACTCTAAACCACCGCGTTTAACACACTTGCTCGGATTTGGGTTAAAGTACTCTTGTAAAACCTTGTTAAGATTGGTACTGCCAAGCAGACCACCTTTCATAGGAGTGATAACCTGAAAATAATTAAGATACTCTTTTATCTGTTTGTTTTTCA
>JAUZRZ010000054.1 GCA_030949945.1 Sulfurimonas sp. | reverse complement strand
TCTTTTCACTCTTGTCTTAAACTACAAATATATCTTCATACGGAGGAAACAATATGAGACTATCTCTAAAAGCTAAGCTAACATCACTCGCTTTACTTATGACCTGTCTTCGTCAGTAGATGCAGCGAACTGGTTAGCACTACAAGGGTATCAACCTGAGTTTGTTGCACCAAAAGGTGTCAAAGTGCCATACAGCGAACATTCTCCACCAAAATTCCCTACAACCCCATTGCAACAGTACATTCACTCATTTTTTATAAAAAATGTAGGCACGGAATTATTTGAAATATTTCTTGTTTTAGGATATAATCACATATAATTTAAAAACGGAAGTATGATGTACATAGCGGTTACTCGAAAAAAGTATAAGGATACCTATCATGAGCAGATTCTTTTAAGGGAGAGCTATAGAGAAGATGGTAAGGTTAAGACAAGAACACTTTTAAATTTAACCAATCAACCTAAAGAGCAAGTTCAAGCAATAGCGGCAGCATTAAAAAACAAGAGCGATATTGTTATTACAGCAGATAATCAGAGTCAAGGAAGAACAGTAGGCTTAACGCTTTGTGATTGTGTTTCTTATGAATATGCTTGGTATGCTTCGAGAGTGTTTGGAAGAACATTTGAGGCAAAATTGCACTGATGCTCATAGCAGGCTAGAATAACACTCCAAAGCAGTAGACTCCAAGCACTAGCATGGGCAAAAGATGAAGATAAGATTTTAGATTTGCTAGAACTGAATGAAAAAGAGCAAGAAAAACTAGATAAAAAAACTATCTATATGGGTTTGGACTACATGCGAGAGCATCAAGAGAGCATAGAAGATAAACTCTTTAAATCTTACTATAAAAACAATCCCCCAAAGAGAGTATTTTATGATGTTACAAGCTCTTATGTTACAGGAGAGTATAGTGATAGCCAACTCGTAAGCTATGGCTACAATAGAGATAATAAACAAGGCACAAAGCAGATTGTCATAGGACTTCTCACAGATGAGAATGGGCATGCTATAAGTATCCATACCTACAAGGGTAATACTAACGATGTAAAAACTTTTTCTGATCAATTAGATAAACTCAAAAATAGATTTAACCTTGAGAATATCACTATAGTAGGTGATGGAGGTATGATAAAGAGTGAAGATATTATAAAAATAAGAGAGATGGGATATGACTTTATTACCTCTATAGGTAAGTCTAGCATACAAGCACTCATAGATAACAAAGAGAGCAAAATAGAGATGTCACTCTTTGATGAGAATCTCAAAGAGATTATAGAGAACAACACCAGATACATCCTTCGCCAAAACCCCCTCAGAAGAGATGAGATACGAGAGACAAGAGAGAGTAAACTAGAGAGACTAAAAGGATTTATTAAAGAAAAAACAGATTACTATAATACCCACTACAGAGCTAAGAGCACAACTCTTCAGAAGCATATTGATAAGAAAATATCTGATTTAAAATTGAATAAGTTTGTAACTGTCACAATTAGCTATAAAGAGGGTAATGTCAAGAGAATCAACAAAAACCAAGAAGAGGTTTTAAAAACAAAAGAGATAGCTACAACAACTATCGAAATTGATAAAAAAGAAAAAACTAAAATAGAACAACTTGATGGATGTTATGTAGTGACAAGTTCTTTAATAGATACCTCAAAAGATTCAAAAGAGGATATTCATAAAGCCTATAAAACACTTATTAAAGTAGAGAATGCTTTTAAGACATTAAAAACAGAGTTTTTAGAGATACGACCTCTATATCTTAAAACTGATGAACGGATACAAGGGCATATTACTTTTATCAATGCATGCTTTATAATATAACACTCAAACTCAAAGGGTTTACAAAGAGAGTGAACTTGATTTTAAATCTACCATCAGAGAGTTATCAACAGTAAAAACAGTTGTAAACAGAATCAATCAAGCAATCAAATTTGAAACAATACCAACAGTAAGTGATACTTTGAAAACATTGTTTACAAATATGAAGCTCAAATTTCCAACAAAAATCTAAGACGTGGAGCAGCTACAGACCATTATCAGAGGTGACCCAGCAGAACCTATTGCTGCATTTAGAGATGTTGGTGCACAAGTATTTGATACACTTCCAGTCACAGATGATTGGGATGTTTCGTATGCTTATATGTATGGTAATGGAGCAGGTATATCTTTTAACAGCGGAAATGCTAATGCGACACACTATGGATATTTTGCTTTAGAAAAGACTTTTAACAGTAAAGGTAGAGGTTATTATACAAATGCTTTAAAATTTTTCGTTTGGGGTCAAACTGGAAATCGTCAACTTATATCAGATCATGATAATAATGCATCAACAAATGCAGTAGAGGTAAATAATGAGCGTAATCGTTATGGTATAGGTTTTTCTTACCACAAGAGTGGATTAAGAGTTGAAGCTGAATATACTGTTGCTGAGGGTATGATTTATACTGGAGCAAAAGATACAAATGCTGATCCATTACAAGAAGATTGGCAGCTTCAATTTGCTGTAGGTAAAGAGAACAAGGCAGATGGTGGGTACCTGAACCTTCAGTATGAACTTATCGCTAAAAAGCTTGAAGTCTTTGGTCGTTATGATTACCTTAACCGTTTAACAAATGATGAAAAAGCTCGTCGTGACTTTCAAGACTCTTACACTTGGAGCTTCTTATAGATTTAGAGGACCAACAAGAATTGACTTTAACTACTTGATAAGAGAAGCAAAGGCACCAAATAATGCAAATGCACAACAAGTTGTTAGCAATATGGAGTAACCGTTTGAGTATTCAAGTAACAGCTGCGTTTTAAAAAGTAAAAGGAAAATAATATGAAAATAATAAAAATAGTATCTCTAATGTTTGCTCTAGCTATGATGGTTACTCCCTCATTTGCTAGTGACAAAAGTTCAGATGATGATGTAGTGAAAATAGTATATCAGTGTGACTTCGCTGATGTTAAACGTGTGCATTTAATGCTTAACACTTTAAACAATGTTGTAAAGTATTATGATAAGAAGATGATTCAGTATGACCTTAAAGTTGTAGCACTTGGACCTTGTCTTCAGTATATGATGAAAGGTTTTGAAGGAACTGGTTTTGTGCACATGCCTTACTGTGAGCATGGTGGACCAACTGGTAAGGGTACAGATTCTCGTTTTTCTAACCTCAAGCAGCTCGGTGGCGATAATGTTGAATTTTTCGCTTGTAAAAACACTATGAAAAAGAAAAATGTTAAACCTGAGCAGATTGATGATTATGTAACACTTACAACAGCTGGTATTATAAAAATTATTGATTTACAACATGATGGTTATGCTTATATAAAAATCAAGTAATTTAACATTGATTTTATATTAAAACAGATAGTATGGTGATTAACTCAACTTAAGGGATATGATGAAACTCTATCAGAAGTATCTTGCTCTAATCTTACTGATACTCTTAGTCTCTACTGCTTACTTTTACATGAAAAGTGAGCGAGAGTTTCAAGAAAGAATTACACTCTGTCCTGATAAACCTACTAAACAAGCAAGTCGCAAATGAAAAAGAGAAAGCTTTTAACTTTGCACTTGCACTCTCTCAAAACGAAACACTTCAAAAAGCTATCACTTCAAACAATACTCAAAAAAGCTATATTATCTTAAAAAACTATATGAAAACTATAGAAACCTTTAGTGGTTCACAACTTAAGAATACAGATAGTCTCAAAAGACTATACTATTCTTGCAAGAAGTTGGGACAATACAGATGCTGGGGTAAATGTCAAAAAAATCGTCCTGATCTTGAAGAAGTAAAACAGACACTTAAAGCGCATCTCTCTTTTGTTGCAGCAAGGCGTCTTGTACTTATCGCTTCTATTCCTATAATTGAAGATGGTGAACTGATTGCATTTTTAGAAGTTATTCAAAGATTTGGTGAGCTTGAGCAATACTTCTCAAACTATGGTGTAGGTCTTGTAGTTCTTCTTGGATGACAAAGTATGAAAAGCAGGCTGTTCTACTCAAAAATAGACAAAGAATTTCAAATATGATAGTTGCCAACCTTGGTGCAAATATAAACTATATTGAAATACTTAAAAAAGTGAATCTTCAAAAATTATGGCAACATGGATATGTAAAGAAAGACCAACATCTCTTTTTTTACACATCTATTTTAAATGCTGATGATGAAAATATTGGTGCCTTTGTTTTAGTATCTCTCAGAGGAGAGGCTTAAAGCTTTTTAATGCTTTTGAACAAGAGCTAGATACATTTTTACCTATGCAAGAAAAGACATCTACAACTCTGTCAAAACAAAAAAAGATTAAATCCTTATAATAAACTATCAAATAAAGAGCTACTTACTCTCAAAAACTGTGCCGATAATAAAGATAAAAAATATATAGAAGAAAAACTCTCTACAGAGCTTCAATTATACACCAAAGATGAGCTTATATCACTCCTACTAGAGACAAATCCAAACAATATTTCTAGAGGAAAAATCAAATGAAACTATTACTACTAGAAGATGAGACAGTACTCCAAGAGAGTATAGAAGAATTTTTAACTGCTAAAGGCTATAGTGTTGATACTTTTGAGAATAGTGATGATGCCTTTGATGCAATTTTTTCAAAACACTATGATCTGTTACTACTTGATGTTAATGTTCCAGGAGAGTGGGATGGTTTTGCACTTAGAAAGAACTCGCGGATGAAGGAAAAAATATTCCAACTATTTTTGTTACATCTATGTCGAGTACTGATGCTATGCTTAGAGGCTATGCGACGGGTTGCTGTGATTACATAAAAAAACCTTTTGACCTCGTAGAACTGCTCCTTCGTGTTCAGCATGCTTTAAAATCAAACTGCTTTAATACAGATAGCGATACCATAGAACTCTGTCCTGAGTACATCTATAACATAAACAACTATACTCTTAGCCATAACAGAAAAAGAGATTCCTCTTAGTAAAACAGAAAGGTCAATTTTAAGACTTTTTTGTGATGCATAAAAACCAAATAGTGAGTCTTGATACACTCTACGATGAGATTTGGGAAAATAATATAGAAGCGAGTAATGCAAGAGTCCAAATTAATAACCTTCGCAGAAAACTACCCAAAGGACTCATAAAAAATGTATATGGTTTAGGGTATCAGTTTTGATAGTTGATGAACAAGGTTTTGTTAGAAAATATACACTTATATATACTCTTATTATCTCATTTATTCTCCTCTCTCCTCTGTACCTCTATGTAGATTACAGAATAAATCTTCAAGAGATAAAAAAGGAGATGGAGTTAAAATCAATTCAGTCTCATATAATTAATGCTATGGAACGTTTTGGAAACCATCCAGATGAAACATTTAAGTTTCCAAAATTTGCAGATTCTGCATCAGGTCTTTACCAACAAGATTTCAAACCTGTTTATACACAAATCTCTTCTGCTCTACCCTCTTTTATGACCGGTTATTTTAAAGAGAATCTAAAAGGTACCTTATCACAGCCTTGCCTTTGAACAAGTACTTTCTCTCAAACTATCTTATTACAGAATCAGACATCTCTTTTTCACAGCTCTATTTAGAAGCTAGTTTTATTGCCTTTTTTATTATACTACTCATACTACTGCTCTCTTTTTATATATTAAGTAATTTTTCAAGACCTTTTAAACGAGTAAATGAAAGACTAGATGATTTTATCCAAGAATCTATGCATGAGATAAACACTCCACTCTCTATCATAAATGTAAATGTTGATCTTTATGATGAAATTTACGGAAAAAATAAATACTTTAACCGTATAAAATCTGCTACAAAGTTACTCTCAACCATTTATAATGATATGGATTATCTTATAAAACAGAATAGAGTCCATTATGAGGATGAAATTATCAACTTAAATGGATACCTTAAAGAGAATAATATACTTTGAACTCATCGCAGAACTCAAAAACATCTCCCTATCTTTGAATGAAACTACAAATGTAACTATTAACTTTAACACAACAAAGCTCCAGCGAATCAATAGATAATACTCTCTCTAATGCGATAAAGTATTCTCATAAAAACACACAAGTTGGAAATCTCCATTAAAGAGATTGGAGAGAGTGTCGGAACTTAGTTCTAAGGACTATGGACAAGGCATCAAAAATCCTCAAAAAATTCTAGAGAGATACTACCGCGAAGATAGTTATAAAAGTGGTTTTGGTATCGGTATGTGTATAGTAAAATCTATCATGGACGAAGCAGATATAGAACTTCAAATAGATTCTGTCTTAGGAGAAGGGAGTAGGTTTAGCTACACTTTTGGCAAGAGTATGATTATAAAGAAGACAAATCAAGAGTCCGAATCTTATTCTCAAAGTTCAGAGTGATAATACATCCTTTTGTACTAATACAAAGAACTTTTGCTTAAGTCTTTTAGTAGTTCTAGTTTACTTTGACTTTG